>JAFKGG010000234.1 GCA_017307915.1 Burkholderiales bacterium | reverse complement strand
GACGCTGAGGCTGGCGCTTGCGGCATTGGAGCGGCGCCGCCAGCAGGAACAGCAGATCGAATCGATGGCCGCCGAGATGGCCGCCGGCCGCCTGCCCGACGAGATCCGCCGGCAGGCGGCGTATCTACTGGTGCGTCCCGACAAGAACAGCACCGTCTGGAAGGCGTTCGAACGTGCGCTGACGCTGACCCAGCAAAGCCCCGAACGGCTGCTGCTCGGGTTGGGGGCGTTCGCATCGCCGCGCGAACTGCACGTGGCGCGCTTTGCCGCCGAATATTTCCCGCAGGGCTTCGTGCCGGCCGCGCCGGGCGACGTGCTGGCGCCGTTCCAGGCCGACATCGACGCGCTGCCGCTGGCGCCGGTGCAGCCGTTTTCGGTCGACGATTCCACCACCACCGAAATCGACGACTGCCTGTCGGTGCAGACGCTGTCCGACGGCCGGTATCGCATCGGCATCCATATCGCGGCACCCGGGCTGGCGATCGGCACCGGCGAGGCGCTCGATGCGCTGGCGCGCGATCGCATGTCGACGCTGTACATGCCGGGCGAGAAGGTGACGATGCTGCCCGAAGCGGTGATCGACGCGTTTTCACTCGACGAAGGCCGCGTCGTGCCGGCGCTGTCCTTGTACGTCGATCTCGATGCCGCCGGCACGCGCGTGGTGTCGCGCCATTCGTGTGCCGAGCGCATCCGCGTCGCATCCAACCTGCGCCACGATCTGATTGACGCGCCGATGGACGAAGCCGTGCTGCAAGCCGAGGCGGTGCCGCCGTTCGCCCATGGCGCCGAGCTGCAGGTGCTGTGGCGGTTGACACTGGCGCTGTGCGCCGAGCGCGAACGCGTGCGCGGCAAGCCCGAGCCGCGCTTCAAGTCCGATTTCAACTTCTACATCGACCGCGACGGCGACGAAGAACGCGTGCGCATCGTCTCCCGCCGGCGCGATGCGCCGCTCGATCGCATCGTGGCCGAGATGATGATCCTGGCCAACAGCGAGTGGGGCCGCATGCTGGCCGACCACGACGTGCCGGGCATCTATCGCTCGCAACAGGCCAGCCGCGTGCGCATGTCGACGCATCCGCTGCCGCACCAGGGCCTGGGCGTGCCGCAATACATGTGGACGACCTCGCCGCTGCGCCGCTATCTCGATCTGGTCAACCAGCGTCAGCTGCTGGCGGTGCTCGACGGCCAGCGGCCGCCGTTCAGCCACAACGATGCCGAGCTGTTCTCGATCATCTCGGCGTTCGAGGCCAAGTATTCGGCCTATCTGGATTTCCAGCAGCGCATGGAGCGCTACTGGTGCCTGCGCTGGCTGCGCCAGGAAAACCGCCGCCGCATCGACGCGGTGGTGGTGCGCGAGGATCTGGTGCGGCTGGTCGAAGCGCCCTTGTATTTCCGGCTGGCCAGTTTGCCGATGCTGGCGCCGGGCCGGCAGATCGTGGTCGATGTGCTCGGCACCGATGAAGTCGATCTGACGATCGATGCGCGTTTCGTCGAAGTGGGTTCGACGGCCCTCGCGACCGATGCCGACGAGCTTGCCGAAGAGTTCGCTGAGGAGCTCGCTGAAGGGCGCACCGAAGCGCTTGGCGATGGACTCGCTGCAGGGGCAGACGAAGGGCTTGCCGAAGGACCTGCCGAAGGGCCCACCCAAGGGCCCTCCGAAGGGCTCGCTGAAAGGCTCGCCGAAAGGCCCGCCGGCCAGCTCGGCGAAGGTGGCGACACGCTGGCCGCGCAGGCGGCCTGACGGGGGCGCAGCAGATGGCGATGCCGGGCGGCGGAGCGATGCAGGCGCTGGGCCGATTGCGCGGCGCGGCCGCCGATCTGTGGCGTCGCGACCCGCTGGCCGGCGCCATCCTGCTGTCGGTGCTGCTGCACGGCGTGGTGCTGATGCTGCGCTTCGCGCCGCCCGAGGCGCTGAAGTTCAAGCCGATCGATCCGCAGATCGAAGTGGTGCTGCTCAATGCGCGCACCGATGCGCGGCCGCTCAAGCCCGAGGTGGCCGCGCAGGTGAACATGGAAGGCGGCGGCGACCGCGACCACGGCCGCGCGCGTTCGCCGCTGCCGGCCGAGTTGCGCGCCGAAGACGGCGACGACCTGGTGCGCCGGCGCCAGCGCCTGGCCGAGCTGGAAGAACAGCAGCGCAAGCTGATGGCGATGATGCAGGGGCCGCAGATGCCTACGCGCAACGAGCCGGCGCTGCAACCCACGCGCACCGCCGACGGCAGCGACCGGCAGAACATCGATGCGGTGGTAGCGCGCTTGCAAGCGCAGATCGACCGGCAGATTTCCGATTACAACAAGCGGCCCAAGCGACTGACCTACGGCATCAACGCGGTCGGCGTCAGTTATGCGCGCTACGTCGAAGACTGGGCGGCACGCATCGAGCGCATCGGCACCGAGCGCTATCCGCCCGAGGCGCGCGGCCGCTATTACGATTCACTGATCATCACGGTCGAGATCGACGCGCACGGCAACGTGGTCGACGTCGTCATCAATCGCAAGTCCAAGCACGAGGTGCTCAATCGCGCGGTGCGGCAGATTGTCTATGCCGGCGCGCCGTATGAGCGGTTTACGCCGGAGATGGCACGCGAAGGCGACATCCTGCAGATCGTGCGAACCTGGACCTTCACCAACGATTCGCTCGAAACCGCCGCGGTCAGCGGCGACGGAGCCGCGCGCAAATGACCGATCGCTACGCCGTCGTCGGCAATCCGGTGGCCCACAGCCGCTCGCCGGCGATCCACGCCCGCTTCGCGCGGCAGACCGGGCAGGACATCGAATACGGCCGGCTGCTGGCGCCGCTCGATGGCTTCGGCGACACGGTGGCGACATTCCGCCGCGACGGCGGCTGCGGGCTGAACGTCACGCTGCCGTTCAAGCTCGAAGCCTGGACGCTGGCCACGTCGCGCACGCCGCGCGCCGAAGCGGCCGGCGCGGTCAACACGCTGCGCTTCGACGGCGACGCGATCGTCGGCGACAACACCGACGGCGCCGGCCTGGTGCGCGACATCGAGCAGCGGCTGCGCGTGACGCTGGCCGGGCGTTCGGTGCTGATGCTGGGCGCCGGCGGCGCGGCGCGCGGCGCATTGCTGCCTTTGCTGCAGGCCGGCGTGGCGCGATTGGCGATCGCCAATCGCAGTGCCGACAAGGCGCGGGCGCTGGTCGCCGACATGCGCAGCGTGGTCGGGGGCGAACGGGGTAGCGGCGAGGGGCGACCCATCGATGGCATCCGACCGATCGAGCCGGGCCGCCTGAGCGCCGTCGACTTCGCCGACCTGGCACCCGGTTACGACGTGATCATCAACGCCACCTCGACCGGCCTGCAGTCGACCGAGCTGCCGGTGCCGGCCGGCGTGCTGGCGCGCGCGCTGCTGGCCTACGACATGTTCTATGCCGCCGCGCCCACCGCGTTCATGCGCCAGGCCGAGCGCGCCGGCTGTGCGCGCGCCGCTGACGGCTTGGGCATGCTGATCGAGCAGGCGGCCGAATCGTTCCTGCTATGGCGTGGCGTGCGGCCCGACACCGCCGAGGTGTATGCGGCGCTGCGGGCCGAGCTGACCGCCGATTCACACTGACCGCTGCGCACATGGCTCGCCGGCGTTCCCGCACCCGCGGTGCGCGCGCCTCGCGCGGCGTGCGGCTGCTCGCGCGTGCGCGCGGCTTCAGCAGCATGAGTCTGCTCAAGCTGGTGGCCTGGGTGGTGGTGCTGGCGGTCACCGCGGTACTGAGCCTGCAGCTTTGGTATTTCGGCCACATCCTGTGGTGGAACTATTTCGATCCCGGTTCCACCAGTTTCATGAAGAGCGAGCAGGCGCGACTGGTCGCTGCCGGCCGCAGCGGCGAATTGCGCCACCAGTGGGTGCCGTACGAGCGCATTTCGGTTCACCTCAAGCGCGCCGTGATCGCTGCCGAAGACGCTAACTTCACCGCCCACGACGGCGTCGACTGGGACGCGATCGAGCGTGCCTACGAGCAGAACCGCAAGCGCGGCAAGGTGGTGCGCGGCGGCTCGACGATCACGATGCAGTTGGCCAAGAACCTGTTCCTGTCCGGCGAACGCAGCTATCTGCGCAAGGGGCAGGAACTGATCATCACCTACATGATTGAAACGGTGATGAGCAAACGCCGCATTCTCGAGCTGTATCTGAACGTGGCTGAATGGGGCGTCGGCGTATTTGGCGCCGAAGCGGGCGCGCGGCATCACTTCCGCGTGTCGGCCGCGCAACTGGGGCCCGACCAAGCGGCCCGAATGGCGGCCATGTTGCCACGGCCGCGTTACTATGACGTGAACCGCGGATCGCCAGCGCTGGCGCGCCGTGCCGCGATCGTCGGTAGATGGATGGGTTCGGTCGATCCTCCCTGAGTCGCCTGCAGCGCATACGGCGTTTCCTCGTTCCCCTTTCCCTTTCCCTTTTCCACGCTTTCAGATTCCCGAGACGGCGAATGGCCGAGCACGACACCCGCGACGATCAGGACACCGCCGACGAACGCCGCGCCGATGCCAACGAGGCGTCACAGGCGGTCTCGCGCGACCCCGAAGACGCATCGCGAGCGCTCAATGAAGTGCAGGAGCTGCTGCGCCGGCACAACCTGGTGCTCGACCTGGCGCAGCGCCAGCGCCACGGTGAAAGCGACGAGCGCCACGAGCTGGTCGAAAGCCTGGTCGAACGCCAGCACCTGAACGAACTGCGCGAGCGGCTCGACCGGTTGCATCCGGCCGACGTCGCCTACATTCTCGAAGCGCTGCCGGTCGATGACCGGTTGGTGGTCTGGGATCTGGTCAAGTCCGAGCGTGACGGCGAGATCCTGCTCGAAGTTTCCGATTCGGTGCGCGAATCGCTGATCCGTTCGATGGATCGCGAAGAGCTGCTCGAAGCGGTCGAAACGCTCGATGCCGACGAGATCGCCGAGCTGGCCCCAGGCCTGCCCACCGACGTGGTCGAGGAGGTGCGCCAGGGCCTGACGCAGGAAGAGCGCGAGCAGTTGCGCGCCTCGCTGTCGTACCCCGAAGACTCGGTCGGCGGCCTGATGGATTTCGACGCCATCACCGTGCAGCACGACTACACGCTCGAAATGGTGCTGCGCGAGCTGCGCCGCTTGCAGGAACTGCCCGATCACACCGATCAGGTGTTCGTCGTCGACGATCGCGGCGAGCTGCTGGGCGGCCTGCCGCTGGATCGGCTGCTGGTCAACCAGCCCGAGGTGCTGGTCACCGACGTGATGCGCCGCGACCTGCTCACCCTGCAGCCGATGGACGATGCCGGCGAAGCGGCGCAGGCCTTTGAACGTTACGACTTGATGTCAGCGCCGGTGGTCGATCCGCGCAACCGCGTCATCGGCCGCGTGACGGTCGACGAGGTGATCGACGTGATTCGCGAGGAAGGCGAATCAGAGATGCTGGCCAAGGCCGGCCTGCGTGAAGAGGAAGACCTGTTCTCCAGCGTCTGGGCCTCGGCGCGCAACCGCTGGTTGTGGCTGGCGGTGAACCTGTGCACGGCGTTCTTCGCCTCGCGCGTGATCGGCGCTTTTGAAGGCACGATCGAGCGCGTGGTGGCGCTGGCCACGCTGATGCCGATCGTGGCCGGCATCGCCGGCAACTCGGGTAATCAGACGATGACGCTGATCATCCGTTCGCTGGCGCTGGGGCAGATCAACGCATCGAACGCCAAGCGCCTGCTGCTCAAGGAACTGGCCATCGCGGGGCTCAACGGCCTCGTGTGGGGCGGCGTGGCCGGCATCATCGCCTATCTGCTGTACCAGGATTCGCCGCAGGGCCTGCTGCTGGGCTTCACGATGACGCTGGCGATCGTGCTGAACCTGGCCGTCGGGGCGTTGATCGCGCTTGCCGTGCCCTTGACGCTGGTGCGTTTCGACCGCGATCCGGCGATCGGGTCGTCGGTGTTGCTTACGTTCAGCACTGACAGCATGGGGTTTTTGATCTTTTTGGGCTTGGCGACCTTGTTGTTTCGGTGAGTGGGGCATTGCGTACCACCCGGCGATGAATGGGCGCGCAGCTCGCGGGCCTTCATCGCGACGCAATGACACCACGGCCGCCACTTGCTAGCATGGGCATCCCCTATCCCAAGGAGGACCGCTATGCGACGCCTGATCTGCAGTGTGCTGTGCGTATTGGGTTTGGCGGGTGGAGCCCGCGCCGCCGTGCTGCTGGACCAGCCTTTACTGCTACCGGGGGACGGCCGGGCCTCATACGTAGGCGGTAGTACGAATTTCGTTACCTACGACAGCATCACGCTGGCCCAGACCGCCGAGATCAACCAGGTAAGCTGGATCGGCGGCTTCTTCGACACCGGCAATTCCGCCAACAATCCGCCTCCCTTCAATGCAACGGCATGGCAGTTCCTCGTAGCAGAAGATGCGGGCGGTGCGCCCGGTGCGCTGCTGGACAGCGCGAGCATTGCGTTTGCCGATGCGAGCGCCAGCTACCTGCAGCAAGCCACGCTGGCGGGGCAGCCTATCGACTTGTACCTCTTTACCGCGACGCTGGTCGATCCGCTACTGATCGTCGGTGGTGCTACGCAATGGTTCAGCGTCGTGGCGCAAGGCCCGAGCACCAATCCGCTGTTCGCCTGGATGTCAGGCAGCGGCGGCGATAGCGTGTCGATTCAGTTTGGACCTGGCAACCCCTTGAATTTGACGCGGGACCGGGCGCTGCGCTTGGAGGGTAGCGAGGTGCCTGAGCCGCCAGTGCTGATGCTGCTGACCGCGGCGCTGTTGCTAGGGGCTTGGAGATTCAGGGCGGGGCGGGCCACATGAAAGGCATTCTGAGGCCGGACTCCTAGTGCCCGCACGATCTGCGGCCCCGGCGATCGAGATCGCCGGGCCCAGCCCGGGCTCAGGGTCGCTTCAGCACTTCGTCGACCCATCGGCTGATACGCTCGCGCGCCTGGTCGCGCGCGGCGGGGTCTTCGCCGACCTTGTACTTGCCGAATAGAAGGGTCTTCTTGGCCGGGTTGTCGAACGAATGGCCGGCTCCGGGATAAACGACGATCTCCATTAGCGAGGCGTCTGCCTGTGCGGCCTTCAAGGTCTGGCACTCGGCCACCGGTGTCCAGTTGTCGTCGTCGCCGATCATCGCCAGTACCGGCTTGGCGAGCCGCACCTTGGTGAAGGTCGCGAAGACGCAAGCCGGGTACATGACGAGGCCCGCGACGAAGCCTTTGCCGCCGGCGGTGTTCTCATGAAGCCCGAGTAGTGCGCTGCCGCCGCCGTGCGATTGCCCCATGAGCGCGATGCGGTCATGACGCACGAAAGGCTGCGCCTGTAGCCAGGTCAGCGCCGAGCCTGCGTCGTCGGAGCGTCTGCTGGCCCAAGGGCCTTTCGGGTTCTGGCACAGGCTGTTGACGCCGCGCGTGGCCAGGCTGTCGACCATCAGAAATCCGACGCCGCGCTCA
>JAFKGG010000233.1 GCA_017307915.1 Burkholderiales bacterium | reverse complement strand
CATTCGAGATAGGCCTTGAACTTGGCATCGCGCACCGCCGTATCGGCATAGGCATAGCCGCCGTAACGCGTGTCGTCTTCGCCAGTCAGCACCTGCTGCGTGCCGCTGTCGGTGGGCAGTTGCGCATCGAACCAGGCGCGGTTGCCGCCCAGCAGGGCACGCGCAGCTATGCCGTGCCGGCTCAGTTCAGAAGCGACGTGGCGCGCCAGCAGGCCGTCGGCCGAGGTGATGATGATCTGCGGCGAGCGCGACTGGGCGAACTCGATCAGTCGATGAGGCGCCGCGAAACGCGCGCCGGCGATGTGCCGCCGCGCGAACGACAGGCTGTTGTCGACGTCGAAGAGTGCCGCCTCATTGGCCTGAAGCAGCGGCTGCAACTGCTGCGGCGTGATCCAGTCGGCCAGCGACGCGCGCGGATCGTGCAGCACGCGTAGCGGCTCGGGGCCGGCCTCGAGTTCGGCTGCGGCGGCGGGCCGGTACAGATAGACCTCGTACGCGCCGAGCTGCGCCAGCCAGGCGGCGGTGCTGGGTGCGCGCACGCCGTCCCAGTCGGCGAGCACCACGCGCGCGCCGCGCGTACCGACGTACTGGTCGGTGGCCTGCACCAGTTGTCCGCCCGGCGCCCAGCGCCAGCCGGGCAGGTGGCCGGCCTCGTATTCGGCGCGCGTACGCACGTCGAAGCGGTACAGGCTGCGCGAAGCGTCGCCGACCAGCCGGAGCAATTCGGCATCATCGATCGTGCGCAGCCCGGCGCGCTGCGCCAGCGCCTGCGCGCCGGCGCGCGCCTGGGCCAGATGCTCGGGCGTCGGCTCGGGCAGCGGCGAGGCGCGGCCGCGATCGAGTTCATGGCCGTCGAGCAGCCAGGCCATCGTGCCGTCTTTCAGCGACACCACCGGGTTCGGTACGCCGGCATTGATCAGCGTCTGCGCGCCGATGATGCTGCGCGTGCGGCCGGCGCAGTTGACCACCACCAGCGTCTGCGGGTCGGGCGCCAGCTCGCGGATCCGGTAGGGCAGCTCGGCGTTGGGCAGATTGTAGGCGCCGGGCAGGCTGAAATCGCGGAACTCCTCGGGCGTGCGGCCGTCGACGATGACCAGCTTTTCGCCCTGAGCCTGGCGCCGGCGCAGCTCGGCGACGTCGATGTGCGGCGTATGCGCCTGCAGCTCGACCACTTCGCCCAGCGTCTTGCTGGGTACGTTTTCGTCGATGAACACTTCATGGCCGGCCGCTTGCCAGGCCTGCGTGCCGCCGGCCAGCAGAGCCAAGTTGCCGTAGCCCAGCCGCAGCAGCTTGTCGGCGGCCTCGCCGGCCAGCGATTCGTCGAGGTCGACCACCACCAGCCGCGTCGAACGGCGCGGCACCAGCCGATCGATCAGCAGCTCGATGCGCCACAGCGGCACCGAGGCTGCCCACAGCAGGTGGCCGCGCGTATAGAGCCCGCGCTCGCGCACGTCGATCACGGCGATCTCGGGCTGAGCCGGTTGCGTCAGCTCGGCGTGCAATTGCTGCGGGCTCAGGCGGTCTACCGAGCGGGGGAGGGAAGGCATGTCGAGACTCCAATCAGGCCCGGGTGCATTGGCCGTGTAATTCAAGAAATGGTTCAAACCGAGGCCCGCATCACGACCCGGCCAGCGCCGCCTCGCGCCGCCGGCTTGCACCTGGCAACAGCGCCAGCAGCACTAGCGCAGCCGCAGCCAGCAGCAGCGACAAGGACAGCGGCCGTTCGAAGAACACGCCGAAATCGCCCTGCGAGATCATCATCGTGCGGCGAAAGCTCGCTTCCAGCGTCGGGCCCAGCACGAAGCCCAGCAGCAGCGGCACCGGCGAAGTGTGCAGCTTCAGCAGCGCATAGCCGAGCACGCCGAAGCCGGCCAGCAGCAGCACGTCGAACGCCGAGGCGCGCACCGAATAGGCGCCTACCGCGCAGAACACCAGGATGGCCGGGTACAGGTAGCGATAGGGAATGCGCAGCAGCCTGACCCAGATGCCGATCAGCGGCAGGTTCAGCACCACCAGCATCAGGTTGCCGATCCACATCGATGCAATCAGGCCCCAGAAGATCTGCGGATGATGGCTGATCACCTGCGGCCCGGGCTGGATGTTCTGGATCACCATTGCGCCCAGCAGCAGCGCCATCACCGCGCTGCCCGGGATGCCCAGCGTGAGCAGCGGGATGAAATTGGTCTGCGCCGCCGCGTTGTTGGCCGATTCCGGCGCCGCCACGCCTTCGATCGCACCGTGCCCCATCTCGCCGCGATGGCGCGACAGCTTCTTCTCGATCGTATAGCCGGCGAACGACGCGATCGTGACGCCGGCACCGGGAAGAATGCCGAGGATAGCCCCGATCAAGGTGCCGCGGCCGATCGCCGGCGCCATGCGCCGCCATTCGCTGCGCGACGGCATCAGGCGCAGCACCGGCGCCAGGCCGGCGCCGCCTTGTGCGCCCTGCCGTTCGCCGAGATTGGGGACGTTTTCGGCCACGCCGAACACGCCCATCGCCAGCGCGGTGAACTCGATGCCGTCGGCCAGGTCGGGAATGTCACCGGTGAAGCGGATCGCGCCCGAGCTGACGTCGGTGCCGATCAGACTGAGCAGCAGACCGAGCACCACCAGCCCGAGCGATTTGTCGATCGAATCGGGTGACAGCGCAACCGATCCGACCAGCCCGAGCAGCATCAGCGAAAAATACTCGGCCGGGCCGAACTTGAATGCTACTTCGGTGAGCGGCACGGCCAGCGCCGCCACCAGCAGCACGCCGATGCTGCCGGCGATGAACGAGCCGATCGCCGCCGCGCTCAAGGCCGGCCCGGCGCGGCCCTGGCGCGCCATCGTATGGCCGTCGATGATGGTGACCGCCGACGAGGATTCGCCGGGCAGCTTCAGCAAGATGGCGGTGGTCGAGCCGCCATATTGCGCGCCGTAATAGATGCTGGCCAGCATGATCAGCGCAGCCGCCGGCGGCAGGCCGTAGGTGATCGGCAGCAGCATCGCGATCGTGGCCACCGGCCCCAGGCCAGGCAGGATGCCGATCAGCGTACCGACCAGGCAGCCGGTGAAGGCATACAGCAGGTTCTGCCAGGTGAGCGCAACGGACATGCCGAGCGCCAGGTTGTCGATCAGTTCCATCGCTCATTTTCCACAATGACCGCCCCTGCGTTGCCGGGCTCACGGTCCTACGAACGCCGGCCACACCGGCAAGGGCAAGGTCAGCACATAGACGAAGATGCCGACATTCATCAGCAGCAGCACCGCCGTCAGCAGCAGCGTCCCGCGCCAGCGAAATTCGTGGCTGGCCAGGCTCGATCCCACGATCAGCAGCGCCAGCGACACGGCCAACCCGAGCGGTTTGAGCAGCAGCGCGAACAGCACGAGCGCGCCGCCGATCCAGACCAGCGAACGCCAATCCCAATGCTCGATCGCGCTCGAGCGGCTGCGCTGATCGGCAGCGCGCAGCATCACCGATACGCCCAGCACCGCCAGCAGCAGGCCGAGCCAGAACGGGAAGTAACCGGCTCCCATCTGGTCGGCCGTGCCCAGCTCGTAGCGCCGTGCCGCCAGCGCGAACGCGGCGCCGGCCACCACGTACGCCAGGCCGACGGCAAAATCGGATCGATTGCGAACGAAGCTCATGGAGTGCCGCCGATATGCACGTCAGACCCTGATCTGCGCCTCGGCCACCACCTTCTTGTAGATGCCGATGTCGCGCACGATGGTCTGGTCCACGTCGGCCGGCGTGCCGCCGACCAGGTTGAAGCCGAGGTCTTCGAGCTGTTTGGCAATCTCGGGTTCGCGCAGTACGGCCACCACGTCGCGGTGCAACTGCTCGATCACCGGTGCCGGCGTGGCGCTGGGCACGAGCAGTCCTTGCCAGCTCTCGACCGCATAACCGGCCAGCCCGAGTTCCTGCAGCGTCGGAATGTCGGGCAGCGCCTTGGAACGCACCGGCGTGGTCACGGCCAGGCCCACCAGCTTGTTGGCGCGCACGTTTTCGGTGGCTGCCGCCAGCGTGATCAGCATCGCGTCGATGTGGCCGCCCAGCACGTCGAGCGTGGCCGGCCCACCGCCCGGATACGGGATGTTGTTCGTGCGCGTGCCCAGCCGTGCGTTGAGCATTTCCACGGCCAGGTGCTGCAGGCTGCCGCGGCCGCTGGGCAGCGCCAGCGACACCTTGCCGGGGCGCGATTTCAGCAGTTTCACGTAGTCGCCGAAGTTGGCCACGCCCAGCCCGTGCCGCACCACCAGCAACTGCGGATTGACCACCGCCTTGGTGATGCCCTTCAGATCCTTGCTGGCGTCATAGGGCAGCGACGTGCCCAGCGAGGCGGCCACCGACAGCTGGTCGCTGCCCAGCAGCAGCGTGTAGCCGTCGGCCGCGGCACGCACCACCTGCGCGGTGCCGATGCTGCTGCTGGCGCCGGGCACGTTGTCGACCACCACGGTCTGTTTCCACTGCTCGGACAGCCGCTGGCCGAGCACGCGCGCCAGCTTGTCGGCGCTGCCGCCGGCGGCCACCGGCACCACGATGCGCACCGGGCGCGAAGGATAGGCGGCGGCGTGCGCCGGCGCTGCCGTGGCCAAGCCCAGTGCGGGCGTCGCCAGCGCGACCGCGCCGGCATGCAGGAAGGAGCGACGTTTCATTGGAATGCTCCCTCGTCAGGCCGCCCGCAGCGCCTCGAACGGCTGTCCCTTGACCAGCCGTGAGGGCCGCCCGTCGACGCCCACCGGCACGTCGCCCTCGAGCGTGATCCGGTACAGCACGCGCTCGACCGGCAGGAAATGGAAATCGCCCGGCCCCTGATGCGCGGTAGCGCGGTTGTCCCAGAACGCGATGCTGCCCGGCGCCCAGCGAAAGCGCACCGTGTACTCGGGCCGCGTGATCTCGGCGAACAGCAGCGCCAGGATGTGCTGGCTCTCTTCCTCGGACACGTCGTTGATGCGGCGCGTGAACGCGGGATTGACGAACAGCAGGCGTTCGCCGGTTTCGGGATGCACGCGCACCACCGGATGGTCGGTGACGTTCGGATTGGCGCGCACCTTGCTGGCGTAGATCGACTCGTTGTCGTAGTCGCTGGTACCGCCGCCGAACTGGTGCCGGGCGGTCAGCCCGTCGACCAGGCGCTTGACCGGCTCGGACAACTGTTCATAGGCGACCACCAGATTGGTGAACACCGTGTCACCCCCGTAGGGCGGCACGACCCCGGCGCGCAGGATCGACGCCGCCGGCGGATTGACGACGCCGGTCACGTCGGTGTGCCAGCGATCACCGCGCCGGCCGGTGGTCGATTTCGACGAGATCGTGCGGATCTGCGGAAAGCCCTCGGGCGGATGCGCGTCATACGGGTGCGCCGCGGTCGGCTGGCCGAAGCGCTGCGCGAACGCCAGGTGCTGCGCATGGTTGATGTGCTGGTCGCGAAAGAACACCACCTTCCATCGATGCAGCGCCTGGCGGATCTCGTCGATCGTTGCGTCATCCAGCTTCTGGCGCAGATCGACGCCATGGATCTCGGCGCCGGTGAATACCGACAGCGGGCGTACGTCGATGCGGGTCAGTTCTGCAAGGCTCATGGCAAGACTCCTGGTAGGCGACAATGGAAGTGCCAACGATGGTAGGAGCCGTGCCGCGCCGGTGGAACGAATGCTTTGGCATCTGTATCGGCCTGCGCGTCATCAGAACCGGCGGTTCTGAGGATCCGCCTTTGCTAAACTGAGAGGTTTTCGATTTCCTGCCGGCCCACGAGGCGCGGCGCATGAGGTAGCACACAGCATGATCGCGATCACGCTTCCCGACGGCTCACAGAGGAACTTCGACGGCCCGGTCACGGTGGCCGACGTGGCGGCCTCGATCGGCACCGGCCTTGCCAAGGCTGCGCTGGCCGGCAAGGTCGACGGCCGGCTGGTCGACACTTCGTACCGCATCGATCACGACGCCGCGCTGGCGATCGTCACCGAGCGCGACGCCGACGGGCTGGAGATCATCCGCCACTCGACGGCGCACCTGCTCGCCTATGCGGTCAAGAGCCTGTACCCCGAAGCGCAGGTCACCATCGGCCCGGTGATCGACAACGGCTTCTATTACGACTTCTCGTACAAGCGCCCGTTCACGCCCGAAGACCTGGCCGCCATCGAAGCCAAGATGATCGAGCTGGCCGCCAAGAATGAGCCGGTGGTGCGCGAGTTGTGGGATCGCGACGAGGCGGTGAAGTTCTTCGAATCGATCGGCGAGCGCTACAAGGCCGAAATCATCGCGTCGATTCCGTCGAACGAGCCGATCACGCTGTATCGCGAGGGCGATTTCATCGACCTGTGCCGCGGCCCGCACGTGCCCTCGACCGGGCGGCTCAAGGTCTTCAAGCTGATGAAGCTGGCCGGCGCCTATTGGCGCGGAGATTCCAAGAACGAGATGCTGCAGCGGATCTACGGCACCGCCTGGGCCCGCAAGGAAGACCAGCAGGCCTACCTGCACATGCTGGAAGAGGCCGAAAAGCGCGATCATCGCAAGCTGGGCCGCGAGCTCGATCTGTTCCACATGCAGGACGAAGCCCCCGGCCTGATCTTCTGGCACCCCAAGGGCTGGGCGCTGTGGCAGGTGATCGAGCAGTACATGCGGCAGGTCTATCGCGACTGCGGCTACCAGGAAGTGAAGGGCCCGCAGATTCTCGACCGCAGCCTGTGGGAGCGCACCGGCCACTGGCAGAACTACCGCGAGAACATGTTCACGACCGAGTCCGAGAACCGGGCTTATGCGCTCAAGCCGATGAACTGTCCGGGGCACGTGCTGATCTTCCGTTCGGCACTGCGCTCGTATCGCGAGCTGCCGCTGCGCTACGGCGAGTTCGGCCAGTGCCACCGCAACGAGCCGTCGGGCGCGCTGCACGGCATCATGCGCGTGCGCGGCTTCACGCAAGACGACGGCCATGTGTTCTGCACCGAAGACCAGATCCTGGACGAGTGCGTGGCCTTCACCGAGCAGTTGCGCGCCGTCTACCGCGATTTCGGCTTCAATGACATTCTTTACAAAGTGGCCACGCGGCCGGAAAACCGCGTCGGCTCCGACGCCTTCTGGGACAAGGCCGAGCACGCGGTGATGGAAAGCCTGCGCCGTTCGGGCTGCGAGTTCGAGATCGCGCCCGGCGACGGCGCCTTCTACGGCCCGAAGATCGAATACACGCTGAAAGACGCGCTGGGCCGCCAATGGCAGTGCGGCACGATCCAGGTCGACTACAACACGGCCGAGCGGCTGGACGGCGAATACGTCGGCGAAGACAACCAGCGCCATCACCCGGTCATGCTGCACCGGGCCATCGTCGGTTCGCTGGAGCGCTTCATCGGCATTCTGATCGAACACCACGCCGGCGCCATGCCGGCCTGGCTGGCGCCGGTGCAGGCGGTGGTCATGAATATCACCGACGCACAGGCCGAATATGCGGCTTCTGTTGCCG
>JAFKGG010000232.1 GCA_017307915.1 Burkholderiales bacterium | reverse complement strand
CCGACTGCCTGTACCAGGGGCATGCGGCGGGCTGGCAAGACAACCTGAGCACCGAAGAAAACCTGCGTTTGCAGGCCGCGCTCGACGGCACGCTGCCGGCCGGCGGCGCGGTGGCCGAACATCTGGCCCGCGTCGGACTGGCACGGCAGGCGCGGCTGCCGTTCATGCGGCTGTCGGCCGGACAGCGGCGGCGCCTGTCGCTGGCGCGGCTGTCGCTGTCGCGCCGACCGCTGTGGCTGCTCGACGAACCCGGCACCGCGCTCGACACCGACGGGCAGGCGCGGCTGACCGAACTGCTCGACGAGCATCTGGCGCGCAGCGGCATTGCCGTCATCGCCACGCATCAACCGCTGGCCAGCAGCGTGCCGCCGGTAAGCTGTTCGCTGCAGCCATGGGCGCCGCGATGAGTACGCAGCCGGGCGAGACGCACAGCATCGGCGCCAGCCGAGGTGCGGCGACGCTGCCTTCGGTGGCCCCGGCCTGTACAAGCGATCCGGCCTGCGCAACCGATCCGATCGACACAGCCGCCCCGATCGACGCAGCCGATCCGGCCGACGCGCCGGCTCAAGGCGCCCTCGCCGCCCTGCTCTGGTCCTGCCGCCGCGAGCTGATGCTGGCGGCGCGCTCACGCGCCGAGCTGGCCGTCATCGTGGTGTTCTTCCTGCTGGTGGTCAGCCTGTTTCCGCTGGCCGTCAGCCCCGAGCCGACGCTGCTGCGCGCGATCGCGCCCGGCATCGCCTGGGTCGCAGCGCTGCTGGCCAGCCTGCTCGGCCTGGCGCGCCTGTTCGGCGCCGACTTCGCCGACGGCACGCTGGAACAGCTCGTGCTGGGGCCGGCGCCGCTACCGGCCTTGGTCGCCGGCAAGGTACTGGCACACTGGCTGGTCAGCGGCCTGCCGCTGGTGCTGCTGGCGCCGTTGGCCGGCCTGCAATTCGGCCTGGACGAAGCTGCCATCGGCGTGCTGGTCGCCTCGCTGCTGCTGGGCACGCCGGTGCTGTCGTGGCTGGGCGCGGTGGCGGCGGCGCTGACGCTGGGCGCGCGCGGCGGCGCCTCGCTGCTGGCGCTGCTGGTGCTGCCGCTGGCGGTGCCGGTGCTGATCTTCGGCGCCGGTTCAGTGGAAGCGCAGATCTCGGGCCTGGGTGCGCAGGCGCATCTGTCGCTACTTGCAGCAGGTTTGATCGTATCGTGGGTGTTCGGCCCGATCGCCTCGGCCTTGGCGGTTAAAATCGCTTTGGAGTGATATGGCTAGCGTCTGGTTCCGGTTCGCGTCCCCTGCCAGCTTCTATCCGCTGGCCGGACGCCTGATTCCGTGGTTCGCCATCGCCGCCGCGGTGCTGGCGCTCGCCGGCCTGTATGTCGGCTTCGTCGTCGCGCCCACCGACTGGCAGCAGGGCGAGGCCTACCGCATCATCTACATTCACGTGCCGGCCGCCTGGATGGCGATGTTCATCTACCTGGTCATGGCCTTTTGGTCGGCGCTGACGCTGATCTTCAACACGCGGCTGTCAGCGATGATGGCGCAGGCCCTGGCGCCTACCGGCGCGATGTTCGCCTTCGTGGCGCTGTGGACCGGCGCGTTCTGGGGCCGCCCCACCTGGGGCGCCTACTGGGTATGGGATGCGCGGCTGACCTCGACGCTGATCCTGCTGTTTCTGTACATGGGCTTCATCGCGCTGCGCGCTTCGATCGACGATCCGCGCCGCGCCGACCGTGCCGGCGCGCTGCTGGCGCTGGTCGGCGCCATCAACGTGCCGATCATCTATTTTTCAGTGCGCTGGTGGAACACGCTGCATCAAGGCGCCACGATCTCGATGACGGCCGCGCCGAAGATGGCGCAGACCATGCTGACGGCGATGCTGCTGCTGACCTTTGCCGCCTGGGCCTACGCCATCGCCGTATCGCTGCATCGCGTGCGCAGCATCATCATCGAACGCGAAGCGATGAGCGACTGGTTGACCGAATGGGCGCGGCCGGCTCAGGCGCGGCCGGCTCAGGCGCGGCCGGGTGCATCGACGCAGGCCACGCCTCAGCCGGCCACGCGAAAGGTCGGCAGCGCTGCGCCGTCTCAGCAAGGGCACCGCATAGAGTGAGCGAACGATGAACGAATGGCTGAAGATGGGTGGTTACGGCTTCTATGTGTGGAGCTCGTACGGCATGCTGGCCGCCGCCATCCTGATCGAATTGATAAGCCTGCACCGGCGCCGGCGTGGCGCCTGGCAGCGCTTCGATGACCTGCGCGCCGAATACGGCGAGCCGCAGGGCTCGGCATCGTCAGCGGTGGAGGGCTCGCGATGAAGTCGCGTTACCGCCGCCTGATCTGGATCATCGCCGGCCTGGGCGCGCTGGCCGTGGCCGCCACGCTGGTGCTCAACGCATTCCGCAGCAACCTGGTGTTCTTCTTCACGCCAACACAGATCGCCAACGGCGAAGCGCCGGTGGGCAAACCGTTTCGCATCGGCGGGCTGGTCGAGAACGGCAGCGTGCGCCGCGTCGAAGGCACGACGGTCGAGTTTCGCGTCACCGACAACGCCAAGACGATCGTGGTGGCCTTCACCGGCATCCTGCCCGACCTGTTCAAGGAAGGCCGCGGCGTGGTGGCGCAGGGCTCGCTGCTCAGCGACGGCACCTTCAAGGCCAGCGAAGTGCTGGCCAAGCACGATGAAAACTATATGCCGCCCGAAGCCGCCGAAGCGCTCAAACGCGCCGGCCACCCGGTGGGCGCGCCCGGCCAGTTCCAGCAGGCGCCGGCCCAACCCTGAACCCGCTGCGAGTTCGCCACTTATGGAGTCCTGTCGATGATCGCCGAGCTCGGACACTTCGCACTGGCGCTGGCACTGCCGATCGCGCTGGTGCTGGGCGTGCTGCCGCTGGCGGGCAGTTTCGCCGGCCCACGCTATGCCGCGCGCCTGATGGCGGTGGGTCGCAACGCGTCGCTGGCGCTGTTCGTGCTGATGCTGCTGTCGTTCGGGGCTTTGGCGATGCTGTTCGTCGGCAATGATTTCAGCGTCTCGCTGGTGGCCACGCATTCGAACCTGGCACTGCCGCTGCCCTACCGCGTCGCCGCCACCTGGGGTTCTCACGAAGGCTCGATCCTGCTGTGGGCCCTGATGCTGTCGGCCTGGACGGCGGCGGTGGCCTTGTTCTCGCACTCACTGCCCGACGTGCTGCGCGCGCGCATCCTGTCGACGATGGGGCTGATCGCGTTCGGCTTCCTGCTGTTCGTGCTGTTCACGTCGAACCCGTTCGAACGCTTGCTGCCGCCGGCCGCCGATGGCCGCGACCTGAACCCGCTGCTGCAAGACCCCGGCATGGTGTTCCATCCGCCGCTCTTGTACATGGGCTACGTCGGCCTGTCGGTGGCATTCGCATTCGCGGTCGCCGGCCTGATCGGCGGCCGCTTCGACGCCGCCTGGGCGCGCTGGGCACGGCCGTGGACGACCATCGCCTGGGCCTCGCTGACGCTGGGCATCGCGCTGGGTTCGTTCTGGGCCTATTACGAGTTGGGTTGGGGCGGCTGGTGGTTCTGGGATCCGGTCGAAAACGCCTCGTTCATGCCCTGGCTGGTCGCCACGGCGCTGATCCATTCGCTGTCGGTGACCGAAAAGCGCGGCACCTTCCGCAGTTGGACGGTGCTGCTGGCAATCCTCGGCTTCAGCCTGAGCCTGCTGGGTACCTTCCTCGTACGCTCGGGCGTGCTCACTTCGGTGCATGCCTTTGCCACCGATCCGACGCGCGGCGTATTCATCCTGCTGTTCCTGGCGATCGTGATCGGCGGCTCGCTGACGCTGTTCGCCTGGCGCGCTCCAGCGATCGGCAACGGTCCGGGCTTTGCGCTGGTGTCGCGCGAATCGATGCTGCTGGCCAACAACGTACTGCTGGTGGTGGCGATGGCGGCCGTGCTGCTGGGCACGCTGTATCCGCTGATACTCGATACGCTCGAACTGGGCAAGATCTCGGTGGGGCCGCCGTATTTCGATGCCGTGTTCTATCCGCTGATGGCGCCCGCGCTATTCCTGATCGGCATCGGCCCGCTGGCGCGCTGGAAGCAGGCCAATCTGCCCGACATCCTCACGCGGCTGCGCTGGGCCTTCGCCGTCGCGGTGGCGGCAGCGCTGCTGCTGCCGCTGACGCAAGGCGAGTTCCGGCCGATGACCAGCCTGGGACTGCTGTTCGCGCTGTGGATCGCATTGGCCGTGCTGGTGGCCGTGCTGGAATTGCTGCGCGCGCCTGACGGTCGCCTGGCGCCGGCGCGCGCGCGACTGCATCCGTCCAGCGTCTGGGGCATGCATCTGGCGCACCTGGGCGTCGCCGTGTTCGTCACCGGCGTCACGCTGGTCAACAGTTACCAGACCGACCGCGAGCTGCGCGTCGACGTGGGCCAGACGATCGCGATCGGCGACTACCAGATCCGCTTCGTCGGCCTGGAGCCGGTACGCGGGCCGAACTACGACGCGATGCGCGGCCGCTTCGAAGTGCGTCGCGCAGGCCAGGCCGATTCGGTCGCGCCGCTGGCCGTGCTGTCGCCCGAGAAACGCATCTATCGCGCCACCGGCCAACCGATGACCGAAGCCGCGATCGACCGCAGCCTGCTGCGCGACGTCTACCTGTCGATGGGCGAATCGATCGGTGCGCAGACCTGGATCGTGCGCGCGCACATCAAGCCCTTCGTGAACTGGATCTGGCTTGGCTGCGTATTGATGGCGCTGGGCGGCTTTTTCGCCGCTGCCGACAGACGCTATCGGCGCCGTGCTGCCGAACGCGCGGTGAGCGCGGCGATCGGCGCGCAGGCAGCTTGAGTCTCATGCGAGTGGATCAATGAAAGTTCTGCGCTTCCTGCTGCCCGCGGCGATCTTCGCGATCATCGCGGTATTCCTGCTCAAGGGATTGGATCGCGACCCGCGCGAGCTGCCTTCGCCGCTGATCGGCAAACCCGCGCCCGATTTCACGCTGCCCACCGTGCACGATCCGGCCGCGTCGTGGTCACCGCAGGCGCTGCGCGGCCAGGTGTGGCTGCTCAACGTCTGGGGGTCGTGGTGCGCGGCCTGCCAGGTCGAGCATCCGCTGTTCAACGAACTGGCGCGGAGCGGTACGCTGCCGATCGTCGGCCTGGCCTGGAAAGACAAGCCCGAGAACTCGCGCGCCTGGCTGACCAAGCTCGGCAACCCTTACGCGGTCACGATCAGCGACGAACCCGGCCGGGTGGCGATCGACTATGGCGTCTATGGCGCGCCCGAGACCTTTCTGATCGATCGCCAGGGCATCATCCGCTTCAAGCACGTCGGCCCGATCACCGCCGAGCTGCTGCGCGACAAACTGCTGCCGCTGGTGCGGCAGTTGCAAGCGTCATGAACCGGCAGCGTGCCTGGGGCAAGATGAATCGTCCGCGCAGCCCTGCCGGCTTGCAGGCCGTGCGCAATCCAGCGATGCTGCGCCTGCTGATAGCCGCGTGCGTACTGGCAACCGGCAGCGCGTTGGCGCAAACCCAGCCTGCGCCGCCGGCGACCGCGAGTCCGCCCGCTGCTGCAGGTTCGTCAGCCATCGCAAACTCGTCAACGACTGCGGGTTCGCCAAGCACAGCAAGCCCATCGGCCACCACAAGCTCGCCGGCCATCACGAGCTCGAACACGCCCCCCTCGCTCACCGGCATCCTGCAAGACCCGGCCGATCGCGAACGCTACCAGCGGCTGGCCGAAGAGTTGCGCTGCCTGGTCTGCCAGAACCAGACGCTGGCCGATTCCGGTGCCGAGCTGGCGCTCGACCTGCGCCATCAAGTCGAATCGATGATCGCCGCCGGCCGCAGCAATGACGAAATCAAGCACTTTCTGGTCGAGCGTTACGGCGACTTCGTACTGTACAAGCCGCCGGTGCAGAGCAACACCTGGGCCTTGTGGGTAACGCCGTTCGCGCTGCTGCTGATCGGCGCCTTCGTCTGGTGGCGCGTGCAGCGGCGTCCGCGGCCGGCGATGCCGGTCGATGAATCCGAAGTCGAACGGGCGCGGCACCTGCTGGGCGAGTGACGCGGATCACGCGCAAGCTCGCCGCAGCCGCGCGGCCCTCAAGCGCCGCCCGAGCCCACCACCTGCCAGCGTCGATGCCTGACCTGGTCGAGCCGATGCATCAACAGTCCAAGCACGATCGTGACCAGCGCGGCCGCGCCGGTCGCGATCCAGATGCTGCCCCAGCCGCCGCTGGCCTGCGCCAGCGCCGCGATGCCCAGCGGCATCAGCACCTGACCGAAGCCGGCGCCCTGCTGCATCATGCCCACCGTGGTTGAAACGGCCGCTACCGACGGCGCATAGAACGGCACGGTGGCGAACAGCGTGCCCGGGATAAGGCCGCCGACGCCCGACAGCGCAAGCACCGCCGCATACTGCCAACCGAACGCCAGCCCGCTGCCGAAGGCCAGGTAGGCGCCCACCGCCATTGTCGTTCCGGCCGCCACGATCAGCGTTGCGCGCTGAAAGCCGCGCTGCATCAGCAGCCCGGCGGCGATATTGCCGACCATGTTGACGAGCACCGCCAATGCCGTCAGCGACGCGCCGGTCTGCGCGGCGATGCCGGCGGTGCGATAGATGTCGGGCAGGAAGCTGAAGATGCTGATGAACTGCGCGGCATAGCACATGAAGCACAGCGCCAACAGCCATGGGCCCTGGCTGCCGATGCTGGCGCGCGCCAGCGCCGCCAGCGGCTGCACCGTGTCGGCATGCGGCGGATCGCGCGGCTGCATGACTGCGATCAGGAGCGCCCAGCCGAAGGCCGCTACCGCACAGGCCAGCCACAGCCCGCGCCAGCCGGTCGCGGCCATCAGCGCCGGCGCGGCGAACAGCCCCAGGCTCATGCCGATCGGCATGTAGGAACCCCAGGCGCCGAGCCAGCCGCGCAGCGATTCGCCGCCTACTTGCCGGCGCAGCAGCGCCGGCCCCGGCAGCACGGCCAGCAGAAAGCCGATGCTTTCCAGCGCACGGCCGACGAACAGCAGCGGCGCGCCATGCGCAACGGTGGCCAGTACGCTGCCCCCGCCCAGCAGCAACAGCCCGCTGATCATCGTGCGGCGCGGCCCGACGCGATCGGCGATCGAGCCGCCGGCCATGCCCAGCAGCGCCGCGCCGAGCGTGAACAGCGCGACCATCCAGCTCACTTGCACCAGCGACAGTTCGAATTCATCGCGCAGCGTGGCCAGCGCCGGCGGCAACTTGCCGATATTGAGCGCCGCGACAACGCCTGAGCCGACCAGAACTGCGGCACGCCATTGAAAAGACATGGGCGCGATTGTATCGCCGGCAATCGACGGTTTCGGGCCAGGCGCATGGCTCGGCAAAAAATGGCACCATGCGCGCTGAAAGGAGTTCCCCAGCCATGTCGCTTCCCCCGATCCTGAAGGACCGGCTACGCCTGCCGGCCGTCGCCTCGCCGATGTTCATCGTGTCGAATCCCGACCTGGTCAT
>JAFKGG010000231.1 GCA_017307915.1 Burkholderiales bacterium | reverse complement strand
CGGCCCCGCGCATGACCATCAAGGCCAGCGGGCGGGCTTCGGTCCGATCCGCACAAACAGGCCGGATATAAGACCGCAGCCGTTTACCGCTCAGTCAGAACTTCAAGAACTCGCTTGCCACACGGGAGGCGTCCATATAAGACATCATGAAGCTACTTCGCAATCTGGCCGTTGCCGCTGCTGCCGTTCTGGGTCTATCTGCACAGGCCCAGGTCAAGATTGGCGTGACGCTATCGGCGACCGGCCCCGCTGCCTCGCTCGGCATCGTCGAGCAGAACGTCTTCGGCCTGTTGCCGGCCTCTGTGCAAGGCACGCCCGTGCGTTTCGTCGTTCTCGACGACGGATCGGATCCCACGCGAGCCGTCCAGAACGCCCGCAAGCTGGTCACCGAGGAAAAGGTCGACGTACTGATCGGATCCACCACCACTCCCGGTTCGCTTGCGGTTGCGGAAGTGGCGGCGGAAACCGGCACGCCCTTGTTGGCAATGGGCGCGGGCGCGGCGATCGTCGAGCCGATGGACAGCACCCGGAAATGGGTGTTCAAACCCGTGCACAACGACTCGATGATGGTCGAGGCCATCGTGGAGCACATGAGCAAGTCCGGGGTGAAATCGGTCGGCTACATCGGCTTCGCGGATGCGACCGGCGAGGGATACCTGAAGATGCTTCAGCCGTTGGCGGAAAAGGCGAACATCAAGGTGGTCGCGGTCGAGCGCTATGCGCGTACCGATTCCTCGGTGGCGGCGCAGGTGCTGAAACTCGTTGCGTCCAAACCGGATGCCATCTTCATCGCCGCGTTCGGCACGCCGGCCGCGCTGCCCCAACTGACGCTTGCAGAGCGAAAGTACGCCGGCCGCATCTACCAGACGCACGGCGTAGCGAACAATGATTTTCTGCGGGTCGCGGGCAAGAGTGCTGAAGGAACGTTCGTGCCGGTGGGCCCCTTGCTGGTGAGCGATCAGTTGCCGGCCAATCATCCTGCGCGCGCGAAGTCGCTGGAAATCGTGCAGAGCTATGAGCGCAAGCACGGTGCCGGCAGCCGCAACACCTTCATTTCCAATGCCTACGATGCTTATCTCCTCGTCGCCAATGCGATTCCGGTCGCTGGCGCCAAGGCGCAGCCGGGCACCAAGGAATTCCGCGCCGCACTTCGGGATGCGCTCGAGGCGACGCGCGAGTTCGCCGGAACGCAAGGCATCTACAACATGACTCCCACGGATCACGTTGGGCTGGATCGCAGGTCACGGGTGATCGTTCGCATCGAAGGCGGTCAATGGAAGCTCGTGGCCGACCGCTGATCGCTCTGTAGACCATGACGATCGATATCGGGTTGTTGCTGCTGCAGGACGGCATCTCTGTCGGCGCAATCTACGTTCTGCTGGCACTGGCAGTCGTGCTGGTGTTCACGACGACCCGGGTGCTGTTCCTTCCGCAGGGCGAGTTCATCTGCTTTGGCGCGCTGAGCCTGGCGGCATTCGAGCAAGGGCAGATGCCGGCCGTCGCGGTGCTTGTCGTTTTGCTCGCCGGCGTGGCCTTCTTCATCAATGCGGCCCAAGCCCTGCGGACTCGCAACTTCGATGGGCTGGCGAAGTCGGCGCTGTACACGGCCGGCTTGCCGATCGCAATCGCTGCGCTGGCCCTCTGGGCGGCGCCTTTCAAGCCGCCGATGGCCATCCGCATCGTCTTGTCGATTGCTCTGGTCGCGCCGCTCGGCCCGCTCTTGTATGAGCTTGCCTTTAGGCGCGTGTCGGGTGCGCCGGTGCTGGTCTTGTTGATCGTCGCCGTGGCGCTGCATTTCGTCCTGCAGGGCGCGGGCCTGATCATGTTCGGCCCGGAGGGAACCCGTACCCAGCCCATCACGGATTGGGCCTGGCAGAACGAGATCATGGTGGTCTCCGGTCAGAGCATCATCATCGTGATCGCCTCGGCGCTGATTGCCGGGGGCTTCTATCTTTTCTTTGCCCATACGCGCACCGGACGAGCGCTTAGAGCCACCGCCGTCAACCGGCGCGGCGCGCGGCTGATGGGAATCCAGCCCGAGCGCAGCGGCCAGCTTGCCTTCCTGCTCGCGGCGATCCTCGGCGGCATTTCGGGCGTATTGATTTCGCCCACGACGACGATCTACTACGACAGCGGTTTCGGTATCGGGTTGAAGGGCTTCGTGGGCGCGGTGATCGGCGGGCTGGCCTCGTACCCGGTGGCTGCCCTGGGTGCGCTCGGACTGGGTTTGCTCGAATCCTTCTCCTCATTCTGGGCCAGTGCCTTCAAGGAGGTGATCGTATTCACCGCGCTGATCCCCGCGCTGCTGTGGCTGTCCCTGAAGCGGCCTGCTCAGCACGAAGAAGGCGACTTCGGTCTGGTTGAGAAGGCGCGTCTGGGAACGGCCGCCCAGGTTCGGCTCGTCTGGGGTATCGGAGCCCTGGCTTTGCTGGTGGCACCGCTCGTGCTCGGCGAGTTTCAGGTCACCATGCTGAACTACATCGCCTTGTCGTCGCTGGTCGCTCTCGGCTGTGTGCTCTTGACCGGCATCGCAGGGATGACCTCGTTCGGGCAAGCCGCCTTCGTCGGCATCGGAGCCTATGCAACGGGCTACCTGAGCACCGCATCGGGCATGTCGCCGTGGCTGGCCTTGTGCTTGGCGCTGGGCGTCACGCTTGCCTGTTCCTTGCTGATCGGCCTGCTGACCTTGCGCCTGTCGGGCCACTTTCTTCCGCTCGGCACAATGGCGTGGAGCCTGAGCCTTTACCATCTGTTCGGCAACATGGACTGGCTGGGTGGGCAGACGGGCATGTCCGGGATTCCGCCGCTGGTGCTGGCCGGGCGCCCGATCACCGATTCGCGCGAGTTCTATTACCTGTGCTGGGCGATCGTAGTTGTTGCATTGATCTCCCTGCGCTGGCTGCTCGATTCACGTCCGGGTCGATCGATTCGCATGCTGAACGCGGCACCGTTGGCGGCCGCGGCTTTCGGGGCGCAGCTGACGCGCTACAGGATTTCGGTCTTCGTCATCGCAGCCTTGTTGGCGGCTGTGTCGGGCTGGCTTTACGCCCACATGGTGCGCTTCGTCAATCCCTCACCTTTCTCGTTGAACGCCAGCATCGAGTATCTGTTCATGGCGGTGGTGGGCGGAGCCGGCAATCTGCTTGGCGCGCTGCTCGGGTCCGGCGCGATGACGACCTTGAAACTCTGGCTGCAAGACATTCTGCCGCGTATCACCTCGGTGGGAAGCAGCATCGAGATCATCGTGTTCGGGATAGGCGTCATCGCATTGCTGCAGTTCACCAGTCAGGGCATCGTCGGATGGCTGGCGGCCCTGCTGCCGCTTTCTTCGCGGCCCGTCTTGCCGAGCACCGCTGGCGCTGGTGCCTTGCCGCGGCGCGTTCAGCAGAGTCTCGCCTCGCCGCAACAGAGCCTTGCTACGCCGCTCTTGCAGGTGTCTGGTGCAAGAAAGGAGTTCGGCGGGCTCGTAGCAGTGAAAGACGTGTCCTTCGCCGTGAATGCTGGCGAGGTGCTTGGTCTGCTGGGACCGAACGGCGCCGGCAAGAGCACGCTATTCAACATCCTTACCGGGGTCCTGCCGGCAACGTCGGGAAAGGTGATCTATGCCGGCAAAGAGATCCAGGGCTTGAGCCCACCGCAGATCGCCAGGCTCGGCATCGCGCGAACCTTCCAGCACGTTCAACTTCATCCGGGATTGTCGGTGCTGGAGAACGTTGCCGTTGGCGCCTATCTTCGTGGGCGCGGCGGCATACTCCGCGCAATGCTCCGCCTGGATAGAAGCAGTGAGCGTGCATTGTTCGTGGAAGCGATGCGGCATCTCGAACGCGTTGGCCTGGAACAGTTGGCGCTGCGTCCGGCGGGAACCCTGGCGCTGGGGCAACAGCGCCTGGTCGAGGTTGCGCGCGCCTTGGCCAGCGACCCCGCTGTGCTCCTGCTGGACGAGCCTGCGGCAGGTTTGCGGGCTCACGAGAAGGAATCTCTGGCGCGCGTTCTGGCGCGGCTTCGCGACGACGGCATGGCGGTCGTGCTGGTCGAGCACGACATGCCCTTCGTCATGAGTCTGGCCGACAGGCTGGTCGTGATCAATTTTGGCGAGCACATCGCGTCCGGATCGCCGACGGAGGTTCAGGCCAATCCGGTCGTGCAAGAGGCCTACCTGGGGGCTGCGGCATGAGCGCCAGCCTGATCGTGCATGAGCTCTCGGTGTCGTACGGCAACGTGGCCGCCGTGCTTGGCGCCAGCATACGGATGGAGCAAGGCAGCATCACGAGCATCGTCGGTGCCAATGGTGCCGGCAAGAGTTCGCTGCTGAACGGAATCATGGGTATTGCCGGCGCTCAGGGGCGCGTGCTGCTGGGCGGCGAAGCCGTGCAGAACATCACGACCGAGGCCCGGGTAAGAAAGGGGATGTGTCTGGTCCCGGAAACCCGCGATCTGTTCGGATCGATGTCGGTGCATGACAATCTGCGGCTCGGTGCCTATGCAAGGGCCGTATCGGCAGCGGCCGTGGAAGATGACGTGCGTTCCGTCTGCCGGCGCTTTCCACGGCTGGGCGAGCGCCTGGCGCAGCACGCCGACACCTTGTCCGGCGGCGAGCGGCAGATGCTTGCTTTGGGGCGAGCGCTGATGGCGAAGCCGAAGGTGCTGTTGCTGGATGAGCCCAGCCTGGGGCTCGCGCCGCTGATTGTTCGAGAAATTCTCCGTTTCGTCGAGGAACTGAGAGACGCGGGACTTTCCATTCTGCTGGTTGAGCAGAACGCGAAGGCTGCACTGGCCATCTCGGACTACGCGTACGTCATGGAGGTCGGTTCCATCGTGCTCGAAGGCGAGGCGCAAGCCTTGATGGATGACCCGCGCGTTGCGGAGAAGTACCTGGGCGCCGGGCATCATTGAGATTGGCTTAGGAGAAGGTTTCATGGGTAAATTCGTTCAGAACGCCTGGTATGTGGCTCTTTGGTCAGCCCATCTGGAGCCCGGCAAGCCTGTCGAGCGCGAGATCACCGGGCATAGCATCGTCATCTTTCGGCAGCCCGACGGTACGCCGGTCGCCCTTGAGAATCGATGTCCGCACCGTTCTGCGCCGCTCTATATGGGAAAGGTGTGCGCAAACGGTAACTTGCAGTGCGGCTATCACGGCCTTCAGTTCGACGCGAGCGGCGCCTGTGTTCTGAATCCCCACGGCAAAGGCGTCATTCCCGTCACCGCACGGGTGAGGTCTTTTCCCGTCTGCGAACGGCACAGTCTGATTTGGGTATGGCCCGGCGACGGCCCTGCGGATCCGGGCCTCATTCCCGACTTGTCCGTCGTGGATCGGGCAGACCCGCGCGACGTCACCTATCGGGACATGCTCGCCATGGATGCGAACTGCGAACTGGTCATCGACAATCTTCTGGATCTATCGCACGTTGCGTTCCTGCACGGTGGCGTGCTGGGGAACGACAGTACCGTCTCGGCACAACTGAAGGTGACGCAGCAAGACGATTCGGTGACCGTGGCGCGCTGGATGCCGAGTGTCCAACCGCCGGGCCTGTTCGACATGATGTTCCGGCGGGATGCGAGCCCTGTCGATCATTGGGCAGAGATCACCTGGCACGCACCGTCTTGCCTGGTCAACAACTCGGGCGTTACCGGGGTGGGCCAATCGCGAGCGCAGGGCACGGGAATTTTCGGCCTGCATCTGCTCACGCCGGTCAACGAGCGCAAGACCGTGTATCACTTCGCGGCCGTCAGGCAAAACCCTTTGCCGTTTCCGGAGGAGGTGCGGCTCGACATCATGGAAAAGCTCAAGCAGCTCCGGCGCAAGGCATTCACGACCGAGGATGAGCCCATGATCGTGGCGCAGCAGCGAATGATCGATCGGTATGGGCCGGAAGCGGCGCGACCGGTACTGCTGGAGGTGGATGGCGGGACGGTGCGATATCGGCGGGTGCTGGAGCGTTTGCTGCAGCGGGAAGCGAATTTCTGACGGCTGATTACCGGGTGTCGCTGGCAGCGACTATGCCGTCTTGGGAAAGAAAACCACGGCTGGTAGCTTCTCGAAATGAGAATCGCAGGTCAGCAGCTCGGCCCCGTGGTGTTGCGCCGTGGCATAAACAATGGCGTCGGCAGTGGCGAGTTTGTACTCGCGGTGCAGGTCGGCGGCCAGCAGCGCGATAGTGGTGTCCAGCGGCACGACCGTGCATTTTTGCGTGTAGGCGATTACTTGGTCAGCCTGCTCCTCGCCGACCTCGCGGACCAGCCATTTCGAGAGTTCGAGCTGCACGATCGTGGGCACGATGCACTGCAGCTTGTCCGGAAACTGTTTGCCCAGTCTCTTTCCGGATGCGCTGCCGGTAAGCCATTCGATCCAGGCTGAGGTGTCGACCACGCGCGGTGGGATGCTCATCAGTAGCGATCCTTGCGGTCGCGGTAGCCGTCCTTGCGTGCACCTTTGGCGATGCCGGCCAATTGATTCAGTTCGGGCACAGGCATCACCAGGACACCTTTGCCCTTGGGAATGAATACGAACTCCTGTCCTGCTTGCCAATGCTGCTCTTCACGCACGGCCTTGGGGATGGAGATCTGGAACTTGCTTGACAAAGTGGCGGTAGCGGCCATATTCGTACCTCATCTTGATCGATCTTGATTTGGTAAGATATAGATTACCAGCTTTGGCCGCCTGCCCTCGGCCGATCATGATCTTTCAGCGAGCGGTGGCAACTACCGATGCCGCTGCCCGGTCATCACATGCCCCTGCCACAAGCGCTCGAACGCCTCGCAAAACGCCTGCGCCGGCCGCGATAGCGGCCGATACGCATTGCGAATGATCTGCACCGGAATGCGCGGGCTGGGCACGAAGGGCCGCGCCACCACGCCGGCAAAGGTTTCGCCGGCCACTGTGACGGCGTCGAGCACGGCGATGCCGGTGCCGGCCTGCGCGAACCAGCAGGCGGCCGGGCCCGAGGTGACTTCCAGGTCGACGTGCACGTCGGCCAGCCGGTCGCCGTAGACGTGTTCGAGCAGGTGGCCGAACGGCGGCGCCTGCGAGATGGCGATCAGCCGCTCGCCTTTGAGGTCGCCGGCGCGGATCGTCTTCTTGCGCGCCAGCCGATGCCCGGCCGGCATGATGCAGACCAGCCCGCATGAGAAATCGCGCACGCTGACCAGATTGCGGTCTTCCGTCGGCATCATGGCCAGGCCCAGGTCGGCCATGCCGCTGCTGACCGCGTCGTTGATCAGGTGCGGCATGATCATGTCGACGTGCGCGCTCAGCTCGGGATACGTCTCGAACAGTTGCGTGATCGCGGTCGGCAGCAGGAAGGTGCAAAAGCGCGCGGTGGCCACCACGCGCAAGCGGCCGCCGCGCGGCGCGGCCAGCTCGCGCGAGACGCTGCGCGCCCGCTCCATTGATTTCCAGACGGCTTCGATTTCCGGATAGAGCTGGTGCGCCTCCGGCGTCGGGATCAATCGCCCCTT
>JAFKGG010000230.1 GCA_017307915.1 Burkholderiales bacterium | reverse complement strand
GCGGCTGAGGTGCCGAGGATGCGTTCGGTGGTGTCGGGGGTGTCGGCGCTGTCAGTCTTGGCCATGCCTGCCTCGGCCGGCGACGGCTCCGCATCGCCGGCTGCCGTCCGACCGCGCAGCCGCGACGTTGGCCATGCGGCGGGCTCGCCGTGCATACCGTCGCCATGCGAACCGACTCCGCCGAACACGCGTACCGGCGGCGGTGCCATCGGCTCGATGTAGCGCAGGTCGTCTTCGGCATCGTCCCAACGTGCCACCGGCCGCGCGACGATGCGGCAATGGGCATGGCCCATTGCACGGCATTCGACCTCACGAACCAGAATCGGCCGGCCGGCGCAGATGCTCAGGTAGCCCGAACAGTAGCCTACCGCCGTCCAGCACACGGCCTCATTGCCGATACCGTGCGCGGCGATGTGCACTTCGTCTTCGAGCGATTCTTTCCAGATGGCTTCGCCGTGATAATCATCGCTGCGCAGATCCATCGTGGCCAGGCCGGGCCCGCTGTGTTCGGGCAGCAGCCAGCCTTGCAATGCGTGCATGACGCCGCCGGCATTCAACACCTCGCGCATGCTGGCCTGCGGGCCGCCTTTCTTCCAGGCGCGTTCGGCGTCGCGCTGTCCGGTGGCGTAATAGATGCGCGTGAGCAGCCCGCGCGCGACCTCGATGCCGAGCGCGGCGATCAGTTCTTCGCGCAGCGTGGCGAAGGTGTCGCCGTGCAGCAGCACGGCGCGCTGGTCGTCGACCCAGATACGCCCCTCGGTGGGCGAGAAGCGCAGCCGCGAAGCCAGCTCGCGCACCTGCGGCAGCTTCAGGTCGACAACTACGCGCGGTACTTCAATGACGCTTGGCGGTTTGCGTTCGGCGGGACTCATCGGAGCCATTCCATCGATGGGCATGGGCCGGCAATCTGCGGCATGCCGGCAACCTCATGAAATTACGCAGCGCCAATGCCTCCTCGTCGGCGGCGATTTCATGATTTTGTGAAATCGCGCCCGGCGGCCCTCGTCGGGGCGCTCGTGCCGGCACCGCAGGCGCCTGGCTGAATCAAGTTTACGCCGGGATCGATGCCGTGCAAGGCGATGCTGCGCTGCATTTCGTCAGGGTTTGCGTGTAGGTCAAGATTTTTGCAGCCCATTGGCACGCTCCTTGCCATCCATCGGTTCAGTGCGCGCCGATGCGGAAGTTTCAGCAATGCCGGCCGATCGCGATGCGCGCGTGACATCGACAACCGGAGACAAGTCAAATGGCATCGATATCGAATCTCGGCTATTTCGTGCTCGGCGTGAGCGACCTGGCGGCTTGGGAACGATTCGCCGTCGACATCATCGGCCTGCAGGCGGGCCGCCGCGACGAGCGTTCGCTGGCACTGCGCATGGACGATTTCGAGCAGCGCATCGTGCTGGTGAAGGACGCTGCCGACGACCTGCTGGCCGTCGGCTGGGAATTCGACACGGCCGCCGACCTGGTCGCCTATGTGGCGCGGCTGCGCGAGCAGGGGGTGGCGGTGGCCGAGGCCGCGGCGGAGCAGGCGGCCGAGCGGCGCGTCGAGCGGCTGTTTTCCTGTGACGACCCGAACGGTTTCAGGCACGAGTTCTACGTCGGCGCGCAGCGTGCGTGGATGTCGAACGGCTTCCGCTCGAAGCTGATGCGCGGCGGCTTCAATACCGGCCGGCTCGGTGTGGGCCACTTCGTGGCGGCCGCCAAGGATCCCGCCGCCACCGCGGCATTCTGCGAGCGCGCGCTGGGCCTGCGCGTGAGCGACTACATCCGCGGCGAGCTGGCGCCCGGCGTCGTGCTCGAAGTGAACTTCTATCACAGCGCCACCGGTCGCCATCATTCGATGGCTACGGCGAAAATTCCGTTCCCGTTTCCGAAGCGCATCCATCACATCATGGTCGAAGCGCAGGACATGAATGACGTGGGCCTGGCTTACGACCGCTGCCTGAAGGCCGGCCTGCCGATCATGATGGACCTGGGCCATCACCCGAACGATCAGATGTTCTCGTTCTACGTGCAGACGCCGTCGGGATTCGCGCTGGAATTCGGTGCCGGCGGCGTCGTCGTCGACGATGCCAACTGGGCGATCAGAAGCTATACGCAACTGAGCGACTGGGGCCATCACCATCCGCATCCGCCGGCGCAGCAGGCGTGACGGTGCGCAGGCGATCGACGCAGCCGACGCGGATGGCATAGGTGGCACAGATGGCACAGATAGCTCAACGGATGCACGCGGTTTGTACGCCGCAGACCGATCAGGCGGCACAGGCGACTGCCGACGCTTTTCGGCAAGGCATGCGCCGGCTGGCCGGCGCCGTTTGCATCGTCGCTGCCGGCGCCGAAGGCGAGCGCGGCGGCCTGACGGCGACCGCCGTGTGTTCGGTGAGCGCCGACCCGCCGCGCCTGCTGGTGTGCGTGAACCGCAGCGCCGGCGCCCATGCGCTGATCGCCGGCGAGCAGCGGCTGAGCGTGAACGTGCTGCGTGCCGACCAGCGCTTGCTGGCCGACCGCTTCGCCTCGCCGGGCATCAAGGGTGAGGCGCGCTTCGCCGAGGGCGCCTGGCGGCAGTGGCATGGCGTGCCGGTGCTGGCCGATGCGGCGGTGCATTTCGCCTGCCGCGTGCATCAGCAGCTCGAAACCGGTACGCACACGATCTTCATCTGCGACGTGCTGGGCTGCCTGCACGGTGAACCGGCCGACTGCCTGCTGTATCTCGACGGGCGCTTTCGCAAGCTGGCGGCAGGCGAGGACGCTGCCTGCGCGCACTGAAGTCGACACGATCCCGAACCGATCTCGAATGGCGCGGCGTCGCGATCCATGCATCGCGATGCCCGAGCGCAAACCATCGACCCGAACCATCGATCCCTAACGAATCGACAGACCAAGGAGACACATCATGGGTATCCGCACCGGCAATCAATATCGCGAATCACTGCGCGACGGCCGCAAGTTGTACATCGACGGCCGCCTGGTGGAAGACGTGACGCGCTATGCGCCGTTCACCGGCGTGATCGATACGATCGCGGCGCTGTACGACCAGCAGCATGATCCGCGCTACCAGCAGATGCTGAGCTACACGTCGCCCACCAGCGGCCAGCGCGTCAGCAAGACCTATCTGCAATCGCGCACTGAAGATGAATTCCAGCAGCAGTCGGCATGCTTTCATTTCCGCACGCGCTCGACCTTCGGCCTGATGGGCCGGCTCACCGATTTCATGTCGGGCTTCCTGCTGGACCAAGCGGCGGGGCTGAAGGCAATGGGCAAGGCCGATGCGGCGCAACGCGCGCAGCGCATCGTCGAACACTGCCGCGAAAACGACCTGCAGGTGACGCATGCATTGATCGATCCGCAATCCGACCGCTCCAAGCAGGAAGCCTCGCAGGAAGCGGTGCACGTGGTCGAGCGGCGCGCCGACGGTGTGGTGGTCAGCGGCTGCCGCATGCTGTCGACGCTGGCGCCGATTGCCAACGAGTGCTATATCGGGCCGTTCTATCCGCGCAAGCCGGGTGAAGAGGATTTCGCGCTGGCTTTTCTGCTGCCGTTGAACGCGCCCGGCTTGTCGATTCTGGCGCGCGAGTCGTTCGATCGCGGCAGCGAGCGCGGCCAGGGCCATTTCGATCGGCCCTTGAGCAGCCGCTTCGACGAAGGCGATGCAATCCTGGTGTTCGACCGTGTATTCGTGCCCAACGATCGGCTGATCGTCAACGGCGATATCGACGCGTTCAACATGATGATGAAGCTGAGCGCCGGCTACACCTTCGTGCAGGCCTGCGCGCGTTCGACGATGAAGCTGCGCTTCCTGACCGGCCTGGCCAGCGCCGTGGCGCGCGCCAATGGCCGCGACAAGACGCCGCGCTTCCAGGCGGCGATCGGCGAGCTGGCGGCGCTGGTCAATACCGGCGAGGCGATCCGCTCGGGCGTGCTGGCGCATGCCGTCAAGCGCGTGCAGGATCTGGAGCAGGGCCGCATCATGGGCGAGGGCGACGGCCTGGGCGAGCCGAAGTTCATGCTGGGTGCCGGCATGGCGGCGCTGAACTTCTTCTATCCGAATGCCGCGACCAAGGCAGCCGACGTGCTGCGCATGGCCGCCGGTTCGGGCGTGCTGGCGATGACCGAGGCCGACTACAACAATGCCGACGTCGGGCCCCTGCTCGATCGTTGGCTGATCGGTCCGAACACCGACGCCAAGAGCCGGCTGCGGTTGATGAAGATGGCCTGGGACATGACCGGCACCGAATTCGGTTCGCGCGCGGCGCTTTATGAACGCTTGTATTCGGGCGATCCCGAGCGCAACGGCCAGACCTGGTATCACAGCCCCATCACGGCCGAGTGCGAGGCGCTGGTGACGGCCTTGCTGAACGACTGACCCGCGACCGGATCTCGATTGGAATACGGAGACGACCATGGCAGCAGCCAGCACCGAAGCATCGACCAGCAAGTTCGCCACTATCGACGAGGCCGGACTGCCCGGCTTCAAGATCCATTACAACGAGGCCGGTAGCGGCGCTGCCGTCGTGATGCTGCACGGCGGCGGCCCCGGCGCCAGCGGCTGGAGCAACTATTACCGCAATATCGACGCGTTCGTCGCCGCCGGTTTTCGCGTCATCCTGATGGACTGCCCCGGGTTCAACAAGTCGGACGAGATCGTTTCCGACGTGCAGCGCGGGCTGCTCAATGCGCGCGCCGTCAAGGGGCTGCTCGACGTGCTGGGCATCGAGCGCGCGCATCTGGTCGGCAACTCGCTGGGCGGCGCTACGGCGCTGAACTTCGCGCTTGAGTATCCGGCGCGGCTCGATCGGCTGGTGCTGATGGGGCCGGCCGGTATGGGCCACAGCATCATCCAGCCCAATCCGCAAGAGGGCATCAAGCGGATGATGAAGCTCTACCAGCAGCCCAGCTACGCAGCCTTCGAGGAAATGCTCGACGTGTTCGTATTCGATCCGTCGGCATTGACCGAAGAGCTGCGCAAGGGGCGCTGGGCCAATATCGAGGCGCGGCCGCAGCATCTGAAGAACTTTCTGGCCAGTGTGGCGCTGGCGCCGATCCCGAGCTGGGACGTATCGGCGCGCGTGCACGCGATCAAGCACAAGACCTTGGTGACCTGGGGGCGCGATGACCGCTTCGTGCCGTTGGACAATGGCCTGAGGTTGCTGCAGAGCATGGCCGATGCGCAGTTGCACGTGTTCCCGCGCTGCGGCCACTGGGCGCAGTGGGAGCATGCCGATGCGTTCAATCGGCTGGTGATCGGGTTTCTGAAGGACGCCTGAGCGGCGCCGCGTCGGGGCGCTGCTTGCTGCTGCGAGGCTTGTCGCCAAGCCCCGCGGCACTAGCCTCCAGCCAGCCACCAGAGTTGCAGCGCCAGCCCTGCCAACAGCAGCACGCCGAACGCCTTGAGCCAGCGCCGCGTGCGGCGCTGCTCAGCGACCAGCCGCAGCAGCAGCGCCTGTGTCGCCTCTTGCTTCGGTGCCGCCTGCTGCGCCAGCGCGGCGTGCACCAACCGCGGGATCTCGGGCAGCAGCCGTGCCCATTGCGGCGCTTCCTGGCGCGCGCGTTCGGCGAAGCCGCGAAAGCCGATCTGCTCGTTCATCCAGCGTTCGAGAATGGGCTTGGCGGTGACCCACAGATCCAGGTCGGGGTCGAGCTGGCGGCCCAGACCTTCGATGTTCAGCAGCGTCTTTTGCAGCAGCACCAGTTGCGGCTGAATCTCGACGTTGAAGCGGCGCGAGGCCTGGAACAGCCGCAGCAACACCAGGCCCAGCGAGATCTCCTTCAGCGGCCGGTCGAAGAACGGTTCGCAGCAGCTGCGCACGGCGCCTTCCAGTTCCTCGACGCGCGTGGTCGACGGCACCCAGCCTGATTCGACGTGCAGTTGCGCCACCCGGTGATAGTCGCGCCGGAAGAAGGCCAGGAAGTTCTGCGCCAGGTAATTCTTGTCGAATTCCGAGAGCGTGCCGACGATGCCGAAATCGAGCGCGATGTAGCGGTTGAAGTCTTCGTCCGAATCGCCGACCAGGATGTTGCCCGGATGCATGTCGGCGTGGAAGAAGCCGTGCCGGAACACCTGCGTGAAGAAGATTTCCACGCCGTCGCGCGACAGCTTCTTCAGATCGATGCCAGCGGCGCGCATGCGCTCGATCTGGCCGATCGGGATGCCGTGCATGCGTTCCATCGTCAGCACGTTGGGCGCGCACCAGTCCCAGTACATCTCGGGGATGCGCAGCATGCGCGAGCCGGCGAAGTTGCGGCGCAGCTGGTTGGCGTTGGCCGCTTCGCGGATCAGGTCGAGTTCGTCGTGCAGATAGGTGTCGAACTCGTCGATGACGTCGAGCGGGCGCAGGCGGCGCGCGTCGGCCGAGATGCGCATCAGCAGGCTGCCCGCGGTGCGCAGCAGCTGCAGGTCGCGATCGATGACGGCCGCCATGTGCGGGCGCACCACCTTTACCGCCACTGCACGCCCGTCTTTCAGGCGCGCGAAATGCACCTGCGCGATCGAGGCCGAGGCCACCGGCGTGCGGTCGAACTCGTCGAACAGCGCATCGATCGGGCGGCCCAGGCCGCGCTCGATCTCGCGCACGGCCAGCTCGCCGGGAAACGGCGGCACGCGGTCTTGCAGCCGCGCCAGCTCGTCGGCCACGTCGGGCGGCAGCAGGTCGCGGCGCGTGGACAGCACCTGGCCGAACTTGACGAAGATCGGCCCCAGGCTTTCGAGTGCCTCGCGCAGCCGGCGGCCGGGCGGATCATCGAAACGGCGGCCCAGGCGCAGCACGCGCACCGCCGCCAGCGCCCAGCGCGAGCCGGTGGTGGCGGCAGCGCCGGAGGCGGCCATCTCGTCGAGGCCGTAGCGCCAGGAAACGTAAAGGATTCGGAGCAGTCGGGCGGTGCGCACGTCGGGCCGGCGTCGGGTGAAGCGCCGGCGCCGCGGATGGGCGGCGTGGGGGCGGCGCGGTGAACATGACATTCTAGCCGGCGGTCGCGCTGCCGGTTTCTCCGGGCGCCGCCGCCGGCTCCGGCGACGCGGCCGGGCGCGCTCAGCGCAGGAGCGCGCCGCCGTTGCCGGGCGTGCGCGCCCGCGGCGTGCCACGCCGCCGCCCTTCGTACAGATTGCGCTCGATCTCGGCGGCAGCCGCCTTCAGCAGCGGGCCCAGCTTGCGGATGCGCTGCGCGCCCATGCGGTCGTGCAGCGCCGCCACGCTGACCGAGCCGACCGTGCGGCCCATCGAATCCCTGAAATGAATGCCGACCGCTGACACGCCGAGCGTGACGCGGTTGTGGATCAGGGCCAGCCCTTGCGCGTGCGTTTCGCGCACGGCGCTATCGAGATCGTCTCGCGACATGCGGGCTTCGCTGGCCAGCCGCGGCGCGATGCGATCGATGATCGGCAGGCGTTCCTCGTCGGGCAGCGCGGCGAGGATCGCCAGGCCGCGCGCGCCGGCGGTGGCCAGCAGGCGCAGCAGCGCTACGCCGCGCTTCAGGGAGCCGGCATCGGTGGTCTTGGCGGCGACTCGTGTTCGATAAATGGACAATC
>JAFKGG010000229.1 GCA_017307915.1 Burkholderiales bacterium | reverse complement strand
GGCTCAGAAGCTTCTGCTCGCCCGATTGGAGCAGCCAGGAAATCGGCGACCGGCTGACCATGGCCGGCCTGGAAGTCGAAGAAGCCGCGCGTGCCGCGCCGCCGTTCAAAGGCGTGGTGGTGGCGCAGGTGCGCAGCGTCGCGCGCCATCCCAATGCCGACAAGCTGTCGGTGTGCGAAGTCGATGCCGGCGAAGGCACGCCGCGCACGATCGTCTGCGGCGCGCCCAACGTGGCTGCCGGCATGCACGTGCCCTGCGCCTTGCCCGGGGCGGAACTGCCAGGCGGCTTTGCCATCAAGCCGGTGAAGATGCGTGGCGTCGAAAGCTCGGGCATGTTGTGCTCGGCACGCGAGCTGGGCCTGTCGGAAGATCACGGCGGGCTGCTGGCGCTGCCTGAAGACGCGCCGATCGGCACCGACCTGCGCCAATACCTGGATCTGGACGAAACCGTCTACACGCTCAAGCTCACGCCCAACCTGGCGCACTGCATGAGCATCTTCGGCGTGGCGCGTGAGTTGTCGGCCTTGTCGGCTACGGCGCTGCGTGAACCCACCTTCGAGCCGGTGTCTCCGTCGATCGATGATCGCTTGCCGGTGACCATCTCGGCGCCCGACCTGTGCGGGCGCTTCTCGGGTCGCATCATCCGTGGTGTGAACCCGCGCGCGGCTACGCCGACGTGGATGCAGCAGCGGCTCGAACGAGCCGGGCAGCGCAGCGTCAGCGCGCTGGTCGACATCTCCAACTATGTGATGCTCGAACTGGGGCGGCCCACGCACGTATTCGACCTCGACCGTATCCATGGCGGCCTTCAGGTGCGCTGGGCGCGCGCCGGCGAGACGCTGAAGCTGCTCAACGGGCAGACCATCGAATTGAGCGCCGATGTCGGCGCGATCGCCGATGAGCGCGAAGTCGAAAGCCTGGCCGGCATCATGGGCGGCGACGCCACCGCCGTGTCCGACGACACGCGCAACGTCTACGTCGAAGCCGCGTTCTGGTGGCCGGCCGCCGTTGCCGGCCGTGCGCGCCGTTATAACTTCAGCACCGACGCGGCGGCCCGTTTCGAGCGTGGCGTCGATGGCGCCACGACGGCGGCGCATCTCGAATACGTGACGCGCTTGATCATCGAGGTCTGCGGCGGCCAGGCCGGTCCGGTCGATGACCAGATCACCGGGCTGCCGGCGCGTGAGCCGGTGGCGCTGCGGCTGGCGCGCGCACGCAAGGTCAGCGGCATCGATCTTTCCGACGACGAGATCGTCGCCGCGCTCGAACGGTTGCACCTGCCGGTGCGCCGCGAAGCCGAACGCGTCGTCGTCACGCCGCCGTCGTTCCGCTTCGACCTGCAGATCGAAGAAGACCTGATCGAGGAAGTGCTGCGTGTCTGGGGTTATGAGCGCCTGCCGCTGCGTCCGCCCAAGGCCTCGGCGCCGATGCGCCCGGCCCCCGAGGGCCGGCGCGCACCAGGTGCGCTCAAGCGCGCCGTGGCGGCGCGCGACTACCAGGAGGCGATCCAGTACAGCTTCGTCTCGTCGGAACTCGACAAGCGCCTGAGCGGCATCGACGCCATCCGCCTGCTGAACCCGATTGCCGCGCAGATGGACGTGATGCGCACCACGCTGTGGGGCGGCCTGATCGAGACGCTGCGCGCCAACCTGAACCGCAAGGCCGCGCGGGTGCGCCTGTTCGAACTGGGCCGCGTGTTCCGGTCCGATGCCGGCGTGGCCGCCGGCCCGCAACAGGTGCACGGCGTGGCGCAGCCTTTGCGGCTGGCGCTGCTGGCTTTCGGCTCGGCATTGGAAGAACAGTGGGGCACATCCGCGCGGCGCGTCGATTTCTTCGACGTCAAAGGCGACCTGGAAGTGCTGGCCGGCGCGGCGCTGTCGGTGCAAGCGGATACGCATCCGGCCCTGCACCCGGGGCGCAGCGCACGCCTGTTCATCGACGGCACGCCGGTCGGCTGGCTGGGTGAGCTGCATCCGGCCTTGCAGCAGGAATTCGAACTGCCGCAGCCGGCCATCCTGGCCGAGCTCGACGTCGAACCGCTGTTGGCTCGCCGCGTACCGGTGTATGCCGAATTGTCGAAATTTCCGCCGGTGATCCGCGACTTGGCAATCGTTGTCGATGCCAACATCGAGGCTGCCAAAGTGGCTGCCGAAATCGCCCGCGCAATCGCTGAAAAGCCCGTGGCAACGGTTGTGAAAAACGTCAAGCTGTTCGACGAATATCGCGGTAAGGGATTGGAAAATAAGGAAAAAAGCCTTGCCTTCCGCCTATGGATGCAAGATACTGAACGCACGCTGAGCGATGCTGAAGCAGCGCAGGCCGTCGAAGCGATCGTGGCTCATCTGGGGCAGGCGATCCAAGCTCGGCTGCGCTAGGGCGCCTGACCGTCGAACAAACCAGAACGCAGTTTCGAAACGATTGGCGGATACGATGATTCAGCTTGGCCATGCGCTGCCCGACATGATGCGCGGCTCGCCAACGGAACCCGAGTCTGCGGCGGCCGGCCTGGAAGCGGCGCCGCTCGACGCCGGCGCCACCGACAGCTTCACGCTGACCAAAGCCGAATTGGCCGAAATGCTGTTCGAGCGGGTCGGCCTGAACAAGCGCGAAGCGAAGGACATGGTCGAAACCTTCTTCGACGAGATCCGCGACGCCTTGCAGCGCGGCGAAAGCGTCAAGTTGTCGGGCTTCGGCAACTTCCAGTTGCGCGACAAGCCGCAGCGCCCCGGGCGCAACCCCAAGACCGGCGAAGAAATCCCCATCTCGGCGCGCCGCGTCGTCACTTTTCACGCCAGCCAGAAGTTGAAGGCGCAGATCGAAGGAACCGAGAACTGATGGGCGCGGGCCCGGGCTGAGCGCCGGGCCGCCCGCCGTCGTCACCGACCATGCAGAACAAGAGCGATCCGAAGGTTCAGCTTCCGCCGATTCCCGCCAAACGCTATTTCACGATCGGCGAGGTCAGTGAGTTGTGCGGCGTCAAACCCCACGTGCTGCGCTACTGGGAACAGGAATTCACGCAGCTGCGGCCGATGAAACGGCGCGGCAATCGCCGTTACTACCAGCACCACGAAGTGCTGCTGGTGCGCCGCATCCGCGAACTGTTGTACGAACAGGGCTTCACCATCAGCGGCGCGCGCAACCGGCTCGGCGAGGCTGCGCACAACGGCAAGCCGCGCGACGGCGCGCGCGATGAGGCCGGCAGCGCGGCATTGGCGCTCGAGCACGGCGGCGCCGATGCCCCGATCGATATCGAATCGTTGCGCGCCGACCTGTTGCAGGCTTTGACCCTGCTGCGTTGATATATAATGTTTGGCTTCGGGGCGTAGCGCAGCCTGGTAGCGCACTTGCATGGGGTGCAAGGGGTCGCGAGTTCGAATCCCGCCGCCCCGACCATGTAAATCAAAGGGTTAGCTCTCACAAGGGGCTAGCCCTTTGGCCTTTCTGGGGCCGCGGGGCAAACCTAGGGGTAAGGTGTCGGGCGCCGAGGCAAAAAGCCCCGCCGGAGCGGGGCTAGTTCGCTCTCGGGCCTCTGCGATGCCGCCAGCAGCTCAATGACGCGCTCCGCCTGCACCCGCCATCGTGCTGAGCGTCTGCGCGCGCTGTGGGCTATCGCGGAGCGATCAGGGCTAAGACAGGGTTTCAGACTCGATGGCGCGGCGAATCGCGACTTTCGACCACAGGCGGTCGTGGTGCGCCTGGCAATGCGGCCCCAATGATCCGATGCCGTTGACGACCGTCCAGTGCTCGAGATAGAAGAGCGCGAAATCCGCGATCGTCATTTCCTCGAAAAGCCAGTCTTTGCCGTTGATCTGCCGTTCTGCTCGATCGAGCCCGGCCTGGAATATCTCGAGGCCCTGCGCCTTGACCGCCGCGTGGTCTGCTTCGTTCGGCGTGAATTTATCGGGCCGGCGAACACGGGTATAGCCTTGCATGTGCACGGTCGACACCAGATATTCGGTCATTTCCAGCACTCGAATCTCGCCTTCGATATCGGTCGGTATCAACCCTCTTTCGGGATTGACACGGGCGAGGTACAGCGCGATCACCGGAAACTCGGTGAGCAGCGATCCGTCATCACGGAGCAGAGCGGGGACTTTTCCTTTGGCGTTGACTCGCGCGTAGGCTTCGAACTCGGGCGTTCCCGAACGAGCTGCCTTCTTGATCTCGAACGGCTTGCCGATCTCGGCGAGCAAAGCATGTATGCCGATCGAGCAGGCACCGGGCAGAAAGTAGAGTTTCATGCAGTTTCATCCGTCGGGTAGTAGCGCGGCGATCACGGCGGCAGGCGTGCCCATGGAAGCCATCAGCGCAACCCAGCTGCGTGCCTGCGCGCCCTTGGGGCCACTTGATTCTGCCAGGAAACCCTTGCCACCTCCACACCGAGGGCAATGCCCGTGAGCAGCCAATCTCCCTCAGCCTCGCCCCGCCAGCTTGGCAATCAATCCGATGGATGAGCTCACCCCGAACTTGCGCATCAGCCGCGCACGATGTGCATCGACCGTCCGATAACCGATACCGAGCATTCGCCCGATTTCCTTGCTGCTCTTGCCGAGCACCAGACACTGTGCGATTTCGCGCTCACGGGCGGTCAGCTCCGCGGTCACCGGCCGCTTCTCCGAAATATCCTCGAACGTCCATACCCGCGGAAAACGGATCGTGCCTGTTGATGGCCTGTCCGGATACGTGGCACCAGAATAGCTGCCCGTCCTGGCGTTTCATGATGCGCTCGTCGGAGTAGAGCGTCCTGTCGCGCATCACGGCCAAGGCTCGGTCACCGATATGCTCGAACTCGTTGGGTGACGGGTATAGACACGCAAGCGATCTGCCGACCAAGGCGCCCGCTGGGTAGCCGAACATCTTCAAGAACGCGCGATTGCAGGATTGCACCACGCGTTTGCGCGACACGAGCAATCCCACCGGCGCCATGTCGAAGGCCAGCAGCAAGTCTTCCCGAGTCATGAAGGGTGGCAGGTCGGCGCTCATCGTACGCAACCTAGTGTAAACCCTAGCGTATTCCAACAACTACCGACATTGAATGGCAGCCTGCACCATGACATCAGGCTAAAGCGCGAGTGAGGGTCACAGTGAACATCGCCAATCTCCTGCGACGTGCCGGGCGCACCTTCGCCGATCTGGGCGCTATCTGGCATGGCGATGCGCCATATCTCGACTACCCGACGTGGGCGGCCCGCAGTGCGGCGCTGGCGGGGTATCTGCGCCACACGTTTCAGGTCGCACCGGGTGAACGAGTCGTCATCTTTGCCACGAACGTGCCTGAGTATCTCGAGGCACTGCAGGCCATTTATTGGGCCGGTGCGGTCTCCGTTCCGGTCAACGCGAAACTGCATGCCCGTGAATTGGCGTACGTGCTCGAAGATGCGCAGCCTCGCTGCCCACGTGCTGAGAGGGGCCCGTCACGTCGTGCCCAATTCCGGCGGCTTCGATGCCGGCGAGATCATGGCCTTGGCCAAGACCATTGGGCGGCTGTCGTTCTTCGCCGCGCCGACGATGGTGCGCCGCATAGTCCAGCACGTTCGTGCCAGCCAGGTCGATGTCAGTGGCATCAAGACCATCGTCTATGGTGGCGGGCCGATGTACCTGGAAGATCTCAAGGATGCGCTGGGGCCGCGTCTGGTACAGATCTACGGGCAGGGGGAGAGCCCGATGACGATCACGGCGCTGTCCCGCCATGTGCTGGAACAGCGGGCCGATCCGCGCTGGGCGCAGCGCGCGGCTTCGGTTGGCGTTGCTCAGTCGCTCGTCGAGGTGGCCGTCGCCGATGCCGATGGTCGCCCACTCGGGCCGTTCCAGCTCGGCGAGGCGTGGTTCGCGGTGAGACGGTGATGGCCGGCTACTGGCGCAATCCGCAAGCCACCAGCAACACGCTGAGGGATGGCTGGTTGTACACCGGCGACATGGGAATGTTCGATGACGATGGTTTTCTGACCCTGAAGGATCGATCGAAGGATCTGATCATCTCGGGCAGTTCGAACATCTATCCGCGCGAGGTCGAAGAGGTGCTGCTGATGCATCCGGCGATTGCCGAGGTTGCCATTGTCGGCCAACGTGATCCGGAGTGGGGAGAGGTGCCGGTGGCTTTCGTCGCCTTCCACCCACAGCAGCAGGCCAACCCCGCAGAACTCGACGCCTGGTGCGTCGACAATCTGGCGCGCTTCAAGCGGCCCAGGCACTACCAGATCATCGATGCCTTGCCCAAGAACAGCTACGGCAAGGTGCTGAAAACCGCGCTGCGCGATCGCCTCGAAAGCGAGCCGATCGGCCAGGCGAGCGCGGCCCGATGGCAGAACGCCTCGAGCACCCTCACGCAAAGGTCTGAACGATGTCCCTTTTTCTCGACGAAACTCATGATCCAGTGCCGCGCGCTGCGTCGAGCCTTGTCGTCGCTGCTTGCTGAAGGACATGCGCGGCATAGCGCGACCGCCGAATGCCTCGTGGATCAGCTACTTGATTCGGCGCATCGATCCCGACGACCGGCGCCGCGCCATGCTGAGGTTGAGCAAGAAAGGGATGCAGGTGTACTACGAATTGTTTCCCATCGCCCGACGGCTGGAGGAAGAGCTGTTGGGGGATCTTAGCGCTGAAGAAGTCGCCACCTTCGACCGGCTGCTGGAGAAGGTCGAGGCGCGCGGTGCGTTGATCCCCCTGGAAGGAAGCGTCGCGCCCTGAGCGCGCCAGGGCGCCGCGGCGCGGTGCTCCTGTTCCGAACTTGGCTTCGTCGGGCTTCTATCCCCGACGTCGCCGTTCATCTGCGTGGCTGCGTCAGCGCAAACGCCGCGGTCTTTCTGCCGTTCGCCATATCTGCGTGCGTCACGCAGGGTGTTCATTTTGTTATCGCATCGGCATAATCTCGCCTCGCTTCAAACATCTATAAGTATAGACGTTTGAATTAATAAACTATAACCTGCGACGCAGGGCACGCACCTCGTTACGCTAGCGGGGCGCCGATCAAGCACCGATCCCGCTGCGGAACGCGGCACCAAAATACGCGGGATGCCCGGCTTGTACTGCCTTGGAGGAGAGCGAATGAACCAAAAGCGTGTGCTGGTCACTGGCGCCAGCAAAGGGATTGGACGAGCCATATGCGAGCGTTTGCTGGCAGATGGCTACGCGGTAGTGGGAGTTGCGCGCGTCCGACCCGACTCCCTACCGCAGGGTATGAGCTTTCACAGCCTTGATCTGGCCGACAATCAGGCCGTCACGCAGTTCCTGGCCGGGCCGGTCGCCCAGCAACCCTTCTACGGCTTGGTCAACAACGTAGGCATGGTGCCGAGCGCCGAACTACAGGACGTGCGCCATGAAGACCTCTACAAAGCCGTGCAACTCAACGTCGAGGTCGCCATACGCTTCACGCAGGCCCTGGTGCCCGGCATGAAGGCCGCGCGTCAGGGACGGGTGCTCAATATTTCATCACGCGCCGCATTGGGCAAGCACGCGCGCACGGTCTACAGCATGACCAAGGCGGGGATTATCGGCATGACGCGCACCTGGGCATTGGAACTGGCA
>JAFKGG010000228.1 GCA_017307915.1 Burkholderiales bacterium | reverse complement strand
CGATGCCGATTTGAACGAGATCGGCGACGAGACGATGCTGTATTGCCGGTCGTCGCCCGACTACCTGCCCGACCCGGAGTCGTGCCTGCTGACCGGCATCGTGCCGCAGCACTGCCTGCAGCACGGCGTGCCGGAACATGAGTTCGCCGCCGCGATCGAGCACGCGCTGGCACAGCCCGGCACGATAGGCGTGGGCTACAACACGCTGCGCTTCGACGATGAAGTGACGCGCCATCTGTTCTGGCGCAACCTGATCGATCCTTACGCCCGCGAATGGCAGAACCGCTGCGGCCGCTGGGATCTGCTCGACGTGGTGCGCTGCGCCTGGGCGCTGCGGCCCGATGGTATCCAATGGCCGCAGCACGACGATGGCCGGCCTTCGTTCAAGCTCGAACACCTGAGCGCCGCCAACGGCCTGGCCCACGAAACGGCGCACGACGCGCTGTCCGACGTGCGCGCCACGATCGCGCTGGCGCGACTGATCAAGACGCGCCAGCCGCGTCTGTGGGATTTCTGCCTGAAGCTGCGCAGCAAGGATGCGGTGATCGACGAGATCGGCGTCGGCCGGCCATTCCTGCATATTTCGGGCATGTATTCGCCGGCGCGCGGCTGCATGGCGGTGGTCTGGCCGCTGGCGCAGCACCCGACCAACAAGAATGAGCTGATCGTCTGGGATCTGTCGGAAGACCCGGCTGTGCTGGCCGAACTCGACGCCGCTGCGATTCGCGAGCGCCTGTACACGAAGCAAGACGATCTGCCCGACGGCGTGACGCGGTTACCGATCAAGACGCTGCATCTGAACCGCTCGCCGATCGTGATCGGCCAGCTGAAGACTTTGCAGCCGCAGACCGCCGCGCGCTGGGGCCTGGACGTGGCGCAAGCGCTACGCCATGCCGACATCGCCGCGCAGCGCAGTGCGGCGCTGGCCGGCATCTGGGGCGAAGTGTATGCGCGCGCCGAGCCGACGCAGCCGCCTGACGTCGATGAAAACCTGTACGGCGGCTTCATCGGCCGCAACGATCGCCGGCGGCTCGACGAGTTGCGCATGCTGGCGCCGGCCGAGCTGGCGCGGCGCACGCCTTCCTTCGAAGACCCGCGCCTGGAAGAGCTGCTGTTTCGCTACCGCGCGCGCAATTTCCCCGATACGCTGAACGAAGAGGAAGGCGCGCGCTGGCACGCGCACTGCGGCGCGCGACTGCACGAAGGCGCCGGCGGCAGCACGACGCTGGCGCAGTTCTTCGAGCGCATCGACGAGCTCAACGAGCAGGCCGACGAACGCGGGCAGGCGATTCTGGAAGCCTTGGTCGATTACGCGCAGGAAATCGCGCCGGATCGGTGAGTCGCCTCACCGATGCAGTATCTGACTCAAGAACCGCTTCGTCCGCTCATTACGCGGCGCGTCGAAGAACTGCGCCGGCGTGTTCTCTTCGACGATCTCGCCGCGGTCCATGAAGATCACGCGGTCGGCCACGGCGCGCGCAAAGCCCATCTCGTGCGTCACGCACAGCATCGTCATGCCTTCGCGCGCCAGCATGATCATCGTGTCGAGCACTTCCTTGACCGTCTCGGGGTCGAGCGCCGAGGTCGGTTCGTCGAACAGCATGATCGACGGGTTCATGCATAGCGCGCGGGCGATCGCCACGCGCTGCTGCTGGCCGCCCGATAGCTGGCCCGGGTATTTGTTGGCCTGATCGGCGATCCGCACGCGCTCCAGGAAGCGCATCGCGGTGGCTTGCGCCTCGGCCTTCGGGCGCTTGAGCACCCAGATCGGCGCCAGCGTGCAGTTCTCCAGCACGGTCAGGTGCGGGAACAGGTTGAAGTGCTGGAACACCATGCCGACGCTGGCGCGCACGGTATCGATGTTCTTCAGGTCATTGGTCAGCTCGGTGCCGTTGACCACGATGCGGCCTTGCTGATGCGGCTCGAGCCGGTTGATGCAGCGGATCAATGTCGACTTGCCGGAGCCCGACGGACCGCAGATGACGATGCGCTCGCCGCGCGCCACGCGCAGGTCGATGTCCTTGAGCACCTGGAAATCGTCGAACCACTTGCTCAGCCGTTCGATGACGATCGCCGGCGCGGCATTCGCGTCCACGGCATTGGCGACGACGCCGGAAGCGCTCGGCGCACCAGGGTTCGACGCAGCGGGTTGCATGGCCATCATCGGGCTCCAGGGGCAGGGCTTGTCAATGCCGCTCGCCGTGGCCGAGGTCGCGCTCGAGCCATTGGCTGTATTTCGACATTGCAAAGCAGAAGATCCAATAGACCACGATCGAAAACAGGAACGCCTCGATGAAATACTTCTTCCAGGCGAAGTCGGTTTCCACCGATTTCTTGACCGCGTAGGAAAAATCGTAGATCGCGATGATCATCACCAGCGAGGTGTCCTTGAACAGCGAGATGAAGCTGTTGACGATCGGCGGGATCGAGATGCGCAGCGCCTGCGGCAGGATCACGAACAGCATCGATTTCCAGTACGGCAGACCGAGCGCCTCGGCCGCTTCGTACTGGCCGCGCGGCACCGCCTGCAGCCCGCCGCGCACCGCTTCGGCCAGGTAGGCGGCCACGAACATGATGATCGCCACCTGCGCACGCAGCAGCTGGTCGATGCGCAGGTTCTCGGGCAGGAACAGCGCGAACATCACCGAGGCCATGAACAGCAGCGTGATCAGCGGCACGCCGCGGATCACCTCGATGTAGATCACCGACAGCGAGCGGATGATCGGCAGGTGCGAGCGCCGCCCCAGTGCCAGCAGCACGCCGCACGGAAACGCGCAGGCGATGCCGAAGATCGCCAGGATCAGCGTCACCGGCAAGCCGCCCCATTGTTCGGTGCGTACCGGCGCCAGGCCCAGGCCGCCGCCCATCAGCCAGAACGTGAGCGCGATGCCGACGATCCAGACCAGCGCCAGCATCGGCCGCCAGAACCACTTGATTGCCGACACCACCAGCAGTGCGCACATGATCGCGATGGCCAGCGCCGGGCGCCATTGCAGCTCGTAGGGGTAGACGCCGAACAGCATGAAACGGAACTTCTCGGCCACCACCGACCAGCAGGCGCCCTGGCCGTGCACCGCGTCGCAGGCGGCCACCGGCCCCTTGCCCCACACGGCATCGAACAGCAGCCAGTTCAGCGCCGGCGGCACCAGCCACAGCAGCAGCCCCAGCACCAGCAGCGTCAGCAGGCTGTTGGCCGGCGTGGAAAACAGGTTGCGGCGCGCCCAGGCCAGCGCGTTGCTCGGCTGGCCGGGGTGTCCGACAGGGCCGGCAGTGCCTGCCGCCCGGCGCTTGGCTGCCTGATTCATCGCTCCACCAGCCGCATGTGCGCGTTGTACCAGTTCATGAACAGCGAGATCGCCAGGCTGATCGTCAGATAGACCGCCATCAGGATCGCGATGGCCTCGATCGCCTGGCCGGTCTGGTTCATCACCGTATTGGCCACACCGACCAGATCGGGATAACCGATGGCCACCGCCAGCGATGAATTCTTGGTCAGGTTCAGATACTGGCTGGTCAAGGGCGGGATGATCACGCGCAAGGCCTGCGGCATCGTGACCAGCCGCAGCCGCTGCCCGGGGCGCAGGCCCAGCGCCAGCGCCGCCTCGGTCTGGCCGTGCGGCACCGCCAGAATGCCGCCGCGCACCACCTCGGCGATGAAGGCGGCCGTGTAGGTGGCCAGCCCGATCACCAGCGCCAGGAACTCGGGCGACAGCGCGTGCCCGCCCTGGAAGTCGAAGCCGCCCAGTCTCGGGATGTCGAGCTGCGTGGGTGCGCCAGCCACCGCCCAGGCAGCCAGCGGCAGGCCCATGATGATCAGCGCCATCGGCCAGGCGACGGGCCATTGCGTGCCGGTGAGCTGCTGGCGGCGACGCGCCAGCCAGCGGTAAGCGAAGGCCAGCAGCAGCGCCGGCAACAGCATCCAGGCGGCGGCGCTCCAGCCCGCGGCGGGCGCCGGCCAGGGGTAACGCAGTCCGCGCTGGCTCAGGAACACCCAGTCGCCGAGCGACAAGGCTTCGCGCACCGGCGGCAGCAGTTCGGTGAACACGCCATACCAGACGAACAACTGCAGCAGCAGCGGCACGTTGCGCATCGCCTCGACGTAGACCGAGGCCAGCCGTGCCACCAGCCAGTTCGGCGACAGCCGCGCGATGCCGACCAGCGTGCCCAGCACGGTGGCGCCGATGATCGCCAGTATCGACACCCACAGCGTATTGAGCAGGCCCACGGCGAAGGCGCGGCCGTAGCTGTTCGAGGCGTCATACTCGATCAGCTTTTCGGCGATCTCGAAGCCGGCCTCGCGGCCGACGAAGCCGAAGCCGACCTGGATCTGCCGCGCCGCCAGGTTGTGCAGCGTATTGGAGACCAGATACCAGCCGACGCCGACGACGATCGCCAGCAGCAAGGCCTGGTAGACGATGCCGCGTGTGCGTTCGTTGTTCAGGAGCATGGCGGGCGCAATGGTCGTTGCGGTGCGTGCCACGCGCGGCCGGGATCAGGCTGCGCGCGGCAGTGCGGGTCGGTGTGCGCCGTTTACCGGATCGGCGGGGCGTACATCAGGCCGCCGTCTTTCCATTGCGCGTTCTGCCCGCGCGCGATGCCGATCGGGCCGATGTTGCGCTGATACAGTTCGCCATAGTTGCCGACTGCCTTGATCGCGCGCACCAGCCAGTCGTTGTCCAGCCCCATGCCCTTGCCGATGTCGCCCGAAGTGCCGACCAGGCGCTGGATCGGCGGATCCTTGCTTTCGCCCTTCAGTTTGTCGACGTTGGCTGAGGTGACGCCGTATTCCTCAGCCTCGATGAGGCCGTTCAGCGTCCATTTGACGATGGTGAAGAACTCCCAGTCGCCGCGACGCACCAGCGGGCCGAGCGGTTCCTTCGAGATCGCCTCGGGCAGGATCACGTAGTCGTCCTTGTTCGGCGCCTTCATCCGCGTGGCGGCCAGCCCCGAGATGTCGGTGGTCTGCACGTCGCAGCGGCCCGAGAAAAAGGCTTGCTCGATCTGGCTCAGTTCGTTGATCACCACCGGGCGGAACGTCATCTTCTTGGTGCGGAACCAGTCGGTCAGGTTCAGCTCGGTGGTGGTGCCCGACAGCACGCAGATGGTGGCGCCGTTCAACTGCGTGGCGCTCTTGATGTTGGCCGACTTGCGCACCATGAAACCCTGCCCGTCGTAGAACAGCGTGCCGACGAACACGGCACCCAGCGTCGCATCGCGGCTGGCGGTCCAGGTGGTGTTGCGCGACAGGATGTCGACCTCGCCCGATTGCAGCACCGTGAAGCGGTTCTGCGTATTGGTGGGCACGAACTGCACCTTGTTCGGATCGTTCAGGATGACGGCGGCCACGGCCTTGCAGAAATCGGCATCGATGCCGCTCCACTTGCCCTGGGCGTCGGGCGCCGAGAAGCCGAGCAGGCCGCTGTTGACGCCGCAGCGAAGAACGCCTTTTTGTTTGATGGCATCCAGAGTGGGGCCGGCGAACGAAAGCGTAGGCAGCAGCAGGGCAGCGGCGCAGGCTGCGCGGATGAGGCTGGTTTTCAGCATGGCTGGCTCCGGAAAAGCAATAGTGAGTCAAAGGTCGCCTGATTGGGCGCTGACCGGCGTGGCCGGCCAGCGCTATTGGGGGCGGCTTCTGTCGAGTCTAAGCATTTCTGGTGCCAACACCAACTGCCCCGGCCTGGGGATTTCCCCCGATCCCGGCTGCCCTCCCGATCCGTTTCAGCGCTTGTAGCGCTTCGGCACGAAGGGCAGCGGCGTCGGCTGCACCGCCAGCCGGCGTCCGCGCACGTTTGCGTGCAGCGGCCTGATCGGCGCATCGTCGAGCGCCAACCGTTCCACGTAGGCCAGCATCACCGGATGGCCCAGCGACGGCGATACCGTGCCGCTGGTCACTTCGCCGACCTCGCGCTCATCGTCGATCATCACCTTGGCATGCGCCCGGATCGGCACCGGCTCGTGCGAGACCAGGCCGGTCAGGCGCCGGCGCGTGCCCTCGGCCAGCTCGCGCAACACGGTGTCGGCGCCCGGAAAGCTGCCGGCTTTGACGCCGCCGGCGCGGCGCGATTTCGGGATCGCGAACGACAGGCCGGCTTCGATCGGCGTGGTGCCGGGGCCGATGTCGCTGCCGTGCAAGGGCAGCCCGGCTTCGAGCCGCAGCGTGTCACGCGCGCCCAGGCCGGCCAGTTCGACCAGTGGGTTGTCCAGCAGACGCCGCACGATGGCTTCGGCCTGCGGCAGCGGCAGCGAGATCTCGTAGCCGTCTTCGCCGGTATAGCCCGAGCGGGTCGCGAAGCAGGCGGCACCCAGCAGATGCAACTCGGTGGCCTGCATGAAGCGCATCGCGGCCGCATGTGGGTCGAGTGCGGCCACTGCCGCCTCGGCTGTCGGGCCCTGCACGGCGATCAGTGCCGCATCGACCCATTCGATCGCCAATCGGGGGCAGCGCTGCCTGAGCAGTTGCAGATCGTGTTCGCGATTGCCGGCGTTGACCACCATGCGCACCTCGGCATGCGCGCCGTCGTTCAGGTGCACCAGCATCAGATCATCTTCGATGCCGCTGGCGTCGTTGAGCAGCAGCGAATACTTCTGCAGGCCGTTGGCCCACCCGTCGAAATCCACCGGCAGCGCCGCTTCCAGTTGCTCGTGCAGCGTCTGCATGCGCCCATCAAGCGCGCGGATGCGCAACTGCCCCATGTGCGAGACGTCGAACAGGCTGGCGCGCTCGCGCGTGTGCTGGTGTTCGGCCTTCAGGCCGGCCTGATACTGGATCGGCATTTCGTAGCCGGCGAAGTCGCCGAAGCGGGCGCCGTATTCGGCATGCAGCGCATGCAGCGGGATTCGTTTCGATTCGGTCATGGCAGTCGTCATTCGTAGTCCGACATCGGTGGGCAGCCGCAGATCAACTGCCGGTCGCCGGCAGCGTTGTCGATGCGCTTCACGCTGGGCCAGAACTTGGCTTCGCGCACATAAGGCAGCGGGAACGCGGCCAGCTCGCGCGAATACGGGTGAGCCCATTCGCCGGCCAGTTCCTGCGCCGTATGCGGCGCGCGCTTGAGCGGGTTGTCGTCGCGATCGAATTCGCCGCTGCGCACCTTCTGCAGTTCGCCGTGGATGGCGATCAGCGCGTCGCAGAAGCGATCGAGCTCGCGTTGCGATTCCGACTCGGTGGGTTCGATCATCAGCGTGTCGGCCACCGGAAACGACAGCGTCGGCGCATGAAAGCCGTAGTCCATCAGCCGCTTGGCGATGTCTTCGGCAGCCACGCCATAGTCGGCCTTCAACTGGCGCATGTCGAGAATGCATTCGTGCGCGACGCAGCCGTTGGCGCCGCGATACAGCACCGGAAAATAGGGCTGCAAGCGCTTGGCCATGTAGTTGGCGTTGAGGATCGCCAGCTCGGTCGCCTTGCGGATGCCCGAGGCGCCCATCATGCGGATGTACATCCACGAGATGGTGGTGATCAGCGCGCTGCCGAAGGGAGCGGCTGAGACCGAGGCAGCGGTGCGGGCGGCAGCGGTACCGCTCCCGGCGGCCCCGGCCCCGCCA
>JAFKGG010000369.1 GCA_017307915.1 Burkholderiales bacterium | reverse complement strand
TCCTGCCGGGCGAGCGCGCGATCCGCGATGCGCACCAGTCGCTGGAACGGCGCAAGTACCGCAACACCGAGGTGCTGCCGCTGTACGCGCGCCTGTCCAACCAGGACCAGGACCGGGTATTCAACCCCGGGCCGAACCGGCGCATCGTGCTCGCCACCAACGTGGCGGAAACCTCGCTGACGGTGCCGCGCATCCGTTACGTGGTCGATCCGGGCTTCGCCCGCGTCAAGCGCTACAGCCCGCGCAACAAGCTGGACCGCCTGCACATCGAGCCGATCTCGCAGGCCAGCGCCAACCAGCGCAAGGGCCGCTGTGGCCGTATCGCCGAGGGTATCTGTTACCGCCTGTACGCCGAGGCCGATTTCCAGGCGCGGCCGGAGTTCACCGATCCGGAAATCCGCCGCTCCAGCCTGGCCGGGGTGATCCTGCGCATGCTGCAGCTGGGCCTGGGTCGCATCGAAGAATTCCCATTCCTGGAAGCGCCGGACGAGCGTGCGGTGGCCGATGGCTGGCAGCAGCTGACCGAACTGGGCGCGATCGATACCGAGCGGCGCATGACCACCATCGGCAAGCAGATGGCACGCCTGCCGGTGGACGTGAAGCTGGCGCGCATGCTGGTGGCCGCGCAGGCGGCCGGCTGCCTGCGGCCGATGCTGGTGATCGCCTCGTTCCTGGGCATCCAGGATCCGCGCGAACGCCCGCCCGAAGCACGCGGTGCAGCCGACAGCGCGCATGCGCAGTTCGCCGATGGGCGCTCCGAGTTCGTCGGCGTGCTGCGCCTGTGGGATGCCTATCGGCAGGCCCATGAAGATCTGACCCAGTCCAAGCTGCGCGATTGGTGCGGCCGTCATTTCCTTGGCTTCCTGCGCATGCGCGAGTGGCGCGAGCTGCATCGCCAGCTGCGCCTGCTGTGCGAGGCGATGCAGCGCGAAGGCCGCAAGGCGGAGCAGGAAGGCTGGGTATAGGTCAGGTCGTTCGCATTAGGCCCGACGGTCGATCGACAGCAGGGCGCTGCGCGCTTAAAACGACAACTGGAGCCGCCGTATTCGAGCACGTCTTCATGCGCGCCCTCGGGGCTTTCCTCATTTCTGATCTTGCTGCCATGCCCGCTCCCGAGTTGCTCGACCCGAAGAACGATCTGGTCTTCAAGCTGTTGTTCGCCCACCGGCTTGATCTGCTGGCCGATTTGATCAACGCGGTGCGCAGCGATCAGCCGCCGGTCGACGTCGTCGAAGTGCTCAATCCGCGCATCGAGCCCGAGGAGCTCACCGGTAAGCTCATCGTGCTGGACGTGCTTGCCCGCGACGCCGCTGGTTCGCTGTATGGCGTGGAGATGCAGGTGCGACACCAGCCAGGCTGGGCATGGGCGCGGCGGCGCTGCGTGCGTGGGTGGCGTACTTCGAACACTGGCAGGAGAACGCAGTCATGAGCGTGATCACCCACGGGCCGGTCAAGCAGGCGCTGCAGCAGTTGGAAGAATTGTCGTCCGACGAGCAAACCTATTGGCAGGCTTTTTCTCGCGAGCATGCGATGCGTGATGCGGTCGGCGCCGAGCGGGCCGCGCGCCGGGAAGGGCGCGAAGAGGGGCTGCGCGAAGGCGAGTTGAAAGGCAAACACGAAGCCAGCCTGGAATTTGCCCGCCGTCTGTTCGGCCAACCGGGCTTCGATGACGCCACTATTGCCCGGCTCACCGATCTGCCCGAAGACGAGATACGGCAGCTGCGTCGTTCCTGATGGCGCGCTGGCGCTGTGCTGCTCGGTGACCCACGGGCGGCCGCGCATCATCGCCTCCGCGCTGCGATAGCGCTCCGCCATCTCGCGCTCTTCAGCCGTGCGCGGTTGCACCTGCATGTCAGCGCCCACAGCTTTAGCCTGGCGCTAATCGCCGATTCGAAACTTCCAAATTGTGGCCGCCGGCTAACTCTGCGACTCTGCTCCAGCCTGTGCATCGGCGTCATGTCGTCGATCGATGCGCAGCGTGCAATCGGGGAGAACAATGATGAAGCGTCGCGAGTTGCTGGCTACGACGGCGGCTGTCGCTGCCATAGGGTTTGGTTCGTTGAGCATGCCGGGCCCGGCGTGGGCATCGGGCGGCAGGCCGATACGATTGATCACTCCTTATCCGCCAGGCGGGCCGGTCGATACCGCCGCGCGCCGTCTCTCCGACATTCTGACCCGGAGCACAGGCGATACCTTCGTCGTGGATAACCGATCGGGCGGTGGTGGTTCGATCGGCACGGCCGAACTGGCGCGCGCCAAGGCAGATGGCCTGACCTTGGGCGTGGCATTGCCCGATTCGCTGATCAACGCGGTGTTCACGCTGAAGAATCCCGGCTACAACCCGCTGACCGATCTCACGCTGATCGCGCAATTCACATCGGCATCGCCATTGGTGATCGTCGACCCTGACCTGAAGATCCGCACGATGGGCGAGCTGGTGGCTTTGGCCAAGGCCAAGCCCGACACCATCAGTTACGGTTCGTGGGGAACAGGTTCGTTTCCGCACCTGATCATGGCGTCCGTCGAGCAACTCAGCGGCGCCAGATGGTTACATGTCTCTTATCGCGGAGCTCAGCCGGCACTGCAGGATCTGGTGGCCAAGCAGGTGAAGATCGGTTTCGTGCCTGCGCATGTGGCCGAGATCTACCGCGACAAGGGCTGGGGCGTGCCGATTGCAGTGGCGGGGCCCAGGCGGGTCGGTCAGTTCCCGGGGCTTGCCACTCTGGCCGAGCAGGGCTATGACAGTTTCCTTACCCGATCCCCACTCTGGCAGGGTCTGATCGGCCCGCGCGGACTCGATGCCGCGTTGGTGCAGCGCTTGGCCAACGAGGTCAAGGCCGCGATGGAAACGGACTCGTTCATACAAGCGCTGGCCGCGATGAGCCACGTTCCCGACTACAAGGGGCCCGAGGAATTTCGTGCATCGGTGGGCAGGGAGTACGACGCGGTGGCGACCTTGATGAAGACGCTCGGCGTGCAGCCTGTGTAGCCATCCGGGCTTCGCTTGGCTACATCGTTCCTTCTCACTACTGGAGACGATCCGTGATTCCCATCTATGGGGCCGCCGGTCTGCAAACCCATACCTACGACTGCCTGTATCGGCTGGACGGAAAGCCCAACTACGAGCGCAACCTCAAGCACATCTGCCACATGATCGACGTGGTGGTGCTGAGCGCGATCGAATACCCCGTCAAGCTGCTGGCGCTTGCCGAGGGCGCGATTCAGGGGTTTCCCGACGAATTGCATGATTGGGATCCCATCGTCTACGCACGCGTGGGCGCCATCGACCTGTCGGGGCCGGTGCTGGCGCCGCTGCGCGAAAAAGCCGCTCGCTGGGGCATCTACATCATCGCCCAGGCCAAGACCCGGATGCCGGAATTTCCGGATCGCTTCTTCAACACCATGTTCCTGATATCGCCGCAGGGCGAGATCATTCATCGGCATCACAAGAACGTCGTCTTCACCATCGAGCACAGCACGACGCCGCATGACGTGTACGACGAGTGGGTGGCGATGTTCGGCGAAGGCCTGGATGCCTTCTTTCCAGTGGCTCGCACGCCGCTTGGCAACATCGGCGCATCGATCTGCATGGAAGGAAACTTCCCGGAAGTGGCGCGCGGCCTTGCGCTCAACGGCGCCGAGATCATCTATCGCCCGAGCTCCATGGAAAACAAGGTTACCCAGGGCGCCTGGGAAATCCAGAATCGGGCCCGTGCGCTAGACAACACCTGCTATGTGATCGCGCCCAATACAGGGCGGCACTACATCGACGATGCGCAGTCGCAGGGCTTCTTCTGTGGCGGAAAATCGATGATCGTCGACTATCGCGGTTCGATTCTGCATCAGAACGATTCGCAGGAAGACTGCTTCGTTGCGGCTCCCATCCACATCGAATCGCTGCGCTATCATCGGCAGACCGCTCGCAACTTCAACTGGATTCCGCACATCAAATCGGAGATCTTTCGGCTGATCTACGAGCGTGCGGTCTGGCCTGTCAATCTCGGGCAGCGGTGCAAGGGCATGCAGGCCGAGATGGCCAACCAGGTGCTGAACGATACCTTGCGCAAGCTCAACGAAGACGGCGTGTTCCAGCCTACCGAACTGCCGATGCCGAGCCTGGCACGATGACTGCGCACAAGTCTGCAACGATCGATCGCATGAAACATGCAAGTCACCCGTAACGGCAGCGTTTGGCTCGGTGCGCTGGAGATTCCGCTGCCGGCGGCGCTCAGTCCGCAGGCTCGGGCCTGGTTGTGCGAAGCCGGTTCAAGGCCGGATGGCACACGTAATCTCACCGCTGATGCCGATACGGTTCGCAGTATCGTCGATGCCGGATATGCGCAGCAGGCCCGGCGTTTCCTGGCACTGCATCCTGGCGTCAGCGTCGAGCCGGTCACCCTGGCAGGGGTCCGCTGCTGGCAGGTGACACCGCCGGATTCCCCGCTGCGTCGCGAGGATGCCGTTCTGATCAATCTGCACGGTGGCGCCTTCGTCGCAGGGCGGGGGGCCGTGTTCGAGGCAATCCCCATCGCAGCGCGTACGGGGCTCACGGTCATTGCGGTGGACTACCGCTTGGCGCCAGAGCATCCGTTTCCGGCCGCGGTCGAGGATGCGCTGGCGGTATACCAGGGGCTCATGCAGCTCCATTCCGCGTCGCGCATCGCCCTCTACGGATCATCGGCAGGAGCGGTTCTCGGTGCTCAGACGCTGGTGGCTGCGGACTTGGCCGGGGTGCCCTTGCCGGCGGCGCTGGGCTTCTTCTCGGGTACGGCGGATTTCACGCTGGCGTGCGATTCCGAGGCTTACCTGGGAATCTTCGGTTTCAGTCCCGATGTTCGACCGGTGGCCCAGCAGGCAGGAGGGTACTTGCGGGATTGGCCGCGCACCGATCCCAGGCTGTCGCCGCAATTGGCCGATTTGCGGGCATTTCCACCTACGCTGTGCATGACCGGTACACGCGATTTTTTTCTCGGTGGAACCTGCCGATTCCATCGCGCGCTGCGGCAGGCCAGCGTCGCCGCTGAACTATTCGTGTTCGAGGGATTGCCTCACGTCCACTGGAAGATGGCTGACTTGCCCGAGACCGGCCAGGCGCTGGATATTCAGGCGGAGTTCCTGCTGCGGCATCTGCCGCCGCTCGAAGGGAACGCTACATCACGGGAAGGTGAGTCGCGGTAGCGGCCTGCGTCAACGCACCTCGCAGGGCGGCCACATAACCGGGGAGTTCTTCGGTGCTGGGCCAGCATAGGCTGATTTCCCGGCTTGCCCAGTCGTTGCTCAATGGCCTCATGCACACTCTGCGATCGTGCGTGACGCGATAAGCCAGACTGCGCGGAATGATGGCCACGCCGACGTCGAGCGCCACCATCCCGATCAGGGCTTCCAGTTCATGCACCTGAGCCCGTACGATCCGCCGCTTGCCCAGGCGCGTGGCCACGTCATCCAGAAAGCCATCGAGGGCGCTCAAGCGGCCGAATCCGACGAACTCCTGGCTCTTGAGCAGCGCCTCGAAGGCAAGGTTTTCGTGGGCATCAAGATCGGCATGGGCGGGCAGCATCACCAGCAGATCGTCCTTGCACAGGCTTGCGTAAGCGATGGCCGGATCGTCGGAGCGATGGGCGACGATGCCCAGGTCGATGCGGTTGCCTGCCGTTGCGCTCAGAATCTCGACGGAGTTCATTTCTTCCATATGGACGGTGACTTTGGGATGCTGGCGCAGGAACAGCGCCAGCGCTTCAGGCACGAACGTCGCCATCGCCACCGTGGTAGCCATGAATCGGATCTCTCCATACAGTCCATCGGCAAACGGCGCGAGTTCGTCGTGCATGCAGGCCAGTTCGCGCAGGATACGAAGGGCTCTGCGTTCGATGATACGGCCGGCTTGCGTGAGTTCGACGCCGCGTGCCTGGCGCTGCAGCAAGCGCACGCCGAGATTTTCTTCCAGCTGCCGTATGCGCAGGCTGACCGATGGCACGGACAAGTGACAGCGTTCAGCGGCCCGAGTAAGGCTTTTCGCTTCGGCGATGTGAACCAGCAGCCTAAAATCGATCAGGTCGTAACGCACAAGCATTTCTCCAACTCGCCCTGCAAGTCAGATGGTATGCGATGAGCAGGCCTGTCGCGACTGATTTGCGATGGAGGCTCAGGTTCCGGCGCGGGAGCCGGCGGTGCTCGAGCGCGCGATGCGGCTGGCACGTCGTTGGCCTGGCCCAGGCACTGCAGCGTCTGCGCATCGGCCGGCCGTTGCGATCCATTTGATGGCCTTGTGCGCCCGGCGCAGACGTACTATCGGCCTGCCTTGGCACCTAGCCGGGTGCCGGCCACACGGCCTGCGAAAGCTGGGCCAGCAGGCCGCGCAATTCCTGCGCGTCGGCAACGGCCCCATACACGTAGCGATCCGGCCTGACGATCACCGCTTGAGCGCCCGTGGCTGCCAGCCAGTCGCGGAACAGGCCATCGCGTTCCTGCAACGATACGAACAGCTCGGCGCCCGCGGCCGGCGCAAAGCCGGCCGGCTCGATGAGCACGAGCTGCCCGTGCAGCCGCTGCCAGGCCTGCATCATGTCGGCATCGAACCAGCCCAGCGCTGTTTTCGAGCCGGCCACGAACAGAAACCCCGGCTCAAACAGATCGTCGAAGCGACGCGGCTCATCGCCGCGATGAACCCAGGGCTGCACGAACAGTTCGCCGGCGCCGCGATGCCGATGGCCGTCGCGATCGCGGCCGATCAGGCCCGAATCCAGGCCGGGAATGAATTTCTGCCGAACCGTTTCGGCCTTGCCCGAGGCCAGTTGCTCGCTCAGTTCGCGATCGCGGCGCTGCGCGGCCTGCATGTCCAGTTCGCCGATGATCAGGCCGAACGCCTTGGCGTGCGCAACGATCGTGCGTACGTGCGGCTTGCGTTCCTCGCCATAGGTGTCCAGCAGCGAATCGGCATAGCCCAGCCGCTCGACACCGTCGAGTTTCCACACCAGGTTGATCGCGTCGCGGATGCCGGCGCTCAAACCCTGTCCGAGAAACGGCGGCGTCTGGTGCGCCGCGTCGCCGGCCAGGAACACGCGGCCCGAGCGCCATTGTTCGACGACCAGGGCGTGGAAGCGGTAGATGGCGGTTCGGCACAATTCCAGGTGCGTGGTGTCGACGAAGCTGCCGAGCACTTTCAGCACGGCATCGCGGGATTCGAAATCTTCCGGTTTTTCACCGGGCAGCATCTTGATTTCCCAGCGCCGCAGATTGCCCGGTCCGACCATGTACGTGCCGGGCCGCCACGGCCGGCAAAACTGGGCGCAGCGCGGCGGTAGTTCGACCGGCCCGCGGATCCAGGCATCGACGACGATCCACCATTCGTCGAACGCGAGGTCTTCGATACGCGCGCCGAGGGCGCGGCGCACGACGCTGCGTCCGCCGTCGCAGCCGATCAGATAGCGTCCGCGCATCGTGATCTCGGCGCCGTCGTCCAGCCGGCGCAGGCGCGCGCTCACCGTCTCGCCGCTCTGCGTGAAATCGAGGCACTCGTGCCGCAGGAACTCGCGTACCTGCGGATAGCGCGCCACGCCGCGGCGCAGTGTCGCTTCCAGCTCGGGCTGCACGAACATCCAGGTCGGTTCCCAGCTCAGCGGGTGAGGCGGCGGCGCGGGATAGAAGCGCTTGATGACCTGCCCGTCGATGCCCAGGAAATCGGTGCCGGGGTGCGGCGTGGTTGCGGCGGCGATCTCGTCGGCCAGGCCGCACTCTTGAAATACACGCATCACTTCCTGGTCGGCGGTGATGGCCCTGGGCTTGTCGTAGATCTCGCCGGCCTGGTCGAACACGGCCACGCGATAGCCGCGCTTGCCCAACAGGTTGGCGATGCTTGCCCCGGTGGGACCGTAGCCCACGATCAGGACGTCGTATTCAGCGGATTCCTTCTCTGTGCGGCCGATGTTCATGCTGGTGACGATGGGTTGACGTTTCCGGAATGCGGCGGTGCCGGTGCGGTGCACATTGTCGGCAAGGCGGCCCGCCTTTGAATCGCTCATTTCCGATGATCGGAAATGATTTGGCGCGAGCGGCGGCGGGCATGGCCCTGTGCCGCCTCAACCCTCGTTGACCCGATCGGCGGCTTCGGGATGCAGCAGGCCGTGCAGCAGCAGGCCGTACAGTTCCGCCACGGCTTCCCGATACGAAAGCTTCGAGGCGGCTAAAAAGCGCGGCTCGCGGATGCGCCGCAGCGACGCGGCCACCACCTCGGCGACGAGATTGGCATTGGCATTGCGAAAGATGCCGTCATCGACGCAGCGCTGCACCAGCGTGCGCAAACCCGCCATCCGATCGCGCTGGTGGCGTTCCCACATCTCGTTGGCCGGTGCATACGCGGTCATGTCCCGGATCAGCGTCGCCGACAGCTTGCGCGCCGCATCGATCGCGGGCATCAGGTAAGGCACGAATGCCTGCTCGGGGCTGACGCCGGCCGCTCCTCGGTTGCAGTCTTCGCGCAAGCGCGACAGGTAGCGATCGAACACGCGCAGGAACAGTTCCTCCTTGCTCGGCGCCAGCGCATAGAGCGAGCGCTTGGAGCAGTGCAGCGTGCGGGCGAGCTGATCCACCGTGACGTCGCGGAATCCATCGCGCAGGAAGATCGTCTCGAGTTCTTCCAGGAGCTGCTCCTCGCGTGATATCGAAAGCGCGTCCTTGGGTTCGACGGGGGCTGATGGGCGGGAAGAAGAGGCGGTCTTGCTGGCCAAGATAAATCCGTCCTGAAAAACAAATTCAAAAACATCTGGTACTAAAAACCAAAATTCAGTACCATCATTGCGAAGTGCCGGAGCGAGACGCCGGCAGTCCGGGAATGCAGCCAGGGAATGATATGGGCTATCGCATTGGAATCGACGTTGGTGGAACGTTTACCGACTATCTGCTGCTCCTCCCAGATGGGCGCACGCGCGTGCACAAGGTGCTGTCCTCGCCTGCCGATCCGTCGCAGGCCGTGCTGCAGGGGCTGAACGATCTGGCGGGCGGGCTTGGCCTCGCCACGGCCGACTTCCTGCGGCAGGTCGACATCATCGTGCACGGTACCACCGTTACCACCAACGCGGTACTCACGGGCAAGTTCGCGCGCACCGGCTTGCTCACCAATGCGGGCTTTCGCGATGCGCTGGCGATGCGCCGCGGCGTGCGCGAGGCGTTCTACGACAACAAAGCCACTCCGCCGCCTTCGCTGGTGCCGCGCCGGCTGCGCTTGCCGGTGCGTGGCCGGATCGACTACCAAGGCCGCGAGCTGGAGCCGTTCGTGGCTGATGACGTCGAACGCGCCATCGAGGAGTTCCAGCGCCAGCAGGTGGAGGCGGTGGCGATCTCGTTCATGCATGCCTACGCCAACCCGGCCCATGAGGCTGCCGCTGCCGCGCTGGTCGCGCAGCGCATGCCCTCGGTCTACCTGTCGGTGTCGCACGGCGTGCTGCCGCAAATCCGCTTCTATGAGCGCACCAGCACCACGGTACTCAATGCCGTGGTCGGCCCGATATTGAAGCGCTATATGGAGAACCTGCAGCGCCGGCTGCGCGAAGAGGGCTTCGAGGGCGTGCTGCGCATCATGCAGTCCAATGGCGGCGTGACCTCCCCGCAAGCCGTGGCGGCGCTGGCGGCCTCGACGCTGCTGTCGGGCCCCGCCGCTGCGCCGACCGCCGGCCTGGCCGCGATGCAGCCGCACGGCGAAGACAGCTTCATCACCGTCGACATGGGCGGCACCAGCTTCGACGCGGCCCTGGTGGTCGCCGGACGGCCCTCGATCACCACCGCCGGTACGGTCAACCGCTTCGCGCTGGCCCTGCCGTCGATGGAGATCGCCACCATCGGCGCCGGCGGCGGTTCCATCGCATGGATCGACGACGGCCTGCTGCGCATGGGGCCGCAAAGCGCCGGGGCGGCGCCCGGGCCGGTGTGCTATGGGCGCGGCGGCACCGAGCCGACGTGCAGCGACGCCAATCTCGTGCTTGGCTACCTGTCGCCGGATTTCTTCGCCGGCGGTGCGCTGCAGCTCGATCTGCCGGCCGCGCAAACCGCCATCGCCGAGCGCGTGGCCAGTCCGCTGGGGCTCGATACCGTGCGGGCGGCCTGGGGCATGTACCGCGTGATGAACGTCAACATGGCCTCGGCGATCCGCGAGATCTCGGTGCAGAAGGGCTGGGATCCGCGCGCTTTTCCGTTGATCTGCGCCGGTGGCGCGGGCGCGGTGCATGCGGCGATGATCGCGCGCGAGCTGGGCATCCGCCGCATCGTGGTGCCGCGCGAGGCGGCGATCTTCTGCGCCAGCGGCATGTTGCGTACCGATCTGAAGCACGATTTCGTGCGCAGCTACTCGACAGTGCTCGATGACGCCGGCGTCGATCGGAATCACCTGGGCGGCCTGGTCTGCGCGATGCAGGCCGAGGCCGAAGAAGTGCTGGCCGCCGAGGGCATTCCCACGGCGCAACGCCGCTTCGTCTATGCGCTGGATCTGCGTTATCTCGGGCAATACCACGAGGTCAGCGTCGAAGTCGACGCAGAGCTGCTCGAAGCCGCACGCTGGAATGCGATCCGCGACGCCTTCCACAAACGCCACGACGCGCTCTTCGGTTATGCGCTGCAAGAGGAAGGCGCGACGGTGGAACTGGTCAGCCTGCGCCTTGCGGCGCTCGGCGTGACCGACAAACCGCCGGCGATCGTCGAGCCCGAAGCCGCGTCCGATGCCGGGCATCTGATCAAGGGGCGGCGCGCGGTGTTCCAGCCTGAATCGCAGGCGTTCGCGCAGACGCCGGTCTACGACGGCGACCGGCTGCTGCACGGGCATCGCATCGAAGGCCCGGCGATCATCGAGAAGATCACCACCAGCATCTTCGTGCCGGCCGGATTCCAACTGCGCGTCGACGCGCTGGGCAGCTGCGTGCTCGAGGATCAACTACGGGAGGAGCTCGCATGAATGCATCCGCCGTCGAGACCGGCGTCACCGTCGATCCGATCGAAGCCTCGGTGCTGCATCGGCGCCTGAAATCGATCACCGAGGAAATGGGGCTGACGCTGCTTCGCACCACGCGTTCGCCGATCCTGAACGAGGCGCGCGACTTCGTGACCGGCCTGTATGACGCGCGCGGCCGGATGCTGGAGCAGACCGAGTACATCCCGGTGTTGGCTTTCGCCTTGCAGCCGGCGTGCGAGCGCATCGTCGAGTTCTTCGGGGAAGACATCCACGAAGGCGACGTGATCCTGCACAACGACGTGTTCTCGGGCGGCAACCAGAACAATGACGTGGCGGTGTTCCGCCCGGTGTTCCGTGATGGCCGGCTCATCGCCTGGGCGGCCTGCAAAGGGCATCAGGCCGACATCGGCGGCGCGCAGTCGGGCGGCTACAACCCCGAGGCACGCGAGGTCTGGCAGGAAGCTCTGCGCATCACGCCGATCAAGGTCTACGAGCGCGGCGAGCTGCGGCGTGACGTCTGGCGCATGATCTTCGCCAACATCCGGTTTCGCATCGTCGAAGAAGACATCAAGGCGCAGATCGGCGCCACGCGGGTCGGTGAACGCGGCTTGCAGGGCCTGTTCCGGCGCTTCGAGCCGGAGCGCTTCGACGCCTGCATCGATTATCTGTTTGCCACTTCCGAGCGCATCGTGCGGCGCGAAATCGCGGCCATCACCGACGGCGTCTATCGAGGTACCAGCTGGGCCTTCTACGACGGCGTCAACGAAGGCTCGCGCATGAAGATCGAGCTGGCCGTGACGGTGGCGGGCGACGAGTTGTGCTTCGACTTCAGCGGGTCTTCGCCGCAGACGCCGGGGTTCGTCAACGCGCCGTATGCCGCCACGGCATCGGCGCTGCTGCTGACCTTCCTGATGCTGATCAACCCCGACGTGCCGCACAACGCCGGCTTGTTGCGGCCGATCCGCATCATCAACCCCGAGGGCAGCTTTCTCAACGCGCGCTTTCCGGCGGCCACCACGTTCGGCAATTCGATCACCGGGCCGATTTCCGATGCGATCTTCCGCGCGTTCGCGCAGGCGCTGCCCAAGATGGTGACGGCCGGCTGGAACCGAATGATGGGTTTCACGGTCACGGGGCACGATCCGCGCCACGGGCGGCCTTACGTCGACATCCTGTTCCTGGCGCTCAAGGGGGGCTCGGGCGCTGCCTGGAACGCCGACGGTTATGACCATATCGGGCTGATCAACTGCGCGGGCGGCATTCTTGCGCAGGACTACGAGATGTTCGAGATCCACGACCCGCACCGGCTGCTGCGCCACGAGTATGCAACCGATTCGGCGGGAGCGGGCCGCTGGCGCGGCGGCCTGGGCGTCGACACCGAATTCGTCATCGAAGGCGAGAACGTCACCGGCATTGCCTTCGGCGACGGCGTCGAGGATGAAGCCCGCGCCTTCGGCCTGTTCGGCGGCCGCGAAGGCAGCATCAACAGCGTCGAGATCGCATACCCCGACGGCAAGGTCGTGCGGCCGAAGTCCAAGGAGATCGTGCGCAACATTCCGCGCGGAGCGGTCTATCGGCAGCGTGCCGGCGGCGGCGGCGGCTACGGCGATCCGTGCCAACGCAATGAGCAGGAAGTGTTCGACGACGTGCTCGATGGCCTGCTGAGCATCGATGCCGCGCGACGCGACTATGGCGTGGTCGTCGATGCAGCGACGCTGACGCTCGATCGCCAGGCCACTGATGCGCTGCGCGCCGCCCAGGCTGGCGCGCAGCAGCGCTGAGCCCCAGACCCGCGGGAGAACCGGTATGACAGTTCCCACCATCGACCATGTCGGCATCGTCGTGCAGGCGCTCGAACCTGCGGTCGAAACCTTGCGTCGGCTGCTGCCCGGCGCGGCGCTGGTACGCCGCTCATTGCCCGCGGTCGGCCTGGAAGTGGCCGAGTTCCAGGCCGCCAACATCTCGATCGAGCTGCTGCAATACACCGGCCCGGCCGATGATCTGGCGCATCGCGCGATGGGCGCCGAGCCGGGGCTCAACCATCTGTCGATCGCGGTGCGCAATCTCGACGATGCGTTGAATGGGCTGGCGGCGCAGGGTGTTGCACCCATCGAGGGATTTCCCTGTCGCGGTTCGCACGGTCGCATCGCGTTTCTGCCGCCCGATGCGTGCAGCGCGCTGAGAATCGAGTTGTGCCAGCCCGACGAGCCTGCCGGGGTGCAACATGATTGAGGCCGGCCGCGATCGCGGCTTGTGGAATCCTGCGGTGGAAATGCTTGCGCCGGAAGCGCTGCGCGAATTGCAGCTCGATCGTCTGATGCGGCAGCTTCGGTACAACTATGAACACTCGCCGGTGCATCGGAGCAAGTTCGAAGAAGCCGGCGCGCTGCCCGAAGACATCCGCAGCTTCGCCGACTTCGCCCGCATTCCGGTGATGACCAAGGACGAGCACCGGCGCGTGCAGGAGCAATCGCTGCGCGAGCACGGCAGCCCGTCGGCGCTGTTCGGCTGCGCGCCGCCCGAAGAGATCGTGCGCATCAACGCCACCTCGGGCACCACCGGCATGCCGACCCTCTACACGCTGACCGCGCACGACGTTGCCGTGGTCAACGAGATGCACGCACGCAAGTACTGGCGCTGCGGCATCCGGCCCGGCCACACGATGATCCAGGCGCTGTCGCTGAGCATGTTCACCGGCGGCCTGCCTTTGTCGCAGGGCATCATGCACCTGGGAGCCTGCGTCGTGCCGGTGGGCATCGAGGGCGGTACCCGCCGCGTGCTGGACATGATCGCGCTGACCCGGCCCCATGCGATCGTCGCCACGCCTTCCTTCGGCCAGTACCTGATCGAAGAGGCGCCGCGCCAGACCGGCCGCCCGGCGCACGAGCTGGGTCTGCGCTGGTTCTTCTGCGCCGGCGAAGGCGGCGGCGGCGATGCCGACATACGGCGCACGCTCGCCGAGGGCTTCGGCGCCGAGGTCTACGACCATACCGGGGGCGGCCATGCGTTTCACGGCATTTCCTGCGATCACGCCGACGAGGTTGAAGGGGCCATGCATTTCGTGTCGGGCGACCATTGCCTGCTCGAACTGATCGATCCCAAGACCCGGAACCCGATCGAGATGTCGGAGGGCGCGATCGGCGAGATGGTGTTCAGTTTCCTGGATTGGCGCGGCGGGCCGTTCATGCGCTATGCGCTGGGCGACCTGTTGCAGGTCTGGACCAGTCCGTGCCCCTGCGGCCGACCCGGCATGCGCTTCAAGATTCTGGGCCGCACCGATGACATGCTCACGGTGAAGGGGATGAACGTCTATCCGCAGGCGGTCGCGGGCGTGGTCGCGCGCTTTCGGCCGCGCGTCACGGGCGCGCTGCGCATCCGGCTCGATCGCCCGGGGCCTGCGGTCACGCCGCCGCTGCGCATTCGCATCGAACATGGCGGTATCGAAGCAGCCGCGATTGCCGATCTCGAGCGCGAGCTGTTGCTCGAATTTCGCGACAGCCTGCGCGTGACGCCGGTTTTCGAATGGCTTGCGCCGGGCACGCTGCCGCGCGAGAGCGGCAAGATCCGGTTGATCGAAATCGAGCCGGCGCCGGCGAGCTGATCCTCGCACTGCGCCGAACCGACAAGGCATAGACCACGAAGGTAGACCAGGATGTCCTACAAGGCCCAGATTCCCTACGGCAGTTACTGGAGTACGCCGTTCTCGCGCTGGCAGGGCAGCTTCGCTTCGCTGCACAGCATCGAGTTCGCGGCCTACGTGGCGCGCGCCGAACTCGCCCAGCGGAGAATCGATCCGGCCGTGTTCGATCACGGCGTGCTCGGCTTTTCGGTGCCGCAGAAGCATTCGTTCTATGGCCTGCCGTGGTTGATGGGATTGATCGGTGCCGGGCAGGTGGCCGGCCCGACCCTCATGCAGGCTTGCGCCACCGGCGTGCGCACGCTGCTGGCCGCGGCGCAGGAAATCGAAGCAGGGCTGGCGGAAACTTCGCTGGTTCTGACTTGCGACCGCACTTCGAATGGCCCGCATCTCTATTACCCCGATCCGCGTGCTCCGGGTGGCACCGGCGCTGCCGAGGATTGGGTGCTGGGCAATTTCAACTGCGATCCGCTGGGCAGGCATGCAATGCTGGCAACGGCCGAGAACGTCGCCCGGCGCCACGGCTTCGACACCGCTCGCCAGCATGAAGTGGTGCTGCGCAGAGAGCAGCAGTATCGCGATGCGCTGGCCGACGACAGCGCCTTCCTGCGCCGTTTCATGCGCCTGCCATTCGAGGCGCCCGCACCGGGCTACAAGAAGATCGCGGCGCGCCTTAACGGCGACGAAGGAATCACCTCATCGACGCCCGAGGGGCTGGCGGCGCTCAAGCCGGTGCAGGCCGACGGCAGCGTGACTTACGGCGCTCAGACCCATCCGGCCGACGGCAATGCCGCGATCGTGCTGGCCTCGCCCGAGCGGGCCCGTGAGCTGTCGCGCGATCCGCACATCGCGGTGCGCCTGCGCGGCTTTGGCAGCGCGCGCGCCGGTCTGGCGCTGATGCCCGAAGCGGTGGTGCCGGCGGCACGGCGCGCGCTCGAGCAGGCCGGCGTCGACGTTGCGGCGCTGAGCGCGATCAAGACCCACAACCCGTTCGCGCTCAACGACCTGCTGTTCGCCAAGGAAACCGGCGCTGACCTGATGGCGATGAACAACTACGGTTGTTCGCTGGTCTGGGGGCACCCGCAAGCGCCGATGGGCACCCGTTCGATCATCGAGCTGATCGAAGAGCTCGTGCTGCGCGGCGGCGGCATCGGTCTGTTCGCCGGCTGCGCCGCGGGCGATTCCGCGATGGCCGTGGTGATCGAGGTCGGCGACGCCTGAACACGGGGAAGCACATGGATTTCGAACTCAGCATCGAGCAGCGCGCGATCCGCGATACCTTTGCGCGTTTCTGCGACCAGCGCATCGCCCCGCAGGCCGAAGCGCTGGACGAGGCGGGCGCATTCCCGCACGAGCTGTTTCGCGAACTGGGCGCGCTCGGCGCTTTCGGCATGCGCTACCCCGAGGATGTTGGCGGCAGCGGCGTTGCGCTGTCCGACTTCTGCCTGGCGCTGGCCGAGGTTGCGCGGGGTTCGATGGCGCTGGCCGGCGCCATGGCGATGCAGTCGCTGATGGGCACCAAGTTCCTGCATCTGCTGGGCAGCGAAGACATCCAGACGCGACTGCTGAGGCCCGCGCTCGAGGGCCGCAAGATCGGCGCCATCTGCATGACCGAGCCTGATGCCGGGTCCGACCTGGGCGCGATCGCGACCAGCGCGCGCCGCGTCGAAGGCGGCTATCTGTTGAAAGGGCGCAAGACCTGGGTCACGTCGGCGCCGGTGGCCGACTTCTTCACGGTATTCGCCAGAGCCGGCGAGGGCCGGGCGCTGACCATCTTCCTGGTGGAACGCGATTTCGCCGGCCTGTCGATCGGGCGCGCCATCCACAAGATGGGGGTGCGCGCGCTGCCGACTTCCGAGCTGGCCTTCGAAGACTGCTTCGTGCCCGACAGCCATCGTCTGTCGCGCCAGGAAGGCGATGGCGAGGCGCACCTGAAGACCCTGCTGGCCGAGATCCGCATCGTGACCGCGGCGATGGCGCTAGGCGTCGCTCGCGCGGCATTGGCCGAGGCGCTGCGCTATTCGAGCGAGCGTCGCCAGTTCGGCCAGCCGATCGGGCGCTTCCAGGCGATCCAGTCGAAGCTGGCCGACATGGCTACGTCGCTGGCGGCCGCCGAAACCTTGCAGCAGCAGGCTGCCTGGCTGCACGACAGCGGCCTGCCGCACCACATGCAAGCCGCGATGTGCAAGCTGTTTGCGACCGAAACTGCGGCAGAGGTCTGCGACCAGGCTGCGCGTGTCTTCGCGTCCTACGGCTACGCGATGGAATACCCGGTGCAGCGCTATCTGCGCGACGTGCGCTTCACGCTGATCGGCGGCGGCACCAGCGAGATTCTCAAGCTGATCATCACCAAGGCCTTGACGAGCTGAGGCCTTGATCGGCGACGAGCGCGTTCAACACCACGAATACCAGGAGGAACATCGATGGACATGCGACTGGGCGGGCGTACCGCGTTGATCACCGGCGGTTCGAAGGGTATCGGCTTCTCGATCGCCGAGATGCTGGCGGCCGAAGGCTGCCATCTGCATCTGGTTGCGCGCAGCCGCGACGAGCTGCAGGCGGCACGCACGCGTCTGCTCGAAATTGCCTCGATCGACGTCGAGATCCATGCAATGGACCTGGCGGCGCGCGGCAGCGCGGCCGAGCTTGCAACGCGCGTTCCGCAACTGGACATCCTGGTGAACAACGCCGGATCGATCCCGCGGGGCACCGTCGAAGAGGTCGATGAGGAACGCTGGCGCGCGGCCTGGGATCTGAAGGTATTCGGCTACATCAACCTGTCGCGGGAGTATTACCGGCGCATGAAGGCGCGCGGGCACGGCGTGATCATCAACATCCTCGGCAACGGCGGCGAAGCCCTGGATGCCGGCTACATCGCGGGCGCGGCTGGCAATGCGGCGCTGATGGCCTTCACGCGCGCGCTTGGCGGGCAGAGCCCGAAAGACGGGTTGCGCGTGGTCGGGGTCAATCCCGGACCGGTAGCCACCGATCGTCTCGTGGGCTTGATGCGCAAGGAAGCCGGCACCCGGCTGGGCGATGCCGAGCGCTGGCAGGAACTCGCCAAGGGATTTCCCTTCGGTCGCGCCGCCACGGTCGAGGAGATCGCCGCAACCGTGGTGCTGCTCGCTTCGGACCATTCCTCCTACACGACCGGAACGATCGTCACCATCGACGGCGGCATCGTCAACCGCGGTTCGCTGATCTGAAGGAGTCTCGCGGTGCGTTCCAAGACTTATCACAATCCTCTGATCGGCGCGCCGGCCTTGCCTGTGCCTCGGCGCGTGGCCGTGATCGGCGCGGGGGCAATCGGGCCCGATATCGGCTACTACATCAAGAGCGCGCTGCCGGGCATTTCACTGGTTCTGGTCGACGTTGCCCAGCAGGCGGTCGATGCCGCGCTCGCGCGGCTGCGCGGCTATACCGAGAAGGCCTGCGCGCGCGGCAAGATGACGCCGGCGCAGGCTGCCGAAGTACTGGCCCGCATCGAGGGCACCACCGACTACGACGCGATCAAGGGCAGCGATTGGGTCATCGAAGCCGCCACCGAAAATCTGCCATTGAAGCAACGCATCATGGCGATGATCGAGGAGCGCGTCGCCGCTGACGCAGTGATCAGCTCGAACTCGAGTTCGCTGCCGGCGGCGCGGATGTTCGCGCAGATGCGCCATCCGGAGCGAGCGGCGATCACGCATTTCTTTGCGCCGGCCTGGCGCAATCCGGTGGTCGAGGTGGTCGACTGGTCCGGCGCCGCGCCCTGGCTGGTGCCGCACCTGCGGCGCGTGCTGTGCGAAACCGGCAAGCTGCCGCTGGCCAGCGCCGACGTGCCCTGCTTCATGCTCGACCGCATCTTCGACAACTGGTGCAACGAAGCGGCGCTGCTGCTGGGCACCGGCGCCAGCGCGGCGCAGATCGATGCAGTGGCGCGCGAGTACGTGCATGCCGGTCCCTTCTTCGTGCTGAACCTGGCGCACGGCAACCCGATCATCATCGAGACCAATACGCTGCAGGCCGATGAAGAAGGCGAGCACTACCGGCCGGCGCCGATCTTCCGTTCCGTCGATCGCTGGAAGCTCGGCGACGCACCCGCGCCCGATCCTGCCACCGCGGCCGCCATCCGCGATCGGCTGCGCGGCATCTATCTGTCGCAGGCGGTCGACATTCTCGATCGCGGCATCGGCGATGCCGCCGACCTGGATCTGGGCTGCCGCGTTGCGCTGGGCTTTCGCCAGGGGCCGATCGAACTGATGCGCAGCCTCGGCGAGGCCGAGACGCAGCGCATCCTGGCGCGCCTGGCCGCCGAACGGCCCGGCATGCCGCAGCCGCGGCGAGCGCTGGCCGATTACCAGGATTTCGAGGGCCACGTGCTGGTCGACGACCTGGATGGCGTCAAGCTCATCACGCTGCGCCGCCCCGAGGCGCACAATGCGCTGCATGACGGCATGACCGACGAAGTGCTGCGGGTGATCAAGCGCTTCGAACAGGACGATGCAGTTGAGGGTTTCGTCATCGTCGGCTACGGCAGCCGGGCTTTCTGCGCCGGCGCCGACATCGGCCGTTTTCCGGCGCTGCTCGGCGATGCCGATGCCTGCGCGCAATACGCGCGCGACTGCGCCCGGCTGCTGGTGCATCTCGATGCGATGAAAAAACCGGTGGTGGCCGCGCTCAACGGCATGGTGCTCGGTGGCGGTTTCGAGCTGGCGATGCGCTGCCACGGCCTGGTGGCGCTGCGCGGCGCCTACATGCAGCTTCCCGAGATCACGCTCGGCATCGTGCCCGGCCTGGGGGCGATGGTTCTGCCCTATCGCCGCTGGCCCAATGCCGCCGCCACTTTCCATACGATGTTGCGCGGTGCTACGCGGCTGAAGGCTGAACAGGCACTCGAACTCGGCATCGTCGATGCGCTGGCCGATGACCTGCCGGGCCTGATCGACGCGGCGGTCGGAACGCTCAAGGCGCTCGCACGGCAGGAGCGCCGCTCGCTCGACGGGCCGGTGGCACTGCCCGCGTTTTCCGTCGAGCCGCCACGTGGGCCGGACGGCGCACCGCTCAGCGCTGAAGTCGTGACGCTGCTCGAGCGCTGCGTGCGCGATGCCGCGGCCGCCGAGCATTTCGCCGATGCGCTGGAGCTGGGATATCGGGCCTTTGGCGCCAGCGGATGCACCGCTGCGGCGCGCGAAGGCATCAATGCGTTCGGGGAAGGGCGCAAGGCGGATTTCTCCAAGACCGGATAGGCGTTCTTGCTCGTCTCACCGTTGTTCGTCGTTCATCACCTATTGCCACCAGGAGCACTGACATGAAATGTTCGATGGATCTCCTCGTGCGCGGCTTTGCTGCCGCCGCGCTTGCCGGGTGTGTTGCCACGGGGGCTCTGGCCGCCGACCTGAAGGTCGGGCTGAGCGTATCGCTGTCGGGGCCGAACTCGTCGATCGGCATTCCCTACGCACGCGGCATGCAGGCCGGACTGGCGTACAAGAGCCAGATCAATGGTCGCAAGGTCGAGCTGATCATCCTGGATGACGGCTCCGACCCGACCGCTGCGGGCCGTAACGCGCGCAAGCTGGTGCAGGAAGACAAGGTCGACGTGTTGATGGGCACCTCCGGCGTGCCCGCCGCGATGGCGATGGCCCAGATCGGCCGTGAAGCGAAGGTGCCGATGATCGCGGTGACGCCGATCATGCTGAATCCGGCGGAGAACCCCTGGGTGTTTGCCGTCGCGCAGCCGCCGCAGCTGATGATCGACGCGGTGGTCGAGCGCATGAAGGCGGATGGCGTGAAGACCGTGGGCTACATCGGCTTCTCCGATGCCTGGGGCGACCTGGTCTACAACGCCTTGATGCAGGCGGCGCCTGGTGCCGGCATCAAGGTGCTGGGCAACGAGCGTTATGCGCGTTCGGATTCATCGGTTACCGGCCAGATCTTGAAGCTGCTCGCCATGCGTCCCGATGCGATCATGACCGGCGGCGCCGGCACGCCCGGCGCGCTGCCGTTCCTGGCGCTGGCCGAGCGCGGTTTCAAGGGACGCGTCTATGGCCAGCACGGCCTGATCAACCCTGACTTCGTGCGCGTGGCAGGCAGCGCAGCGCAGGGCGTGCTGATGCCGACCGGGCCGATCATCGTGGTCGAGCAGCTTCCCGATGGCCATCCGAGCAAGAAGATCGGCATGGAGTTCCGCAACGTCTTCCAGAAGACGCATGGCGCGCCCACCAGCGATGCCTTCTCGGCTTATTCGTTCGATGCGTGGCTGGTGTTCGCCGACGCCGCGGCGCGTGCCAAAGGCGAGCCGGGCACGCCCGAGTTCCGGCAGTCGCTGCGCGATGCCATTGCCAATACCAAGGAAGTGGTGGGTACGCACGGGGTCTTCAACTTCAAGCCCGGCGATCTGTACGGCATGGATGAGCGGGCGCGCGTGATCATCCGGCTCGACAAGGGGCAGTGGAAGTTCGCGCCCTGAAGCCCGGCGGCCGGATCGGGCCGATCTAAGCGCTCATCGGCCTCGCCCAGCCTGCGCCTGGCTTCGCTAGGCGCGAGCTGGGGCTTGTCGCAACAACTCGCGCAATACGCTGCTGGGCAGTCCGCCTTCGGCCATCAGGTGCCGTTCGGCTACCGTGCGCACCTCGGCCAGCACTTCGAAGCGAATGCTGGTGCCGTCGTCGCGCTGCGCGTGCACGCGGATCGGCGTGCCTTGCTGTACGCCCTCGGCCACTCCTTCGAAGGAATACGACTCCATGCCGTCCAGGCCGAGCTGGCGCCAGCCTTCGCCGTCGCGAAAGCGCAGTGGCAATACGCCCATGCCGATCAGGTTCGAGCGGTGGATGCGCTCGAACGATTCAGCGATCACCGCCTTGATGCCCAGCAGTGCCGAACCCTTGGCCGCCCAGTCGCGGCTGCTGCCGGTGCCGTATTCCTTGCCCGCGATCACGATCGCGGTAATGCCGTCTTGCAGGTAGCGCTGCGCGGCGTCGTGGATGGTCGTCAGGCTGCGCTCCGGCAGGTGCAGTGTCCAGCCGCCTTCGCGCTCAGGGGTGAGCGCGTTGCGCAGGCGCACGTTGGCGAACGTGCCGCGCACCATCACTTCGAAGTTGCCGCGCCTGCCGACGTAGGTATTGAAATCGCGGGGTGCCACGCCCTTGGCGATCAGATATTGCCCGGCCGGCGTATCGGCCGGAATCTCGCCGCTGGGCGAGATGTGGTCGGTGGTCAGCGAGTCGCCGAACGCGCACAGCACGCGCGCGCGGCCGAGCGCCGCAGAGAGCTGCGTGATGCCGTCGCCACCGTGCGGATCGACGTCGAAGAAAGGCGGGTTGCGCAGATACTGTGAGTCGGGATTCCACGGATAGTGAAGACCGGTGGCGGAGCTGCGGCACCAGTCTTCGTCGATGATGCCGATCGTCTTGGGTGCGGCGCCGCCGATCTCGGTCAGGCGATCGACCAGCCGCTGCACTTCGGTGGGATCGGGCAGCAGCTCGCGCCAGTAAACCGGCACGCCGTGGGCATCGACGCCGATGGGATCGGCAGCCAGGTCGATGTCAACGCGGCCGGCCAACGCATAGCCCACGACCAGCGGCGGTGCGCCGATGTAGTTGGCGCGCACCAGCTTGTGAATGCGGCCCGGAAAATTGCGGTTGCCTGACAACACGGCCGCGGCCACCAGTTGCCGCTGTTCGATCTCCTGTGCCACTTCAGGCGCCAGCGGCCCCGATTTGCCGCCGCAGGTGGTGCAGCCGAATCCGATCAGATGAAAGCCCAGGCTGGCCAGCGGCGCCAGCAGCCCGGCCTCTTCCAGGTAGCGCACCACCGACGGCGAGCCGGGCGCCAGCGAGGTCTTCACCCAGGCAGGCGGCCGCAGGCCGCGCGCGACGGCATTGCGCGCTAGCAGCCCGGCGGCCAGCATCACCTGTGGGTTCGAGGTATTGGTGCATGAGGTGATAGCGGCGATCACCACGGCGCCTTGCGGCAGGCTGCCGGTGGTGTCGGTGTCGGTGTCGGATGCGGATGCGGCTGTGATCTGCGTCGTGCCGAAGCCGCCCGCGCTGAGCGGTGCGACCAGCCGCTCTCGGAAATCCGCAGCCACCGTGCTCAAGGCCAGGCGATCTTGCGGCCGCTGCGGCCCGGCCACGCTCGGCGTTGCCTGGCCGAGGTCGATCTCGATGATGCGTGCATAGTCGGGAACGGGTTCGTTGCCGTCGCGAAACAGGCCGACGTGCCGACAGTAGGTTTGCACCAGCGCGATCTGCGCTTCGCTTCGACCCGTCTTGCGCAGATAGTCGAGCGTGCGTTCGTCGACCGCGAAAAAGCCGCAGGTGGCGCCGTACTCGGGTGCCATGTTGGACAGCGTGGCGCGCTCGGGCGCCGACAGCGACGCCACGGCGGGCCCGAAGAACTCGACCGCGCAGTTGGCGACCCTCTCGCGGCGCAGCCGTTCGGTGACCAGCAGCGCGATGTCGGTGGTCCACACCAGCGGCGCGGCGGCGCCGATGAGCCGAACGCCGACCACTTCGGGCAGCGCGAAGGTATAGGCATGGCCCAGCAGCGCGGCTTCGGCTTCGATGCCGCCGACGCCCCAGCCGAGTACGCCGATGCCGTTGACCATCGGCGTGTGCGAATCGCCGCCGATCACGAAATCGGGAAACGCCCAGTCTTCGTCGCCGTAGCGTGCGGTCGCCACCACGCTGGCGATGCGTTCGAGATTGACCTGGTGAATGATGCCGCTGCCCGGCGGGAACACGCGCAGACCGCGAAACGCCTGTTGCGCCCAGCCGATGAAGGCATAACGTTCGGCATTGCGTTCGAACTCGCGGCGCATATTGATTCTCATCGCGTCGGCGCTGCCCCAGGCATCGACTTGCAGCGAATGGTCGACGACCAGATCGACCGGCACCCGCGTATCCACCAGTGCGGTATCGCCGCCAGCACGCGCGACGGCGTCGCGCAGCGAGGCCAGATCCTGCAGCACCGGCACGCCGCTGGAGTCGGGCAGGATCACCCGCGACACGTACAGCGGCAGATCGGCGCCGACGTGGCCGTGCCATTGCAGCAGCCGCGCGACTTCTTCATCGGATACCGGGCGCCCGACCATCTGCGAGCGCAGCAGGTTCTCCAGCAGCACGCGGATCACATAGGGCATGCGCAACAGGTCGCCGCCGGACTGTGCCACCGCGCGTGGCAGATCCACGGCGTGCCACCGGCGGCCGGCAACGGAAATCGAGGCGCGCGGCAGGGCAGCCGATGGCGTGGCAGGGGGCATAGGATTTCTCAAACTGTTGACAATTTGTAGGGAAGGCGCCAGGAGGCACCCCAAGCATTCGGCCTTGGTTTACAGAATATTCCTATGAAAAAGTGTAATTCTGCTTGAGGGCTCTCATCAACATCGAAGCCCATCCTTCCAAACTGTTGACACTTTGATCAATTTGGCTGATAGTGCCGCCCATGCAGATCCGACGCGAACCAGAACCGGGCGCCAAAGCCACGCCCCTTGCCGAGACCATCTTGAACGAGCTGCTGCACCGCATCTACGACGGGCGTCTGGCCCAGGGCGACGTCATCAACGAAGCCGCAATCGCCGAAGATTTCGGCGTCAGCCGCGGGCCGGTGCGCGAGGCGGTGCGCCGGCTGCAAGGCCTGCAGTTGGTCACGCGCGAGCCTTACCTGAAGGCGCGCGTGGTCACTCTCACCCAGGAAGGCGCGCGCGAGCTGTTCGAGATGCGCATGGCGCTCGAGGGCATGGCGTGCCGGCTCGCTGCCGAACGCATGACCGATGAAGAGATCAACGAGCTGCTGCGCGAACTGGAGCTCGATCGCCAGCGCGCGCTCGACGGCGAAGGTGCCGACGGCGCGCCGCGCGTCTTCGACTTGCACGAGCGCATCGTGCGCGCCAGCCGCAACAGCCGGATCATCGACGCGCTGTGCGGCGACATGTACCACTTGCTGCGCATGTATCGGCGCCGCTCCGGCGCGGTGCCCGAGCGCAAAAGCCAGGCCTATGCCGAGCATTGGCAGATCATCCGCGCGCTGCGCGCCCGCGACGGCGATCTGGCCGAGTCGCTGATGCGTTCGCACGTGGCGCGCGCCGCCGAGCATCTGTTCACCAGCCTGCCGCTGTTCACCGGCGACGCCGCCGAGTCGCGCAGCGCGTGAGATCGCTTCACCTCCACGCACATTTCATGACTGAAAACGCGCGCAAATTCCGAGCGCTGCTCAACAGCGGCGAGTTCATCGTTTCGCCCGGCGTCTATGACGGCTACAGCGTGCGGCTGGTCGAAGCCGCTGGCTTCAAGACCGCCTGCACCAGCGGTGCCGCCATTTCCAATTCCCTGCTCGGCGTGCCCGATGCCGGCGTCATGGGGCTGACGGAAAACGTGAATCACTGCCGGCACATCGCGCGGTCGGTGAGCATTCCCGTCACCGCCGATGCCGACACCGGCTACGGCAATCCGATGAACGTGCACTACACGGTGCAGATGTTCGAAGAGGCCGGCATCGCCGGCGTCAATCTCGAAGACCAGGTCAGCCCCAAGCGCTGCGGCCACATGCCCGGCAAAGAAGTGGTGTCCTGCGCCGAAATGCTGAAGAAGATCGAGGCCGCCTGCATGGCGCGCCGCGACGATGCCTTCGTCATCATCGCGCGCACCGATGCCATCGCCCTGGAAGGCATCGAAGGTGCCTGCCGGCGCGCCCGCGCCTATGCCGAGGCGGGCGCCGACATGATCTTCGCCGATGCGGTGCGTTCCGAAGCCGACGTGGCGGCGATCGTCGAGGCGGCGCGTGTGCCAGTCACCGTCAACATGGGTTTCGGCATTCGTTCGCGGCCGACCACGCCGCTGATTCCGATCCCTCGTCTGAAGGCGCTCGGCGTGCGCCGCGTCAGCCTGCCGCGCATGCTGCCGGCGGCTGCCATCCATGGGATGAAGCATGCCCTGCAGTTGATGCAGGCCGTGGTGCAGACCGGAGAACCGATCGACCGCCCCGATCTGCTCGCGTCGATCGAAGACATCATGGAGCTGATGGGCTACGCCGAGATGCGCCAGCGCGAAGCCAGGCTGATGCGCTTTGCACCCGACGATGGCGCTGACGCGGGGGGACACTGAGCATGCAACGGCTGGTCAACCGCATCGCCATCGTCACCGGCGCCGCCGGCGGCCTGGGCCGCGCCACCGCGCAGCGGCTCGCCATGGAGGGGGCTCGGCTGTGCCTGGTCGATCGCGCTCCGGCCGGTGAAGTGCTGGAGCTGGTGCGCGCCGCCGGCGGTTCGGCGATCGAAGCCACTGCCGACGTCACCGTGGCCGACTCGGTGCGCGCGATGGTCGAGCGCACGCTGGCCGAATTCGGCCGTATCGACGTGCTGGTGAACATTGCCGGCGTCAGCTCGCACGGCGCTTCCGACGACGTCGATGAAGCCGAGTGGAATCGTGTCCTGAGCTGCAATCTCACCAGCGTGTTCTTGTGCTGCAAGGCAGTGCTGCCGTCGATGCGTGCGCAAGGCTACGGCCGCATCGTCAATGTCAGTTCCATCCTGGGCAAGAACGGCGGCAATCCGCGGCCGTGGATCGATCCAGCCGAGCAGAAGCGCGCCGGCAATCTTGCCTACGGCGCTTCCAAGGCCGGTGTCAACGCCGTCACCTATTTCCTTGCCAAGGAAAACGCGCATCACGGCATCACGGTGAACACGGTGGCCCCGGGCCCGATTGCCACGCACATGACGCGCAACTTTCCGCAGACGCTGAAAGACCTGATCCCGGTGGGCCGCATGGGCACGCCCGAAGACGTGGCCGATGCGATCGCCTTCCTGGCGGGCGACGCCGCCGGCTTCGTCAACGGCGAAGTGCTCGACGTCAACGGCGGCGCCTGGACCGACTGACATACCTCCGAACCTCTCCCAATACCGTTGTCACAGAAACATGAACCCGAATAGCGCCCTGATCCTGCTGGACCTGCAAAACGACATGGTTTCGACGCCGCCGCAAGGCGTGCCTTCGCCGCTGGCCAAGGTCGCGCAAGAGCGCGGCGTGGTGCCCGCCGCGGCGCGCGTGCTGGCCGCCTTCCGCAGCGCCGGCCGGCCGGTGTTCCACGTGCGTCTGGGCTTTCGCCCCGACTATGCCGACAGCCTGAGCGTGGCACCGCGCATCGGCAAGCTCAAGCAGGCGCGAACGGCGATCGTCGGCACCTGGGGCACCGAGTTCCCGCCCGAGCTGCAACCGGCCGACGGCGAGATCGTGATCACCAAGGCTTGCGTCAATCCGTTCTTCAACACCGCTCTGCTGTCGCTGCTGCACAAGCGCGGCGTCCAGGAAGTGGTGCTCGGCGGCGTGGCCACGCACATGGCGGTCGAAAGCACGGCGCGTTATGCCGATGACGCCGGTTTCGCCGTCACCGTGCTGGAAGACTGCTGCGCCGTGGCCAATCCCGACTGGCATCGACACAGCGTGCAGAACATGCTGCCCCTGTTCGGGCGCGTCGTTTCTTCGAGTGAATTCCTTGGTTGACCGGCTCATCCGGCAACGACGATGGAGACACAGATGCAATCCAAGCAGACCTCGTATGACGTGATCGTCATCGGCTCGGGCGTGGCCGGGCTGTCGGCTGCGGTGTCAGCGCAGGAAAACGGCGCCAGTGTGTGCGTGATCGAGCGTGCCCCGGCCGACGATGCCGGCGGCAACACCCGCCACACCGGTGCCTACATCCGCATGAAGTCGGTCGACGAGGTGTCCGACGATTTCGAAGAGCACTTCGCCGACAACGCAGGCGGCTATCTCGACCCGCTGATGATGGCCGACGTGGCGCGCGACCAGCAGAGCTGGCCGCCGCTGCTGAAGGCCTTCAGTTTCGTCGACCCCAACGTGGTGTCGGCGCTGGCCCAGCAGGCGCCGGCGACGCTGAAGTGGCTCACTGGCTATGGCGTGCGCTTCACGCCGCTCGAAGTGCCGTTTCCCACGTCGGCGCAGCCGCGCATCGTGCCCAGCGGCGGCGGCCAGGCGATCGTCGAATCGCTCACCAAGGTGTTCACCAACAAGGGCGGCACGATCCTGTACGAGACGGCGGCCACCAGCCTGATCCAGAACCCCGAGGGTGCCGTCTGCGGCGTGCGTGCGCTGGGTCGCGGCAACCGCACGCTCGAAGTCCGCAGCGGCGCTGTGGTGGTCGCCAGCGGCGGCTTCCAGGGCAACGCCGAGATGCTCACGCGCTACATCGGACCGCGCGCGCTCAACCTGCGCGCCATGTCGGTCGGTGGGCAATACAACAAGGGCGAAGGCATTCGCATGGCGCTGGACGTCGGCGCCGCGCCCTGCGGCGATTTCGGCAGCTATCACGCCTCGCCGATGGATCCGCGCTCGCGTCGCGCCGGCCCGTCGATCTACATCTATCCGTATGGCATCCTGGTCAACAAGGAAGGCCTGCGCTTCGTCGACGAAGGGCCCGGCGAAACCGACGAGACCTACGAGCGCGTGACCCGCCGCATCTTCGCGCAGACCGATGGCATTGCCTGGTGCATTCTCGATGCCAAGGTGGCCGACGTACCGAACCAGTCAGTGGCCATCAGAACCGAGCAGCCGGCGATCGAGGCCGCCACGCTCGGCGAGCTGGCCGGCAAGCTGGGCGTGCCGCCCGCGATGCTGGAACGAACGGTGGCCCAATACAACGCTGCCTGCGTTGCCGGTGAATTCGATCCGCGCCGCGTCGACGGCCTGGCTACGCGCGATCTTCATCCGCCCAAGTCGAACTGGGCGCGCCCGATCGACCGGGGGCCGTTCAAGGCCTATCCGATCATCTCGTCGATCGTATTCACCTTCGGTGGGCTGAAGACCGACACGATGGCGCGTGTGCTGAACCTGCAAGGCGATCCCATTCCGGGGCTGTATGCAGCGGGCGAGGCGCAGGGCCTGTACTACGGCAACTACACGGGCGCCACGTCGGTTCTGAAAGGGGCTGTGTTCGGCCGCCTGGCCGGCAGCGACGCCGCACACGCGTCACGGGCAAGTACGTCGGCTGCGCCAGCCTGATTCCAGCCCAGCAAAGCAACCAGGAGACGATGATGATCATGACACTGAAACGAGTCACCCGCGCCGCTCGCGGGTTGGGTCTGGCCGGCGCTCTGGCATTGGCCGCCGTGGCACAGGCGCCGGCACATGCCGCTACCGATTTTCCGACCAAGCCCGTGCGCTTGATCGTGCCGTACTCGCCGGGCGGCTCCACCGACGTGATCGCGCGGCTGCTCGCCCGCGAGATGGCACGCCATCTCGGCCAGCAGGTGGTGGTGGAAAATCGCGATGGCGCCTCCGGTACCATCGCTGCCACGCATGTCGCCAAATCGCCGGCCGACGGCTATACGGTGTGCTATTGCACGACCGGCCCGCTGGTGATCGTGCCGATGATCGATTCGAAGCTGGCTTATAAGCCGGATCGCGACTTGACCGCAGTCACGCACGTGCTGAACCAGCCGTTCGTGGTGGTGGTGCGCAGCACGCTGGGTATCGAGAATTTCAAGGACTTCATCGCGATGGCCAAGGCCAACCCGGGCAAGATCAGCTTCGGCTCGCCCGGCACCGCCACGCCCAGCCACCTGACCGGCGAGCTGCTGAAGATCGCCACCGGCATCGACATCCGGCACGTGCCGTATCGCGGCGACACGCCGGCCGTGCAGGACATGCTGGGCGGGCACATCGACGCCATGATGCTGTCGGCGGTCAGCGTCAAACCGCTGGTCGAGGCGGGCAAGATCAAGGCGCTGGCCGTCTCCAGCTCGACCCGGTTGAAGACTTCGCTGCCCGACGTGCCGACCATCGATGAGCTGGGCTACCCGGGTTTCCAGACCAACAATCTGCACGCACTCTACGCGCCCGCCGGCACGCCTGCCGACGTCATCGCCAAGCTCAATTCGGCCGCCGTGGCCGCGCTGCGTACGCCCGAAGCCATCGAGAAGATCTCCGGGCAGGGCTTGATCATCGTCGGCGATTCGCCGGCCGACACGACGCGCAGCATGCAGCAGGAAGCAGTGCGCTGGACGCCGGTGATCAACAAGCTCGACCTGCAGCAGCAGCGCTAAGGCATGGCCGAGCCCGTTTCCATCCGTGCCGATTCGCTGGACGCGGAGGGCTGCTACCGGCTGCTCAGCGGTCTCGTTGTGCCGCGGCCGATCGCGTGGATCAGCACGCAATCGGCCGCCGGTGTCGTCAACCTCGCGCCGTTCAGCTGCTATACCTACGTGTGCAGCAAGCCGCCGATGGTGGGCATCAACATCGGCCTGCGTGCCGGCCGGCGCAAGGACACCAGCCGGAACATCCTGGAACGCCGCGAGTTCGTCGTGAACATCGGCGACGAGACGATGGTGCAGGACATCCATCGCAGCGCCGACGAGTTCGCACCCGAGGTCAGCGAAGCCGATCTGCTCGGGCTGGAACTGGCGCCTGGGGTGGCGATCACCACGCCCCGATTGGCAAACGTTCCGGCCGCGATGGAATGCCGGTTGCACAGCGTGCAGGAATTCGGCGAGACGCGTGCCGAGTTCATCGTCGGAGAGGTGCTCGTCTTTCACTTCAGGCCGGGCTTGTGCGTGAACGGCAAGGTCGAGACGGCCGCGCTGCGCCCGCTCGCGCGCCTGGGCGGGCCCAACTACGCGGGGCTGGGTCAGGTCATGACCATGGCGGCGGTGACGCGCACGCCGCAGATGGTGGCGAAGGACGGCGGCTGATCAGCCGATCCGCGGCCGAAATCAGGCGTCACCGGCCTGTGAAGTACGCAGTACCTGGGCAGCCGCCACGAGACGGCGTGCCGAAAGAGGAATGACATGAATCCCAATCGTCGAGCCGCGGCCAAGGCGCTGGCCGGGGTGGCGTTCGCATCGAGCGTTCCCCATGTCAGGGCACAGGCGCAGGAATATCCATCCAGACCGATCCGCCTCGTGGTCGGCTATCCGCCGGGCGGCGCCAACGACATCCTGGCGCGGCAGGTGGCACCGCGCTTGTCGGAAGCGCTGGGGGTTTCGGTGGTCGTCGATAACCGCGCCGGCGCCAACGGCGTCATCGGCTCCGAGCTGGTCGCCAAAGCGACCCCCGACGGCTACACACTATTGGTGGCCGGGTTGACGCCGATGGTGCTCAACCGCCTCACTTATCCGAAGCTGTCGTACAACGCCAGTACCGATTTCATCGGCGTCTCGCTGCTGGCCAGCAGCCCGATCATCTTCGCCGTGCGTCCGACGCTCGACGTGCAATCGCTCGGCGACCTGGTGCGGTTGGCGAAATCGAAGCCGGGCGGCCTGAACTTTGCCACCGTCGGCACCGGCGGCTCGACTCGGGTCGTGCTCGAACTGCTCAAGCAGAGCGCCAATATCGACATCCGGCATGTTCCCTACAAAGGGGCGGCGCCCGCGATCACCGACCTGGTGGCAAACACGACCGACGGCATGGGCGTTGATTTTCCGGCGCTGTATCCGTTCGTCAGAGAGGGCAAGCTGCGCGGCGTGGCCATCACGAGCGAAGCGCGCAACCCGCTGCTGCCCGGCCTGCGCACCGCGGCCGAACAGGGTATGCCGGAGTTGACCTGCGGCAACTGGTACGCACTGATGGCGCCGGCCAAGACCCCGCGGCCGATCATCGACAAACTGCATGTCGCGGTCGGGAAGATCGCGCAGATCCCCGAGCTGCGTCAGCAGATGCTGGCCAGCGGTTCCGAACCCAAGGTCAGCGCGTCGCCCGAAGAATTCGGCGACTATATGAATGCCGAGCTGGCGCGCTGGGGCCGCGTGGTCAAGGCGGCGAACATCGAGGCCGATTGAGTCCGGCGATCGTGCCCGAGTACGAGCCCATGGCAGTGCAGTGCTCCCCGTCGGCCATCGAACTGATCACCGCCTATGCGGCGCGGCAGTGGCGCGAGCCGGCTTGCGATGCGCAATTCGGTGCCGCCGCGCGCGTGACCTACCGTGCACTGCTCGATACCGTAGCGGTGTCCATCGCAGGCCAGTGCGAAGAAGCGACCCGCATCGCGCGTGCCTATGTGGCGCCGCTACGCGGCACCAGCGATGCCCTGGATTGGGGAACGGGCGAGCGGCTGCCCGCTGAATCGGCTGCGTTCGTCAACGGCATCGCGGCGCACGTGCTCGACTACGACGACGTGATGACGCCGATGCGCGCGCACGTCAGTGCCACGCTCGTGCCGGCACTGGCGGCGCTGGCGCCGCGCACCGACGCGTGCGGGCGCGAGTTCGCCGGCGCCTTCATCGCCGGCTTCGAAGTAATGTCCAGATTTGCGCGCGTGATGGCGCTGGATCACTACACGCGCGGCTGGCATTCCACCTCGGCGCTGGGTATTCTGGGCACGGCCACCGCCTGCGGCGTGCTGCTGCGCCTGAACGAGGCGCAGATGCGCGATACGCTGGGTCTGGCCGTGGCGCAAGCCAGCGGCACGCGCGAGAACTTCGGCGCGATGGCCAAGTCATTCCAGTCGGCGCATTGCGCAGCGTCCGCAGTGCGCGCCGCGCTGCTGGCGCAGGCCGGCTTCACGGCTGCCGCGTCGGCCATCGACGGCCGCTACGGCTACCTGGCGCTCTATGCCTGCGGCGAAGACATGGGGCCGGCGCTGGCTGGCCTGGGCGAAGCGCCGTCCGAGATCCTGCGCGTCGGTCTGGATCTGAAGAAGTATCCGTGCTGCTACGGCGTGCACCGCGCGCTGGATGCCGTGCTCGACATCCGGCGCGGCCACGGGCTGGTGCCGCAAGACATCGAGCGCATCGAGATCCTTACCAGCGCCGGCGGCCTACAGGCGCTGCGGCTCGACAAGCCGCGCACCGGGCTGCAAGCGAAGTTCAGCATGGCCTACGTGGTGGCAGCGGCGCTGATCGATGGCCATATCGGCTTGCGCAGCTTCGACGATGCGGCTGTGTTGCGCGCCGACGTCGATCACCTGATGCAACGCGTGCGGGTGATCGAAGCGCCGGGCCCGATATTGCCGCGCTGGTCCGAAGTCGTCATCCACACGCGCGACGGCCGCTCGTTCCGGCGCCGCGTCACGGTGGCGCATGGCGATGCGGGTGATCCGCTCACCGATTCTGAACTGACCGAAAAGGCGATCGATTGTTTCGCCTGGGCCGGTTGGCCCGGCGACGCGACCGGCTTTGCCGGCAAGGCACTCGACATGGCCGACCAGAAGGTCGCGGCGCTCATCGAGCACTGCTGCGCCTTGGCGGCGACGGTCTCATCACGATCCTGACGGAGATTCCGAACCCATGAAAATCTGGCATCAGAGCTTCACCACGCTGGCCCGCGTTCCCGAATACGACGAATCGCTGCGCGCGCACATCAAGAAAATCGTGCGCCCCGATACCGAGGTCGTCGTGCATGGCACGCACGCCGGAACGCATGGCCATCGCAAAGGCGACGGACCCAGCACCGACGTGGGTTTCGCCTATTTTCAGTCGCTGCACGCGCATCAGTTCGCCCGCGCGGCGATCCTGGCCGAAGAGCGCGGCTTCGACGCCTTCGCGCTGACGACGCTGCCCGAACCCGGCATTCGCGAGATCCGGAGCCTGGTCGATATTCCCGTGGTCGGCTACGGCGAATGCGCGATGACGCTGGCCATGCATCTGGGCCAGAAGTTCGGCGTGCTGCTGTTCATCAAGGAAATGATCCCGATGATCCAGAGCAACGTCGACCGGATGGGGCTGACCGGCCGCTGCGCCGCGATCCGCTATGTCGGCTTTCCTTCATCGGCCGTCCTGCCGACGAAAGAGGCACCGGCACAGGTGCTCGAGATCTTCTACGAGAACGCCAGGCAACTGATTGCCGATGGCGCCGACGTGATCATCCCGGGCGAGGCGCCGCTCAGCCTGATGCTGCATCGGGCCGGCATCTCGCGCGTCGACGACGTGCCGGTCATCGACGGCGTCGCGGCCACGCTGAAGACGGCCGAGATGCTGGTCGATATGAAACGCCTGCTCGGCACGTCGCGCTCGACCCGCGGCTACTACCAGGCCATCCCGATGCGCGAGCGCGTCAAGGAGTTGATGGATCTGTATGGCGTTTCCAAGCTCGTGCCGGATTAGGAGTAAGCCATGAGAAAGCCTCTGCTGCGTATCGCATTCGCTGCTGCCGCGCTCTTTTCCGCCGTCGCCTATTCATCGGCGGCGCGCGCCGATTATCCCGAGCGCGCGGTGAAGGTCATCGTGCCGTACAGTCCGGGCGGCCCGGCCGACCTGCTGGCGCGGTACGTCGCGCAGAAGCTGGCCACGTCGCTCGGGCAGTCGTTCGTCATCGAGAACAAGCCCGGCGCGGGCCTGGTGATCGGCGCTGACCTGGCCGCCAATTCGCCTCCCGATGGCTATACGCTGTTCGTCGGTGCCTCGTCGATGCTGATGGATTCGGGGGCACGCGGACGCAAGCCTGAAGACAATCTGCGGGATTTCGCGCCGATTTCGCTGATCGCCAGCCTGCCGCTGGTGGTCGTGACCAGCCAGGCGCTGCCGGTGAAGAACGTGCGCGAGCTGATCGACTATGCGCGCAAGCACCCGAACGACGTCAATTTCGGCTCTTCAGGCAATGGCAGTCTGACCCATCTGGCCGGCGAGGTGTTCAACTACATGGCCGACGTGAAGATGGTCCACGTGCCGTATCGCGGCATCAACGAAGCGATGAACGACCTGATCGGCAATCGCGTCCAGGTGTCGTTCGCCGGCGCGCCCATCGCCTTGCCGCATGCGAAGACCGGCAAGGTGCGGGCGCTGGCTGTCACCGGCGCGACGCGCGCCAGCAGCGCTCCCGAGCTGCCGACGGTGGCCGAGGCGGCGCTGCCCGGCTACGACGTGAACCCGTGGTATGGTTTTCTCGCGCCCGCGGCCACGCCGCCGGCCGTGCTGAACAAGCTGCACGCCGAGATCGCGCGCATCATGCAGGGCGCGGACGTGAAGGAGCGCTGGCTGGGCTGGGGCGCCGAGCCAGCGTTCAGCAAGCAGCCGGCCGAGTTCGGCGCGCTGATGCGCGCCGAAACCGACAAGTGGGCCAGGCTGCGCAGGGAAGGGCGCATCAAGCTGGATTGAAACGGGTGCTGCGTCGATCATGCTCCTTGGCCGCGGCCGGGCAAGCATGATCGTCGCGGGGGCTGGGCGGCTGTCCTTGCCTCCGGCAATACCACAATGAAAAACCGTCGTGTCGGTTTATTATTGACGGCGTTGCTACCACCAAGGAAGCGCCATGAAGGTGCTGATCGTATTCGCCCATCCCGAACCCAAGTCGTTCGGCCGGGCATTGCTGGATCGTTCGGTGCAGACGCTGCGCGACTGCGGCCATCAGGTCGTGGTGTCGGATCTGTACGCCATGGGTTTCAATCCCGTGGCCGGCGTAAGCGATTTCACCGAGCGGCGTTTTCCGGATGCGCTGCAATATGACCGCGAGCAGAAGCTCGCATCGCAGCGCCACAGCTTCGCCGCCGACATCCAGGCTGAGATCGACAAGCTGCTCGCGTGCGATCTGCTGATCCTGCAGTTTCCGTTATGGTGGTTTTCGGTGCCCGCGATCATGAAGGGCTGGATCGACCGCGTCTTTGCCAACGGCACCGCCTACGGCGCGGGCGGCATGCGCTTCGACAATGGCGGCCTGAAAGGCCGCAAGGCGATGCTGGTGTTCACCACCGGCTGCTTTCCGGCCATGATGGAGCCCGACGGCCTGCTGGGACAGCGCGACGTCATCCTGTGGCACCTGCAGTACGGCACCTTCGGCTACAGCGGCCTGCAGGTGTTGCAGCCCTTCGTCGGCTGGGCGATCCAATACACCGACGCGGCGCAGCGCCGCGAATACCTGGATCAATACGCGGCGCGGTTGAGAAACATCGAGTGCGAAGCACCCATGGCAACGCACGCGCTGGCCGATTTCACGCCTGAGTGGCGGCTCAGAGCTGATGTCGAGCCGTGCACGGCCGGACATCGCCGCGTCGTTTGAGGCAGTCCTAGACCTGCTCCTCGGGCAGGTGAACGACGATGCCATCCAGCTCCGGCGTCATCCGGATCTGGCAGCACAGGCGGCTGTTCTCGCGCAGATCGGGCACGCCCTCGAGCATGAAGACCTCGGTTTCCGAACGCGGCGGCAACTGCGCGACCCAGGGCTGATCCACGTAGCCGTGACAGGTGGCGCAACTGCACGAGCCGCCGCAGTCGCCCAGAATGCCGGGCACCGAATGGTCGAGCGCGACCTGCATCAGGCTCTTGTTGAGCGGCGCCTCGACCCGGTAGGTAGTGCCGTGGTGATCGATGAAGACGACGGTGGGCATGCAGTGATCTTTCCTTGCTGAACGGCGGGCTGGTGTGCGTTGACATAGTCCGTCCCGTCGGTCTATTATTCCATCAACGATTCGCAGCAGCAACCCCGGAGACAGGTTTGGAACACTGCGCCACCCTTCCCACCGCGCCGATCGCGCCTGCCGGGCCTGCACCGCGCTGGGACGAGCTGGTGCGCCCCGCGCACGTGCATGGCTCGCTCTATACCGACCCCGCCATCTACCAGCAAGAACTGCGCAAGATCTGGTTCCGCACCTGGGTCTACGTCGGCCACGAAAGCGAGGTGCCGAACGCCAATGACTTCGTGATGAAGTCGATCGGCCCCGAACCGGTGATCATGACGCGCGACCGGCATGGCGCCATTCATCTGCTGCACAACCGCTGCCCGCACCGCGGCAACCGTGTTTGCATGAGCGACGGCGGCAACGTGCGCTCGTTCACCTGTCCCTATCACGGCTGGACCTTTTCCAATGACGGCGCCCTGAAGGGTTATCCGTTTCCTTCCGGCTATGAAGGCGTCGATCGCCGCGAGCTGGGCCTGGGCAGCGTGGCGCGCGTGGCCAGCTACCGCGGCTTCGTGTTCGGCTCGATGGCCGCGCAGGGCCCGAGCCTGGAAGAACACCTGGGGCCGGCCATGCGCTCGATCGACGCGCTGTGCGAAACCTCGCCGCAGGGCGAGGTCGAGATCACGGCCGGGTTCCTCAAGCACAAGGTCAGGGCCAACTGGAAGTTCCTGGTCGAGAACGAGACCGACGGCTATCACCCGTCGTTCGTGCACGCTTCGATCTTCGAGGTGGCGCAAAGCGGCATCGGTGCGCTCTACAGCGCCGAGTCCACCGCCGTCTCGCGCGATTTCGGCAACGGCCACACCGAGAACGATCTGCGCCCGGAATTTCGCAAGCGCGACGTGCCGCTGTCGTGGTTCGGCACCACGCCCGACAAGCTGCCCGACTACGTGGCGAACATGAACGCCGCCTACGGCGAGGAAGAAGCGCGCCGCATCATGATCGACGGCACGCCGCACGTCATGATCTTTCCGAATCTGTTCATCGCCGAGATCCAGATCTTCGTGATCCAGCCGCTGGCGGTGAACGAGACTGTGCAGCACGTCACCGCCTTGCAGTTCAAGGGCGCGCCCGATCTGAACCGCCGGCTGCGCCAGCAGACGATGGGCTCGGTCGGCCCGGCCGGCTTCCTGCTGGCCGACGACGCCGAGATGTATGAGCGCACGCAGATGGGCGTGCAGATGCGCAATCCCGAATGGCTTTACCTGGGGCGCGGCAAGCATCGTGAACGGCGCGACGAAGACGGCTTTCTGATCGGCGACAACACCGACGAGGTGCCGACGCGCGGCATCTGGCGCCACTACAAGTCCCTGATGGAGGCGGCCTGATGCCGATGACGCCGGAACAGCGCGCCACGCTCGAAGACGTGACGCAGTTCATCTACCGCGAAGCGCGACTGCAAGACGAGCATCAATACGACGCCTGGGAAAGCCTGTGGACCGACGACGGCGTCTACTGGGTACCCGCTAACGGCGATGACATCGATCCCGAGCAGAAGATGTCGATCCTGTACGACAACCGCTCGCGCATCGCGCTGCGCATCCGGCAGTACCACACCGGCAAGCGTTTCAGCCAGACGCCGCAATCGCGGTTGCGGCGTCTGGTCTCCAACGTCGAGATCGTTTCGGACGACAGCCGCGAAATCCATGCCGCGGCCAACGCGCTGGTGTTCGAGTCGCACACGCGCGGCGACACGCTCTGGGCTTCGCGCAACGAGTACACGCTGCGCCGCGAGGCCGAGGGTTTGCGCATGGCGCTGAAGAAAGTGATGCTGGTCAACAACCACTCGGCCTTGTACTCCATGGCCTTCCTCATCTGAGGCGATCGCGATGACGGATAACGCTCCCACCATCCTGGTCGGCGAAGGCCCGGCCCTGCTGGAACTGCATGCCGACGGCGTGGCCCACATCCGGCTGAACCGGCCCGAATCGGCCAATGGGCTGAACATCGAGCTGCTCAAGGCGCTGCACGAAGTCGTGATGCAGGTACACGGCGACGGCCGCGTGCGCAGCGTGCTGATCACCGGCGAGGGCAAGAACTTCTGTGCCGGCGGCGATGTGCATACCTTCCTTGCCAAGGGCGAGGCCTTGCCCGACTACATCCGCGTGGCGACGAGCTATCTGCAGCTCGTGGCGGCCGGGTTGCTGCGCTTGAACCCGCCGGTGGTCGCAGCGGTGCACGGCTTTGCGGCCGGCGGCGGCGGCATGGGGCTGGTGTGCTCCTGCGATTTCGTGGTGGCGGCGGAATCGGCCAAGTTCCTGGCGGGCGCCACGCGCGTGGCCATGGTGCCGGATGCCGGCGTGTCGGTCACGCTGACACAGTTGGTGGGGCTGCGCCGCGCGATGGAAATCCTGATGCTCAATCCGACGATCAGTGCTGCGGAGGCCAAAGAGATCGGCCTGATCACGCGCGTGGTGTCCGACGACAAGCTGCGCGATGAAGCCTTCGCGTTGGTGCGGCAGCTCGCGGCCGGTGCGCCGGCCGCGCTGGCCAATACCAAGCGCTTGCTGTGGAACGGCATCGGGCAGGGCGTGGAAGCTGCGATGCCCGAAGAGAATCACACGCAAGCCGTGCTGTCGGGCATGGCCGATGCGCGCGAAGGCCTGGCGGCCGTGATCGAGAAGCGCGCGCCGCGCTTCACGGGGCGCTGATGGCTGCGCCGACACCTGCTCCGGTGTTGACCCCGACGGCCAGGCCGGCGTCTGACTCGGCGGCTGCCCCGGCTCACGCCGAGGCGTCCGGCCAAGCCGTCGTCGCGGTGCCTGCCTCGGCATCCGCCGCGATACCCGCCCCGTTGACCGGCCGGCGTGCCCTGATCACCGGCGGTGCCAGCGGCATCGGCGCAGCGATTGCACGGCGGCTTGCTGCCGACGGCGCCGCAGTGGTCGTCGCCGATCTGCAAGGCGAGGCGGCCATCAGCCTGGCGCAGTCGATCGGCGGCACGGGCCTGCAACTCGACGTCACCGACTTCGACGGCGTGCAGGCCGCCGTGCGCGAACATGGTCCGTTCCAGATCCTGGTCAACAGCGCAGGCATCGACCAGCACGCGTTCTTCACGCTGACCTCGCCGGCCGATTGGCGCCGCCTGCTCGCCGTCAACCTGGAATCGGTGCTGAACACCACGCATGCCGTGCTCGATGCCATGCAGGCCGGCGGCTACGGTCGCGTCGTCAACATCGCCTCAGAAGCCGGCCGGCTCGGCTCGCGCGGCGGCTCGGTGTACGCGGCGGCCAAGGGCGGCGTCATTGCCTTCACTCGCTCCATCGCGCGCGAGAACGGGCGCAAGGGCATCACGGCCAATGTGGTCGCACCGGGCCCGATCGACACGCCGCTGTTGCGGCAGGCCGTGCAGCACGGCGGCGACAGGATGATGGCGGCGATGACCGGCACCACGCTGGTGGGGCGGCTCGGCACGCCGGAAGAGGTGGCCGCTGCCGTGGCGTTTCTCGTTTCCGAAGGCGCGAGCTACGTCACCGGCGAGGTACTGGGCGTTTCCGGTGGCATGGGGTGCGGCGCATGAACACCGGACATCCAGGCATCGACGCCATCGTCGCACGCGTCAAGGCCGTCTATGGCCGCTGGCGCCGCGATACGCCGGTGGCGCAGATGCGCGCCGACTGGGACGAACTGTTCGATGCGCCGAGCCAGGCCATCGTCGAAGCGGTGGATGCGGCCGGCGTGCCGTGCCAATGGGTGACCGCACCCGGTGCACGCAACGACCGCATCGTGCTGTATTTCCACGGCGGCGGTTTCCAGGTCGGATCGCTCGCCTCGCATCGCGAGCTGATGGCTTGCGTCTCAGCCGCCGCGGGTGCGCGCGTACTGGGCGTGGACTATCGGCTGGCGCCCGAGCACCGCTATCCCGCCGCGCTGCAAGACGCGCTCGCCGCCTACGATTGGCTGCGCGCGCAGGGCGTGGGCACGCATCAGATCGCGATCGCGGGTGATTCCGCCGGTGGCGGCCTGGGCTTGTCGCTGCTGCTGGCGCTGCACCGCTGCGGCGAGCCGTTGCCCATCGCCTACTGGGGCTTGTCGGCGTGGACCGACCTGACCGCCGCGGGGGAGAGCTACCAGACGTGCGCCGCGCTCGACCCGATCCACCAGCGGCCGATGATCGTCGCGCTGGCGCGCAACTATCTCGGCGACGCGGGCGACGCCACCGATGCGCTGGCTTCGCCGCTGTTCGCCGCGCCCGACGAACTGGCCGCGTTGCCGCCGCTGCTGTTGCAGGTGGGCGAACGCGAGACGGTCGTCAGCGACTCCGAAGCCTTCGTGCACAAGGCGCTTGCCGCGGGCACGCAGGCCGAGCTGCAAGTGTGGCCCGGCATGATCCACGTGTTCCAGCAGTTTCCCGCCGTGTTGGCCGAGGCGCGCGACGCGCTGGCCGCCGGCGGTCGTTTCTTCGCGGCGCGCTTCGAGGCCGCTTCCACCGGAAAGACAGCCCCATGATCGGAATCACCGGATTCGGCGCCTACGTGCCGCGCCTGCGTCTGGCGCGGCAGGCGGTCGCGCAGGCCAATGCCTGGTATGCGCCGCAGTTCGCGGCGCGCAAGGGCACGCGTGCGATGGCCAACTGGGACGAGGACAGCATCACGATGGCAGTGGCCGCCGCGCGTGATTGCCTGGGCCCGGGCGACGATCGCGGGCACGTGCGTGCCGTGTTCCTGGCCTCCGACACGCTGCCGTTCACCGAGCGCCTGAACGCAGGCGTGGTGGCCGGCGCGCTGACGCTGGACGAAGACATCGAGGCCATCGACATGGGCGGCTCGCAGCGCGTGGCGCTGTCGGCGATTGCGCAGGCGGTGGCGCGCGTGCAGGCCGGCGGCGGCGACGCGCTGGTGCTGGCCGCCGACGAGCGCAAGGCGCCGGCGGCCAGCCAGCAGGAACTGGACTATGGCGACGCGGCTGCCGCGATGCTGATCGGCAAGGACGAGGTGCTGGCCGAGTTCCTGGGCGCGGGCACGGTGTCGGTCGATTTCGTCGACCACTTCCGCGCCGCCGGCGAAGACGTCGATTACCACTGGGAAGAGCGCTGGGTGCGTGACGAAGGCATCGGCAAGCTGGTGCCGCGCGCGGTGGCCGCAGCGTTGCAGCAGGCCGGCTTGGCGCCGGCGCAGGTCGATCACTTCATCTTCCCCTCCAGCTTCGCCAGGATGGATGCGCAGGTCGCCAAGACCTGCGGCATCCGCCCCGAAGCCGTGGCCGATGCGCTGCTCGATCAGATCGGTGACAGCGGCCTGCCGCACGCGTTGCTGATGCTGGCTCATCTGCTCGAACGTGCCCGGCCCGGCGAGCTGATCGTGCTGGCGCAGTTCGGCAGCGGTGCGCAGGCGCTGGTGCTGCGCGTCACCGATGCCATCGGTTCGTTTCGCCCGGTGCGCGGCGTGAGCCAATGGCTGGCGCGCGGCGTGGAAGAACGCAATTACACCAAGTTCCTGGCCTTCAAGGGCCGGCTGCAATTCGAACGCGGCATGCGCGGCGAGCAGGACAAGAAGACCGCGTTGTCGACCGCCTGGCGCCATCGCTCGGCGTTGCTGGGCCTGGTCGGCGGCCGCTGCGAGGTCACCGGCAGCGTGCACTTCCCGCCGTCGCGTTTGTCGTACGACCAGGGCAAGCCGCTGCAAGATACGCAAAGACCCCACAAGCTTGCCGACCGGCCGGCCAGCATCCTGTCGTGGTCGGCGGAATACCTGTCCTATCACCCCGCGCCGCCGCACCACTACGGCCAGATCGATTTCGACGGCGGCGGCCGCATCCTGATGGATTTCACCGACCTGGACGTCGGCGAGGTCGACGCCGGCACGGCGATGGAAATGGTGTTCCGCATCAAGGACACCGACGAACGCCGCCACTTCACCCGCTACTTCTGGAAGGCGACGCCGGTGCGCGGCGCTTTCACCCGCTAAGGAGCCGACGCATGGCCAACGGCATCAAGGACAAGGTCGCCATCCTCGGAATGGGCTGCAGCAAGTTCGGCGAGCGCTGGGACGCCAGCCCCGAAGATCTGATGGTCGAGGCGTACAACGAGGCGATGGCCGACGCCGGCATCGAGCCCGAACAGCTCGGCGCGGCCTGGTATTCCACGCACATGGACGACGTGGGCACCGGCCGCGGCGGCACGCCGATGAGCATCGCGCTGCGGCTGCCGAACATCGGTGTGACGCGCGTGGAGAACTTCTGCGCCGGCGGTTCCGAGGCCATTCGTGCCGCCGTATACGCGGTGGCGGCCGGCGCCTGCGACATCGCGCTGGCGCTGGGCGTAGAGAAGCTGAAGGACACCGGCTACGGCGGGCTGCCGATGGCGCAGGTCGGCACCTACATTCCGCAGTGGTATCCGAACGCGGTGGCGCCGGCCAACTTCGCGCAGCTTGCCACGGCCTATCGCGCGCGGCACGGCATCGACGCGGCGCTACTGAAGCGCGCCATCTCGCACGTGTCGGTGAAGAGTCACGCCAACGGCGCGAAGAACCCGAAGGCGCACTTGCAAAAACCGATCACCGAAGAGCAATGCCTGAAGGCTCCGACCATCGCGGCGCCGCTGGGCCTGTTCGATTGCTGCGGCGTCTCCGACGGCGCGGCGGCAGTGATCGTCACCACGCCCGAGATCGCGCGCGCGATGGGCAAGACAGACCTGGTGACCTTCAAGGCCTTGCAGGTGGCCGTATCGAATGGCTGGGAGCTGCAATCGAGCCAGTGGGACGGCAGCTATCTGCACACGGTGCGCGTCGCCGCGAAAAAAGCCTACGCCGAAGCCGGCATCGGCAATCCGCGCAAAGACCTGAGCATGACCGAAGTGCACGACTGCTTCTCGATCACCGAGCTGGTGACGATGGAAGACCTCGGCCTGTCGGAAATCGGCGGCGCGGTGCGCGACGTGCTCGACGGCGTGTATGACGCCGACGGCGAAGTGCCGTGCCAGATCGACGGCGGCCTGAAATGCTTCGGCCATCCGATCGGCGCCAGCGGCATCCGCATGCTCTACGAGATCTACCTGCAATTGCAGGGCCGTGCCGTGCCGCGCCAGCTCTCGAACCCGAAGACCGGGCTGCTGCACAACCTGGGCGGGCAGCCGTCGCAGAACGTGTGCGCCATCGCCATCGTGGGCTTGCAGGGCGCCTGACGCGGCAGCCGCTCACGACAACGAACAGATTCGAGGAGACGTTTGATGAATGCGAGCACGGACCGCTATGACGCGGTCGTTTTCGGCGCCGGCGCCGGCGGCATGAGCGCGGCGGCGCGCCTGACCGCGGCCGGCAAGAAGGTATTGCTGGTCGAGCGGCTGAACCGGCTGGGCGGCCGCGCGTCAAGTGAAGTCATCGACGGGCACATCGTCAACGTCGGCGCCATCGCCATCGAGCTCGGCGGCCTCTTCGAGGAAACCTTCGACCTGCTGGGCGTGCCACTCGACATCCGCGAACCCAACCCGGCCACGGTGTTCTACATCGACGGCAAGGTGATCAACGTGGCCAAGGGCGGCTGGGGCATGCTGCTGGGCACCTTCACCAAGCAGGCCGCCAAGATCGGCGCCAAGTTCGCCGACGCGCGCGCCGGCGATCTGCCCGAAGACAAGCTCAGCACGCAGCAGTGGCTCAAGCAATACACGTCCAACGAGACGGTGCACGCGATCTTTCGCAACCTGTGCGCCGCCATCTTCGCCGCCAACGCCGACGAGCTGCCGGCGCGCGCCTTCCTCGTCTACTTCGCGCAGAAGGGCGCCTTCAAGCGCTTCGGCTTCTGCCCACGCGGCACCGTGGGGCTGTGGAACGACCTGGGCGACGGCATTCGCGCCAAAGGCGGCGAGATCTGGCTGAACGCGCCGGTCGTGGCGATGCACGCGCAGAACGGCCGCGTCATCGCGCTCGACGTCGAGCACGAAGGCGCAGTGCACCGTGTGCACGCCGACGCGTTCATCAGCAACATCGGGCCGACTGCCACCGCGACGCTGCCCGGCGCCGAAGCGCTGGGTGCCGACTACATCGCGCGCGCGAAGTCGGTGCCGCGGCCGGCCGCCAACATCGTGATCAACTTCGCCACGCGCGAGCGCCTGCTCGATGCGCCCGGCCTGGTCACTTTCGGCAAGACGCGGCGCCTGTGCAACATGGGCGAACTCACCGCCACCTGCCCCGAGCTGGCGCCGGCGGGCTGGTATCAGTACGTGGCCTATGCCGTGCCACGCCCGGCCATCGGCGATTTCGACGACAAGGTCGAGATCGAGGAATCGCTGGCCGATCTGCGCGAGCTGTTCCCCGGCTTCAAGGACGCCAAGATGCTCTCCATCCGCGTCATGCGCGATGAATGGCCGGCGCAGCGTTCGTGCGCCGGCTTCGACATGCCGCAGGACACGCCGCTGGCCAATCTGTGGCACGTGGGCGATGCCGTGAAGGACTACGGCGACGGCGGCACGCAGGCCTGCGCCTATACGGGGCGCGAGGCGGCCAACAAGGCACTGGCGGCGTTGGCGAGGGCTTGAAGCCCAGGCCCTCGGTGAGAGAGCTGGGTCTGCGACGAGAACCCCGTGCGGTTCGTCGCAACTTTGCTTCGGTGGGCTCGTCTTTAGACCGACGAGTCGGACTATAATGGTTTGCTGAAAAAATCGGCGAAGGCGAGCATGGAGACACAAGGCGGCGAACTGCTCATCGTCGGCGCGGGGCACGCAGGCAGCGAACTCGCGATCGCCGCGCGCCAGGGCGGCTGGCCCGGGCGCATCATTGTGCTCGGCGACGAAACCGGTGTGCCCTATCAGCGCCCGCCGCTGTCGAAGGCCTATCTGCTGGGGAAGTGCGAGGCCGACGCGCTGGCCTTGCGCCCGGCCTCGGCTTATGAGGCGGCACACATCGAACGGCTGCCGGGTGCCCGGCTGACATCGATCGATCGCACGGCACATACCGTGACGCTGGCCGACGGTTCGGTGCTGCACTACGACAAGCTCGCGCTGTGCACCGGTGGGCGGCCGCGGCCGCTGGCCTGCGAGGGCATCGATCCGCAACATCCGCCGGCCAATCTCTTCTACCTGCGTACACTGGCCGATGCCGACGGCATTCGCGCGAACCTGGCCCCGGGAGCGCGCGTGGTCGTGGTGGGCGGCGGCTACGTGGGGCTCGAAGTGGCCGCGTCGGCGCGTGGGCTGGGCGCCGAAGTCACGGTGATCGAGGCGCAGCCGCGCGTGCTGGCGCGCGTCGCGGGGGCCGAGGTTGCGCGCTTCTATGAGCAGGTGCATCGCGAGGCGGGCGTGCGGATCCTGACCGGCACCGGCGTGGAGCGCGTGATCTGCGAGGGCGGCCGCATCACGGCCGTGCAGTGCAGCAACGGACAGCGCATCGCCGCCGATGTCGTGGTAGCGGGGATCGGCATGCTGCCGAACATCGAGGCCGCGGCGGCGGCCGGCTTGGCGAGCCGCGACGGCATCCGGGTCGACGAACTCGCGCGCACGGCCGATCCCGACATCATGGCGGCGGGTGACTGCACGCTGCAGCACCACGCGCTTGCCGACCGCGAGCTGCGGCTCGAATCGGTGCCCAATGCGCTCGAACAGGCGCGCGCCGCCGCGTCGTGGCTGTGCGGCAAGCCCAAGCCGAACCGCAGCGTGCCATGGTTCTGGTCGGATCAATACGAACTCAAGCTGCAGATGGCCGGGCTGTCACAGGGGCATGACCGCTGCGTGCTGCGCGGCGATCCTGGCAAGCGCAGCTTCTGCGCGTTCTATCTGCATGCCTCGCGCCTGCTGGCCGTCGATGCGGTCAACCGGCCGGGCGAATTCATGCTGGCTCGTCGTGCGCTGGCGCAGCCGGTGCATATCGATGCAGAACGGCTGGCCGACGAGGCCGTGCCGCTGAAGGACGTTCTTGCGGGATCGGAGACGGTTACGGGTAAGCCCTAGGTGGGCCCATCCCTGCTTTCTTCCACATAATGTTCGCAATTTAAAGACCGACGCGACGGACTAATTATTTCAGAGACGATGACAAATCCATCCGCATCGACCGCCGCCGCCCCGCCGGCGCTGGCCGTGCACAACATCCAGATCGTCTACGGCGGCGCTATCGAGGCCGTGCGCGACGTGTCGCTCGAGGTGCGCGCCGGCAGCATCGTGGCACTGCTCGGTTCCAATGGCGCCGGGAAATCCAGCGTGCTGAAAGCGATTTCGGGCGTGCTCGATGCCGAAGACGGCGAGATCGAGAAAGGCTCGATCCACCTGTTCGGCGAAGCCGTCGAACGCGCGCCCGCGCCGTTGATCGTCAAACGCGGCATGGTGCAGGTGCCCGAAGGGCGGCGCTTGTTCGCCACGCTGACCGTCGATGAGAACCTGGTGGTGGGCGCGCATCTGCAAAGCGCCGGCAAACTGGCCGAGGCGCGCGACTACGTCTATCGGCTGTTTCCACGCCTGGCCGACAAGCGCAGGCAGATCGCCGGCTATCTGTCGGGCGGCGAACAGCAGATGGTGGCGATCGGTCGCGCGCTGATGAGCCAGCCGAAGGTGCTGGCGCTCGATGAGCCTTCGCTGGGTCTGGCGCCGCTGATCGTGACCGAGATCTTCGACAGCATCGGCCGCCTGCGCGAAGCGGCCGGGCTGACCATTCTTCTGGTCGAGCAGAACGCCAGCCGGGCGCTGGCGATCGCCGACTACGCCTACATCATGGAGAACGGCCGCGTCGTGCTCGACGGCACCAGCGAACAACTGCGCCGCAATCAAGACGTGCGCGAGTTCTACCTGGGCCTGTCCTCGCAGGCGGGCCGCACCCACATGAAAGACGTGAAGCACTACAAGCGTCGCAAGAGATGGCTGTCATGAGCGCGAATCCCATCCCCGTGCTCGATGTGCGCAAGGTCTCCAAGCGCTTCGGCGGCGTCAGGGCCGTCAACGACGTGAGCCTGAAGGTGCTGCCCGGCGAGATCGTGAGCCTGATCGGCCCCAACGGCGCCGGCAAGACCACCACGTTCAACCTGATCAGCGGCGTGCTGCCACCCAGCGACGGCCAGATCCTGTTCATGGGCAAGGACGTGGCGGGCCTCAGATCGTCGGACTTTGCCCGCCTGGGCATCGGCCGCACGTTCCAGAACCTGGCGCTGTTTCGCCACGGCACCGTAGTGGAGAACTTGCTGGTGGGGCGCCACATTCATTTCCGCTACTCGGTGCTGGAATCCTTCCTGCATTGGGGGCGCGCGCGCCGCGAAGAGATCGCCGCGCGCGAGAAGGTCGAGCAGATCATCGAGTTCCTGGAAATCGAAGAGCTGCGCGACAAGCCGGTCTCGCAATTGGCCTACGGCCAGCAAAAGCGCGTCGAACTCGGACGCGCGCTGGCCTGTGAGCCGCGCCTGCTGCTGCTCGACGAAATCGTCGCCGGCATGAATCGCGAAGAGAAAGAGGACATCGCGCGCTTCACGCTCGACATCCGCGACGAGTTCGGCATCGCGGTGCTGATGATCGAACACGACATGCAAGTGGTGATGGATCTTTCCGATCGCGTCTACGTGCTCGACTTCGGATCGCTGATCGCCGAAGGCACGCCCGCCGAAGTGGCGGCCAATCCGCAGGTGTTGCAGGCTTACCTGGGCGAGGAGGCGCCGGATGCTCGAGCATGACAAGCTGATCCGGGGCGAGGCGACGATGCCGGGCCTGCTGCGCCTGCGTGCCCGGGAGCGCGGCGGCCAGGTGGCGCTGCGCGAGAAGGTGCAGGGCGTCTGGCGCGGCCGCACCTGGGCCGACTATTACCGCGATGCGCGCCGCGCGGCGCTCGGGCTGATGCAGTTGGGCCTGTCGCGCGGCGACCGCCTCATCATCGCCGCCGAAGACGTGCCGGAATGGTTCTATGCCGATCTGGGCGCGCAGATGATCGGCGTGCAGGTGGTGGGCATCTACCCGACCAACCCCTGGCCCGAGGTGCAGTACATCGCGGGCCACTGCCGCGCCAGGCTGGCGATCACCGGCGACCAGGAGCAGACCGACAAGGTGCTCGATGCGATGGCCAACGGCGACGGGCTGCCGCACCTGGAGCACATCTTCTGCATCGACATGAAGGGGCTGCGCCGCTACGCGCCGGGGCGCCCGCACGGGTTCGCCCGGCTGCTCGAACTGGGCGACGAATATGCCGCCGAGCACCCTGACGCCGAGCGCCGGCTCGACGAGTCGATCGACGCGCTGATGCCCGACGACGTCAACATCCTCGTGTACACCTCGGGCACGACCGGGCCGCCGAAGGGGGCGATGCTGACGCACCGCAATTTCGTCTACGGCGCCTATGCGTACATGGTGGCGCGCAGGATGACCGACAAGCCGTTCGAGTCGGTATGCTATCTGCCGCTGTGCCACGTGGCCGAGCGCAGCTACTCCACCGTGCAGCACCTGTTGTCGGGCGGCTGCGTGAACTTCGCCGAGTCCATCGACACGGTCGCCGGCAACATCCGCGAGATCGCGCCCACCTTCTTCCTGGGCGTGCCGCGCATCTGGGAAAAACTGCAGCAGAGCTTCGAGTTCCGCATGAAGGACAGCGGCCGCTTGCAGCAGTGGATGTATCGCATCGGCATGAGGCGCGGACGCGTGCTGTCGGACCGCCGCGCCGTGCACGGGCATCTGATCGCGCTGCGCGACAAGCTCGAGTTCGCGTTCTGGTATGGCCTGCTGTTTCGCAACATGCAGCGCCACATGGGGTTGAATCGCACGCACACCCGCATGTGCGGCGGCGCCTCGGTGTCGCCCGAGACGCTGAAGTTCTTCGACGTCATCGGTTTGCCGGTAGGGCAGGGCTACGGCCTGACCGAAGCCGGCGGCCTGTGCTTCGTGCAGGTGCCCGGCCGGCCGTTCATCTCGGGTAGCTGCGGCCCTGCGATGGAAGGCGTGCAATGGAAGGTGGCCGAAGACGGCGAGGTCTTCGTGCGCTCGCCCGGCGTCTTCAAGGGCTACCTGTTCGACGATCAGGGCACCGCCGACATCATGTCGCCCGATGGGTGGCTGGCTACCGGCGACATCGTCGAGCTGCGTGGCGAAGACGAGATCGCCGTGGTCGACCGCAAGAAGGCGATCATCATCACCAGTGGCGGCAAGAACATCGCCCCGTCGGAAATCGAGAACGCGCTCAAGGACAGCCCCTTCGTTCGCGAAGCCATCGTGGTCGGCGAAGGCCGCAAATTCCTGGGCGGCCTGATCCAGATCGATTTCGACAGCGTCGGCCGCTGGGCCGCCGAGCGCAACCTGCCGTATACGACCTTCAAATCGCTGACCCAGATGGGCGAGGTGCACGAGCTGATCCAGAGCGTCGTCGACGAAGTCAATGCCAAGTTCGCTCGCGTGGAAAACATCCGCCGGTTCGTGCTGCTGGAGAAAGAGCTGGATCACGACGACGGCGAACTGACCGCCACGCAGAAGGTTCGCCGCGGCCTGATCAACAAGAAGTTCGCGCGCGAACTCGAGATCATCTACGGAGCATAGATGGAATACTTCGCTCAACTGGTGGTGTCGGGCCTGGCGGTGGGCGCCATCTACGGTCTGGTGGCGATGAGCTTCGCCGTCATCTTCAAGGCCACCGGCATCGTCAATTTCGCCCAGGGCGAAATGGGCATGCTCACGGCTTACACGACCTGGTCGCTGGTCATGGCGATGGGCACCGGCGGCGTCATGGCCGTGCTGCTGGCCGTGTGCGTCGGCGCCGTGCTGGGCCTGGTGTGCGAGCGCCTGATCATGCGGCCGATGCTCGGCGAGCCGGTGCTGTCGGTGGTGCTGGTCACGGTGGGGCTGGCCGTGGTGCTGCGTGCCCTGGTCACGATGATCTGGGGCGCATCGCCGCACAAGTTCGAAGTGGCGGGCGCCGACGACATCGTGCAGCTCATGGGCATCGGCGTCCGGGTCAGCCAGCTCGTGGTGTTCGGCGTGCTGGTGCTGGCGGTGCTCGGGTTCTGGCTGTTTCTCACGCGCAGCCGCTTCGGCGTGGCGATGCGTGCCGTGGCGGCCGACGAAAAGACGGCCCGCCTGATGGGCGTCTCGACGGCGCGCGTGCAGGCCGTGGCCTGGGCCGCGGCCTCGGGTCTGGCGGGCCTGGCCGGCGCCTTGTTCGCCGTGATCTACGGGCTGGCGCCCACGGTGTTCGAGATCGGCCTGAAGGCTTTTCCGGCCACCGTGCTGGGCGGATTCGATTCGATCATCGGCTCGGGCGTGAGCGGCCTGATCATCGGCATCCTCGAAAACCTGGTCGGCGGCTATCTGCCCAGCACGCTGAAGGAGATCGCCGGTTTCGTGCTGATCCTGGTGGTGCTGATGATCCGCCCGTTCGGGCTGTTCGGCGAAAAACGGATCGAGAGGGTCTGATGCGAAGCGGATACTTCAAGAAGGGTTATGGCGAGCTGATCGTCCTGACCGATTCGCCGGCGGTCAAGGCGTGGACGGCGGCGCTGCTGGTGGCGCTGGCGCTTGCCCCGTTCCTGCTCGGCAATTTTCTGCTGTCGCATCTGACCATCATCCTGTTCACGCTGGTCGGCGCGCTCGGGCTCACCGTGCTGACCGGCTTCACCGGGCTGATCTCGCTGGGCCACGTCGGCTTCCTGATGCTGGGCGGCTATACCTACGCGATCGGCGTCACCCGCCTGGGCTTGCCGCCGGAGTTCGCGCTGATGCTGTCGGCGGTGGTGCCCGCGCTGTTCGGCCTGATCGTGGGCATTCCGTCGCTGCGCCTGCACGGCTTGTATCTGGCGATCACGACGCTGGCCTTCAGCCACATCGTCAGCGCCTGCATCCTGGCCGGCGGCAAGTGGACCGGGGCCGGCCGCGGCATCATGGTCATGCGTCCCACCATGCTGGGTGTCGACCTGTCGAGCGACAACGCGTTCTACTGGTTCTGTCTGGTCATGTGCGTGCTGGCGGTGGCGGTGACGCTGAACTTTCGCCGCTCCTACATCGGGCGCGCGCTGGTCGCCATCCGCGACAACGACATCGCGGCGCGCACCATGGGCATCAACCTGGTCCGCTTCAAGCTGCTGGCCTTTCTGGTGAGCGCGGCGCTGACCGGCGTGGGCGGCGCGCTGATGGGCCTGTATCTGGGCATCGTCAGCGTCGAGGGTTACCCGTTCCTGCTGTCGATCGAGGCGCTGGCCATCGTCATCGTGGGTGGGCTCGGCTCGGTGCTCGGGGCGGTATTCGGCACGATCTTCATCATGACCTTGCCGGAGATCTTCGCCGCAGCGATGTCGGTGCTGGGCAGCGGCCTGAGCGACCTGCTCACCACCAGCGCGCACGAGATCAAGAGCGTGCTGTATGGCTTGGCAATCATCGGTTTTCTGAGGTTCGATCCCCGCGGGCTGCGCGGCATCTGGCACGACGTCCGGCACGCCTGGGTCTACTGGCCCTTGCGCTACTGACGATCGCGCTTTCATCACCACGACCCTGGCCTGACCACAAAAGGAGCTAGCAATGAACAGGAGACTTACTACCCTCGCCGTCATCGGCCTGCTGAGCGCGGGCGCTGTCGGCCCCGCGGCGGCACAGCAGCAGGGCGTGACCGACAGCGAGATCGTGGTCGGCGACATTTTGCCGCTGACCGGGCCGCCGGCGCTGCTGGGCGTGGCGCACAACCTGGGCGTGAAGGTCGCCGTGGCCGAAGTCAATGCCGCGGGCGGCATCAACGGGCGCCGGGTGCGGCTGATTTCCGAAGACGACGGCTACGTGCCGTCGCGCACCGTGCAGGGTGTACGCAAGCTGATCAACAGCGACAAGGTGTTCGCGTTGACGTCGATCTCCGGTACGGCGCAGTCGCAGGCCGCGATGCCGCTGATCCAGCAGTCGGGCATTCCGGCCATGGCGCCGATCACCACGTATGAGGGTCTTTACAAACCCCTCATCAAGAACGTGTTCGCCGTCGGCTACGACATGGCCGATGCCGTGACCGAACTCGTCTCGCGAATGGCCGAGCGTTATCCCGGCAAGAAGTGGGCGCTGGTCTCGCAGGACGACGAATACGGCGAGAACGTGCGGCAAGGCTTCGATCGCGCCGTGAAGGAGAAGAAACTGCAGGTCGTCTCCACCCAGATCTACAAGAAGGGCCAGAGCGACTTTTCTTCCGAGATGCTGAAGGTCAAGCAATCGGGCGCCGAGGCGCTGATGGCCGGCGGCGTGCTGGGCGAGAACGTGACCATGGCCAAGGAACTGGAGCGCATCGGCCACAAGATTCCCACGGGCGTGACCTACGTATCGCGCGTGCCGGCCAGCGCCAAGATGATGGGTTCGGCCGCCGAGAACGTGTACACGATCGATTACGTCTATCTCGAAAGTGAGCCGGAAGCCAAGGGGTTCACTGAAAAGCTCGCCAAGCATCTGTCGCAGGAAGAACTCGCCCGGGTCAACCGCTACACCTTTACCGGCTATGCCTCGACGCGCGCGCTGTTCGATGCGATCGGCCGTTGCGGCAAGGCGCTGACCTGGAATTGCACCATCGCCGAGCTCAACAAGGTGAAGGGGCTGGAAACGGGCGCGATGACGCCGGTCACGTTCACGCCGACCAATCACCTGGCGGCGCCGAAGCTGTTCCTGCTGAAGGCCGACCCTGCCGGGGCGACGTACAAGGTCGTCAAATAGTCAGGCCAGGCGTGCACGGGATGCAGGGGTGCACGGGGTGGCGACCGCCTCGTGCACCCATCGATGCGCAGCACTCGCACTGCTTCGGGCCGACGCCCATCACCCTTCAGACTTCACCGCTGAACGCGCAGCCTCTTCATGACCGAATTCCAATTCAACGAACCCGATCTACTCAGCGATGAACTGCGCATGGTGCGCCAGCAGGTGCGCCGCTTCGTCGACGAAGTGATCGTGCCCAACGGCGATGCCTGGGAGGCGGCCGGCGAGATCCCGAGGGACGTGTTCCGCCGGCTCGGCGAGATGGGTTTCCTGGGCATGCGGCATCCGGTCGAGTATGGCGGCGGCGGCATGGGCGCGTTGGCTTCGGTGGTGCTCGGGGAAGAGCTTGCACGCTCATCCTACGGCGGCGTGGCGGCAGCGCTGACGGTGCACAGCGACATGTCGATCTCGCACATCGCCCATCGCGGCAGCCACGAGCAGAAGAAGAAATACCTGCCCGCGGCCTGCGCCGGCATGCAGGTGGGAGCAGTGTGCGTGACCGAACCGCATGCCGGTTCCGACGTCGCGGGGCTGAAGACCCGCGCCGTGCGTACCGAAGACGGCTGGAGCATCAACGGCTCGAAGACCTTCATCACCAACGGCGTGCTCGGCGACCTCTACATCGTCGCCGCGCGCACCGATCCGCAAGCCAAGGGCAGCCGCGGCATTTCGCTGTTCATCGTCGAAAAGGGCAACCCCGGCCTGAAGGTGGCGCGCAAGTTCGACAAGCATGGCTGGCGCAGTTCCGACACCGCCGAGCTGTTCCTCGACGACCTGAAGCTGCCGCACGACGCGCTGCTGGGCGAGGAAGGCAAAGGCTTCTACTACATCATGAGCACCTTCCAGAACGAGCGTCTGGTGGTCGGCGCGCTGGTCTCGGGCGCCAGCGCCAAGGCAATCGAGCTGACGGTGGACTATCTGCGCAACCGGCAGGCCTTCGGCAAGCCGCTGTGGGAGCAGCCGGTGGTGCGCAACAAGATTGCCTGGGTCGCCGCCAAGGCCGCGGCGGTGCGCGCGCTGACCTACCAGTGCGCGCAGATGATCGACGAGGGCAAGGACACGGTGCGCGAGGTGTCGATGCTGAAGGCCTTCGGCGCCGAGACCTTGCAGGAGATCGTGCACACCTGCCTGCAATTGCACGGCGGCACCGGCTACATCATCGGCACGCCGGTCGAGCGCATGGCGCGCGACTCCCGCATCCTCACCATCGGCGGCGGCGCTACCGAGGTGATGCTGGAAGAAGTGGCCAAGCGGATGTAATCGAGCACAGCCGCCGCCATGTCCGGACCGCTTTCCCATCTCACCGTCATCGAGCTTGCCGGCATCGGTCCGGGGCCGTTCGCCTGCATGCTGCTGGCCGACATGGGCGCGCGGGTTCTGCGCATCGACCGGCCGCCCGCGCCCAGCCGCGGCGGGCTCGACGACCTGATGCGCAACGACGGCGTGGTCGATCGCGGGCGCCTGTCGCTGTCGCTCGATATGAAAGACGCGCGCGCGGTCGAGGCGCCACACACCGGCCAGCACACGCTTGAGCTGCTGGCGGCGGCCGGCTATTCCCCGGCCGAGATTGATGCGCTGGTCAGCGCCGGCGTAGCCTTCGTGGGGGCGGCCGATACCGGGGCGGCCCATGCCGGGGCGGCCCATGCCGGGGCGCGCGCATGAGCGAGGCACCGCCTGCCGCGCCACGCCGGCCGATCCACTTGCGGCGCATCATCTGCGAAGCCTTCGAGCGTGAAGACGGCCTGCTCGACATCGAGGCGCTGCTCGTCGATACCAAGCCGGAGCCGGCGCGGTTGCCGACGGGAAGGAGCATCGACGCAAACGCGCCGATCCATCAGATGCGCGTGCGGCTCACGGTGAGCCGTGATCGCTGGATCGTCGCGGCCGGTGCCTACAGCGAGGAGCGCCCTTATCCGGAATGCGAAGGTGCCGAGGCGGCCTATAGCAAGCTGGTGGGCTTGCGCATCGGCCCGGGCTTCGGCAGCGAAGTCAAGAAACTGTTCCGAGGCGAAGTGGGGTGCACGCACATTTCCGAACTGATTTCGGCCATGGCGAGCACCGTGTTCCAGGCTTTGTGGGCCGACAGCGAATTCACCGACGTCGATCCGGCGGCGCCGGGCGGCAAGTTCACGCCCCTGGGCGCCTGCCACGGACTGCGTCTGGACGGCGAGGTCGTGCGCACCTATTTTCCGCTTCGCCGCAAGGAATCCTCATCATGAAAGAACCCTTGGTCCAGTTCGAGATCGACGAGGCGATCGCCACGATCAGTCTGAACGACGGCGACCGGATGAACCCGCTGGGCGGCGAGATGATCCAGGGCCTGACGGATGCCGTCGCGAGGGCGCGCGAGGACAAGACGGTGCGCGCCGTCATCCTCACCGGCCGCGGGCGGGGTTTTTGCGTCGGGGCCGATCTGGCGCGCTATCGCGAGTTGATCGACAAGCCCGATCCTGATTGCCCGCTCGGGCAATACGTGGGCGAGTTGATGACGCGCATGAACCCCGTCGTGCGTACCCTGAACGAGCTGCCGGTGCCGGTGGTGTGCGCCGTCAATGGCGTGGCCGCGGGCGGCGGCATGGGCCTGGCGCTGGCCGGCGACCTGGTGATCGCGGCGAAATCATCGTACTTCTATCTGCCGTTCTTTCCAGCCCTCGGTGCCATGCCCGACATGGGCGTCACGTGGGCGCTGCCGCGCGCGATCGGGCGTGCCCGTGCACTGGGGCTGGCGATCACTGGCGAGAAGCTGCCGGCGCACAAGGCGCAGGAGTGGGGCCTGATCTGGGCCTGCGTCGAAGACGATCGATTGCAGGCCGAGGCACGGCGCATGGCGCATGCGCTGGCCGCCATGCCGCAGCACGCGATCCTGGAAGCGCGCGCGATCTTCGCTGCCGCCGAGTCGAACACCTTGGCGCAGCAGCTCGACCTGGAACGGTCGCGGCAGATGGAATTGGTCGGCGGCGAGAGCTTCGCCGAAGGCGTGCGTGCCTTCAGCGAGCGCCGTAAGCCGGTGTTTCGCGGGCGCTGAAGGCCGAGAAAGCAGCGACCCCGGGGCTTGCGCGCCGGGGTCGCCAGGCAGGAGGAGAAGCGGCGATGCGCCAGGTCCGAAAAGAAGCTGCGATGCGAAAACAGGAACGCGGGGCCGGCACGGTGATGGCCCCGGCTTGCTACATCAGAAACGCCATCGTGGTCAGCGCCG
>JAFKGG010000227.1 GCA_017307915.1 Burkholderiales bacterium | reverse complement strand
CAGGCGCGGCGCCATGCGCAGTGCGTCGCGATTGACCCAGACCAAGGCCAGCACGGCCAGCGCCAGCAGACTGGCCGCGCCCAGCGCATGGCGCCAGCTCAGCCACTGCGTGATGCCCACCAGAAACAAGGGCGCCACGGCCCAGCCGATGTTGCCGCTGACACCGTGCACGGCATAGGCCTTGCCGATGCGCTCCGACGAAATGCGGCTGTTCAGGATCGAATAGTCGACCGGATGAAACGAGGCGTTGCCCAGCCCAGCCAAGGCGATGCCGGCCATCAGCCCGGCATAGTTGGGGCTGATCGCCAGCACTGCCGCCCCGCCGGCGAACAGGCCTAGTGCACCGAGCATGACCGGCACCGGGCCGACCCGATCGACCAGGAAGCCTGACAGCGCCTGCCCGACGCCCGAGATGACGAAAAACACCGACATCAGCAGCCCCAGCTCGGAATACGACAGCGCGAACGCGTCTTTCAGCCAGGGAAACAGCGGTGCGATGATCAGTTGGAAGAAATGCGACAAGCCGTGCGCGACGCTGACGACCACGATTACACGCAGGTCACCGGCACCGGCAGCCGGGGTCGCCGGGGCCGCATGGCTCACTCGGTAACTCCACTACAGGTTAGTCCGACAGCTTACCGCAAGCGCCGCGAGCCCGTGGGACCGCGCCGCCGTCACTACTCGACGATGTCGGCGCCCTTGGGCAGTACGAAACGGAACGATTCCGGCGCCACGGCAGCGTTGCGCGTGATGCCGCTGAACGTGAAGCGTGACGTGCGCCCGAAGGCGTCGCGCACTTCCATCACCTCGGGCAGCCCGTTGCGAAACGCCAGCGCGATGCGCTCGAAGCCGGGTTCCTTGCTGCGCGGCAGCGCTTCGAGCCATTCGCGGCCGTCCTTGGGGGCCAGCTCGCGCATCTGGAACTCGCGATCGAGATCGCCGGTGCCGAACAGGATCGCCGCCGGCGTCGAACTCATCGACTCGGCCAGCTTCTTGACCGTGACCTGGTTCAGATCCTTGTCGAAGAAATACAGCTTGCTGCCGTAGGCCACCAGCAACTGCTCGAACGGCTTGCGCACTTCCCAGCGAAAACGCCCGGGCTTGGAAAATGCGAAGCCGCCGCTGCTCGACTCGGCCACCTGGCCGTTTTCGCGCAGCAACTGCTGCGTGAATTCGCCCTGCGCCGAGCGGGTCTGCGCCAGAAACTCGCGCAACTGTTCGAGGGCACCGGCCTGCGCAGGTACGGCAACGCACCAGCACAGCAGCAGCGTCAGCAGCGACGAAGCCATCGCGGCGCGCGTGGCGCGCATTGCTGCCCGGCGGGCGCCATCGAAACCAAAACGAAACGGCCGCGCCAGCGGCCATGCAAACACGGTCATCAAACGATCATTCCTGCGAAGTAGGCACGAGCAGCTCGCGATTGCCGTTGCTCGCCATTGCGGACACGAGCCCCGACTTCTCCATCTGCTCGAGCAAACGCGCGGCCCGGTTGTAGCCGATGCGCAGATGCCGCTGCACCAGCGAGATCGATGCCCGCTTGTGCTTGATGACGACCGCCACCGCCTGGTCGTACATCGGATCGGCTTCGCCGTCGACACCTGCTTCGGCCAGCGTCTGCGACAGACCGCCGAAGCCCACCGCGCTGCCGGAGTCGACCTCCTCGGGCACGCCGCCTTCCAGAATGCCTTCGATGTATTGCGGATCGGCCAACTGCTTCCAGTGCTCGACCACCTTGTGCACTTCCTCGTCGGCCACGAAGGCGCCGTGCACGCGCACCGGCACGCCGCTGCCCGAGGGCATGTACAGCATGTCGCCCTGCCCGAGCAGCGACTCGGCCCCCATCTGATCGAGAATCGTGCGCGAGTCGATCTTCGACGACACCTGGAACGCGATCCGCGTCGGGATGTTGGCCTTGATCAGGCCGGTGATGACGTCCACCGACGGCCGCTGCGTAGCCAGGATCAGATGGATGCCGGCGGCGCGTGCCTTCTGCGCCAGCCGCGCGATCAGTTCTTCGATCTTCTTGCCGACCACCATCATGAGGTCGGCCAGCTCGTCGATGAAGACGACGATCTGCGGCAGCTTGTCGAGCGGCTCGGGCGCGTCGGGCGTCAGCGAAAACGGATTCGGGATCAGCTCTTCGCGCTTTTGCGCATCGGCGATCTTCTGGTTGTAGCCCGACAGATTGCGCACGCCGAGCTTGCTCATCACGCGATAGCGTCGCTCCATCTCGGCCACGCACCAGTTCAGCGCGTTGCCGGCCTGGCGCATGTCGGTGACCACTGGCGCGAGCAGGTGCGGAATGCCTTCGTAGACGCTCATCTCGAGCATCTTGGGATCGATCAGGATCAAGCGCACCTGCGTGGGATCGCTCTTGTACAGCAGCGACAGCAGCATCGCGTTGATCCCCACCGACTTGCCCGAGCCGGTCGTGCCGGCCACCAGCAGGTGCGGCATCTTGGCCAGGTCGGCCACCATCGGGTTGCCGGCGATGTCTTTGCCCAGCGCCAGCGTGATCGGCGAAGCGCTGGTGGCATAGACCTGCGAACCGAGGATCTCCGACAGCCGCACCGTCTGCCGGCGCGAATTGGGCAGTTCGAGGCCCATCAGGTTCTTGCCCGGGATGGTCTCGACGACGCGGATCGACACCAGCGACAGCGCACGCGCCAGATCCTTCGACAGGTTGACGATCTGGCTGCCCTTGACGCCGGTGGCCGGCTCGATCTCGTAGCGCGTGATCACCGGGCCCGGATAGGCAGCGACCACGTTGGCCGCCACGTTGAAATCGGCCAGCTTCTTCTCGATCAGGCGCGACGTGTATTCGAGCGTTTCCTGCGAGACGGTTTCCTGCGCCACCGGCGGTTCGTCGAGCAGCGACACCGGCGGCAACTGCGTGTCGGCCGGCAGGTCGGCGAACAACGGCGTCTGCCGCTCGGCCTCGACCCGCTCGGAACGCTCGATGCGCGCCACCGGTACGGCGATGCGCACCGGCTCGGGGTCGTCTTCCAGAATGCGGCGTTTTTCCTGGACCTGCTCGGTGCGCGCGCTGGCGGCGACTTCGCCGATGCGCCGGTCGCGCTGCGCCGAGATCGCCTGCGCCACGCGCTGCACCAGCCACTCCAGCGCATAGCCGATGCGTTCGAAGATCTGCAGCCACGACCAGCCCGACCACAGACTGAAACCGGCAGCGACCAGCACCAGCAGCGCCAGCGTGCCGCCGACCGGGCCCAGCGCATCGAACAGCGGATCGGACAGCACGGCGCCGACGATGCCGCCCGGCGCCAGCGGCATGTCCACTTGCAGGCTGTGCAGTCGCGCCGATTCGACACCCACGCAACCGAGCAGCAGCAGGCCGAAACCGAGCCAGCGCTCCCACGCGAAGCGCTGCTCGGCGGCTTCATCGTCGGCCGGCAAGGCGCGCAGCGCGCGCCAGCCGCGCACCACCGATACGCCCATCAGCGCCACCAGCAAATAGCTGCTCAGGCCGAACAGATACAGCAGCAGGTCGGCGAACCAGGCGCCGACGCGGCCGCCCAGGTTGGCGATGCCCGGCGAAGCCACCGCATGCGACCAGCCCGGATCGGACTTGTGATACGTAAGCAGGATCAGCAGCAGATACAGGCCGAGCGCGGCCAGCGCAATCCAGCCAACCTCCTGCAGCAGGCGCCAGCCCTTGTCTGACAGACGAAGCTGCCCGCCCACGGCGGATCGGCCCGAAGAAACTGAAGCGGCCGTCGTGCGCGCCATCGTACTGGTACTTCCCTGCGGTCTAGCTGATATAGGAACTGATCTTTTCGCGCAGCAGCAGCCGGCCCTCGGTCATCGGCACGATGTAGCCGTCGAGTTCCAGGCCCTTCATCACGCGCGACACCATCTCGCGCGAAGCGCCGATCATCTTGGCGATTTCCTGGCGCGGCAGCTTGTTCTTGACCACGCGCTCGCCGTTGACGTGCTCCGAGAAATCGAGCAGCACGCGCGCCACGCGGCCATACACGTCGAGCAGCGCCAGCGTCTCGATCTTCTGGTCGGCTTCGCGCAGGCGCTTGACCAGGCCCTTCATCACCGCCATGCACATCTCGTTGCTCTGCAGGAGCATCGATTTGAAGCTATCCTTGTTGATTGCCATGAAGTCGCACGACTCCAGCGTGATCACGCTGGCCGAGCGCGGTGAATCATCGATCAGGCTAATCTCGAAAAAAAAATCGCCCGAACCGAGCACGGCCAGGATCACTTCCTTGCCCTCGGAATCCGAGCGCTGCACCTTGGCGCGGCCCGACAGCAAAATATACAGTGACTGAGAAGGCTCCCCTTCGGACACGATGGTCCGACCCTTCGGGTAGTTCCGCCGCGAGCTGCCTGCCGCCAGCGTTTCGAGCTGCTGCTCGTTCAAGCTGGACAACAGCGGCACGCGCCGCAGAAACGCCTTGTTTTCATCGTGAGCCATACCCACCTCTCAAACAGGAAAGGAGACGAACCGCTGCCCGACTGACAGCATCGCCTCCTTATAATTCTGCCCTACCAGCATCAATTATCACAAAACGCTCAAAGATTCAGTCGCTAAGCCAATGATTTTTTGAGATTTTAACAACGTCACCTCCGCTCATCCGACCATGACCGCCACTCGCCACGCCCGCCTGCTGATCCTTGGTTCCGGCCCTGCCGGCTACACCGCCGCCGTCTACGCGGCGCGCGCCAACCTGCAGCCGGTGCTGATTACCGGCTTGGCCCAGGGCGGCCAGCTGATGACCACTACCGACGTCGACAACTGGCCGGCCGACGCCGAGGGCGTGCAGGGCCCGGATCTGATGGCGCGCTTCCAGCAGCACGCCGAGCGCTTCGGCACCGAGATCATCTTCGATCACATCCATACTGCCAAGCTCAACGAAAAGCCGCTGCGCCTGATCGGCGATTCCGGCGAATACACCTGCGACGCGCTGATCATCGCCACCGGCGCCTCGGCACGCTATCTGGGTCTGCCCTCTGAAGAGGCGTTCATGGGCAAGGGCGTGTCGGCCTGCGCCACCTGCGACGGCTTTTTCTACCGCAAGCAGGACGTGGCGGTGGTCGGCGGCGGCAACACGGCGGTCGAGGAAGCGCTGTATCTGTCGAACATCGCGCGCAAAGTCACCGTCATCCACCGGCGCGACCGCTTCCGCGCCGAGCCTATCCTGATCGACAAGCTGATGGCCAAAACGCGCGACGGCGGCAATGTCGAGGTGCTGTGGCACCACGAACTCGACGAGGTGCAAGGCGACGACAGCGGCGTCAACAGCCTGAAGCTGCGCGACAACCGCGACGGATCGACGCACCAGCTCGCCATCACCGGCCTGTTCGTGGCGATCGGCCATACGCCGAACACCTCGCTGTTCGAGGGCCAGTTGGAAATGCACAACGGCTACATTCTCACGCGCAGCGGTCAGAACGGCCAAGCTACCGCCACCAGCACCCCGGGTGTGTTCGCCGCCGGCGACGTGCAAGACCACATCTACCGGCAGGCGATCACCAGCGCCGCCACGGGTTGCATGGCGGCGCTCGACGCGCAGCGCTATCTGGAAGCGGCCGGCTCGCCGGCCTGACCGGCAGCGGATCACGGGTGCAAGCCGGCTGCGCAGGCCGCAGCCAGCGCCTGGGTCTTGCCGGTCTGGTTTCGCCCCATCTCGGGGCGGGTTTGCCACGCAGTCATCATGCCTCGTAAACAAGCGCTAGACGACCTGGCCGCCCTGCGCGGCCTGAGCGCCGAGCTGCGCGAAGCGGCCGAGCGTCGGCGTCTCGAAGACGAGCAGCGCCGGCAGGCCGAACTGCGCGCGCAGCGCGAAAACAACGTGTTCCGCGATGCAGTGGCCGACGCCACGCCCTTGCGGCCCAGCGACCGCGCCGAGCTGCCGCGCCCGCAGCCGGTGCCCGCGCCGCGCCAGCGCGAACTCGACGACCGCGCGGTGCTCGACGAATCGATGTCCGACGAGATCGACATCGAACGGCTGCTCGACACCGACGAAGCCTTGTCGTACCAGCGCAGCGGCATCGGCCCCGACGTGGTGCGCCGGCTGCGCCGCGGCGAATGGACGGTGCAGCGGCAGATCGACCTGCACGGCCTGCGGGTCGACGAAGCGCGTGAAGCGCTGGCGGCGTTCCTGGCCCTGGCGGTGCGTGACCAGCAGCGCTGCGTACGTGTGATCCACGGCAAGGGGCTGGGATCGATCGGCCGCGAGCCGGTGCTGAAGAACAAGGTGCCGCGTTGGCTGGTACAGCGCCAGGAAGTGCTGGCGTTTTGCCAGGCACGGCCCAATGACGGCGGGGCCGGCGCCCTGATCGTGCTGTTGCGGGTGTAGGCGGCCCCGGCGACTGACGCCCCGGGCCTTGCTCTCAACACCGCCACGCGCCGTTTCGCGCGACCGCCGCACCATTCGACTGACTGCCTTGTCATGCTAGACGAGGCAATCCAAAAGTTTCCCATTAGAAAACTATAACAAAGATCAGGAAACGCCCTCTGATTCCGCTGGAAATCGGGCTTCTGTACGAATTCCGTCTAGGTTTTTGGCTAATTAAACATCATTGACGAGCAAACGCGACGGCCCCTATACTCAAATCAATTCAGACAACTTAGTTTCTCTATAGGATACAACAATGTATTCGGCTTCAAAGCAGGGGCAGCACCCGGGACGATTCCAGCGCCGGCCGTTCCTCTTGGCAGCGGCATCGCTGATCGCAGCAGCCGGTCTTCCCGCGGATGCGCGCTTTCCTGCATGCGAGCGATATAAGGCAGGCTTTTTCCGACTGTCATCAAAGCGCCCGGGGTTTGAGACCTTTTGAGATAAACCAAGATCATCGATGACCTGCCGAGCGTCGGCAAGACCATTCGAGACCGATCGATCCTAGGCCGCCGCGCGGCGCGGGTGATAATTTCCCTGCAGGTGAAAAACTCAAAGGTCCGGCCACGCGGAAAGGCCGGGCTGGCACCGTCGCGTGCCGGTCCGGCCCGTCCGCGCCCTTCTCCTGCCGCCAGACTGTCCGGGGAGCGTGAATGGCCATCGATCGACGCAAACGTTTCTGGATCCTCGGCGTCTTGGCATGCGTCGCGATCGCGCTCGTCATCTGGGCGGTCGTGCACAAGCCCGCCGCGAAGGACAACGGCCCGCGCCCGGTGCCGGTGACCGCGGTGCGCGCGGCGGCGCGCGATTTCCCGCTGTCCTTCACCACGCTCGGTTCTGCGCAGGCCTGGACCAGCGACACGATCCTCGCGCAGGTCAGCGGCAAGCTGCTGCGGGTCCATTTCACCGAGGGCAGCGACGTCCATGCCGGGCAGCTGCTCGCCGAGGTCGATCCCGCGCCCTATCAGGCCGCGCTGGCGCAGGCGCTGGGCACGCTGCGGCGCGATTCCGCGATCCTCGCCGGGTCCGAACGCGATCTTGCGCATTATCGCAACCTGCTCGCGGTCAATTCGATCGCCAAGCAGACGGTCGAGGACGAGGAAGCGACCGTCGCGCAGCAGCGCGGCACGGTCCAGCTCGATCAGGGCCTCGTCGCCGCCGCACGGGTCAATCTCGGCTGGTGCCG
>JAFKGG010000226.1 GCA_017307915.1 Burkholderiales bacterium | reverse complement strand
GCATCCGGCTCAATGTGGTGCAGGAGCGGGAAACAGGCCACGGCATGCTGTCGTGCGTCATCAACGGCGAAGGCGCGTCGATCATGACCTACGCCTACATCATGGGCGATCTCCTGAAGTCGCGATTGTCGATGCGCCCCGTCGGGGCACCGCCGCTGTCGCGGCGCATCGCCATCGCCGTCAGGGACAAGAGCCTGAGCAACTCGGCGAGGGCAACAGCGGCCGCACTGCGTGAAGTCGCCATCGAGCAATCGCCGATGCTGCACTGGTCGCGGCCCGGGCAGCTCGATGAAATGCGCAGAAGGTCAGCGCCTTGAGCTCATGATTCGAGCATGCGGTCCCAGTCGAGCAACTTGAAGTGCCGGACCAGACCGTCGAGGAAATTCTGCAGCATGTATCCCCCGCGCAGGCTCGATCGAGACCTTGGGATAGCGCAGCTGAAACGCCCCGACGAACTCCGCGAAATGCTCGCCAGCCAATCCAGGCAGCAAGTGAATTCTGAGGGTGCCGGTGGGCCCCGTTCCAGACCTGTCGCGGATCCGGTCCAGCGTATTCTGCGCAGCCTGAACACGCCGATCTACGCCACCAGAAGTCCATGAAACTTGCATTGCCGAGACTGACGCTGTAGAACTGCCGGACTTTCATGGAGCCCCGACATGTTCGCCGATGACCACGCCCGACTCACCGACGTCTTATCGCGGCGCTTCGGCGAATCCTTGAAAGTCGACGAGCAGCTGGCGGGCGTCGGCCCGCTGCTTCGCATGGCATCGCACTCGACGCATCGGCAATGGAGCCCGCAGCCGGTGCCCGAGTCGACCATACGCTTGCTGGCCGCCTGCGCTCTGAGTGCACCCTCCAAGAGCGATCTGCAGCAGGCATCGATCATCGATATTCGGGATCCGCAGCAGCGCCAAGCGATCAATGAGCTTGTGCCGCAGTTCCCATGGGTGCCGAGCGCTCCGGCGTTCCTGGTGTTCTGCGCGGACGGGCACAGGATTCGCTCCATCTTCGAGCATCACGCCACGCCGTTCATCAATGAGCATCTCGACCAGTTCTTCAACGCGGTCGTCGATGGATCCCTGGTCATGATGAATTTCATGCAAGCGGCGGAGACGGCCGGTTTGGCGTGTTGTCCGATCAGCATGATTCGGAACCATCCTTCGAGGCTCGACGAGATTCTCTCGTTACCCCAGCACGTCGTCCCTATTGCGGGCCTGTGCCTGGGCTATCCGCAACTCGGCGGCCGGGTGGTATCTCGCCTGCCCCTGTCCTTGACGGTGCATCGGGACCGCTACCCTGAAAGCGACGTACTCGGCCAGGTACACGCCTACGATGCGAGGCGAAGGACGCTGGAGAACGCCTCCCCCGAGGCTGCGAGCTGGTCGGTCTCGAAACGAGATCAGTACGCCAATTTGCAGCGGCCGGACTGGGGCGATTACGTGCGGTCCAAAGGGTTCAGCACGACGTAACGACGTACCGGCCTTGCCGGCACCCGCCGAGCTATCGCTCCGCCGCGGCACCTTGCGCATTCGTAAGCCGCCTGCCAAAGCCGCGCGCCCTGAACGCCAGAAGCACGAGCAGAACGCCGAAGATCACCGCGTAGCTGGCAATCAGCCAGAGCACCGCCAGCGCGCCCACGCCGGGCTGCAGAATGAGCAGCACGCCGAACACGACCGAGGCGAGCCCCGCCAGCGCGAGCAGCCATTCCCCCGAGATTTCCTTGCGCAGGCGGATCGCCATTGCGATCTGCAGCACGCCGGTGGCGATGGCCCAGATGGCGATGTAGAACAGCAGCGCCAGCGCCGTGATGCTGGGGGCCAGCAGCGTCAGCACGCCCGCGCCGATGCCGACCAGACCCCATAGCAACATGGCCCACCAATCTTCATGCTCTTTGCGCCCGGCGATCGCCAGCCATACGCCGAAGATGCCGTCGACCAGGGCGAAGGCGGCAAACAGCAATACCAGGACAGCCAACGAGGCGCTCGGCATCAGCCACGTCATTACGCCAAAGGCGATGGCGGCCAAGCCGCGCAACAAGAGAACCCACCAGTTGCGGGTAAGGATGTCGGCAAGCTGTCGTTTCAGAAGACTCATGGTTGACCTGCTCATCAGTTGCGATGTCGAACAGACGCTATCCCAGCGGCTGGGACGAAACGCCAAAATCGACTCGGCGCCGCGGGTTTGCACTCGCCGCCCGCGTATCAGCGTTGGGCTGCGGCAACGGGCCCTACGATTGCTGAGCCTTGATCCACCCCAATGACCAGGACGCGCAATGGCCGATGACAATGGCAAGGCGCCGACATCCACCCGCACCTTGTGGAAGGGTGCCATCAGTTTCGGACTGGTCCACATTCCGGTGGGCCTGTATTCAGCCACGGTGAATTCGGGCATCGACTTCGATTGGCTCGACAAGCGCAGCATGCAGCCGGTGGGCTACAAGCGCATCAACAAGGTGACTGGCGAAGAGGTCGCGCCCGCGGACATCGTGAAGGGCGTCGAGTATGAGGAAGGCCGCTACGTGCTGCTCACTCCCGAGGAGATCACCGCGGCCTATCCGAAGACCATGCAGACCATCGAGATCGAGGCCTTCATCGACGCCGACGAAATCCCCCTGGTCTATCTGGAGCGCCCCTACTACACGGCGCCGCTGAAGCGCGGTGAAAAGGTCTATGCGCTGCTGCGCGAAGCGCTGCGCAAGAGCAACAAGGTCGGCGTCGCCAAGGTGGTGATCCAGACCAAGCAGCATCTGGCCGTGCTCACCCCCTGCGGCCCCGCGCTGATCCTGAACCTGCTGCGCTGGGGCGGCGAGATCCGTTCCTTCGAGCAGCTCAATTTACCGTCGTTGGACACCAAGGCGCTCGGCATCAAGGATGCCGAAATGACGATGGCCTTGCAGCTTATCGACGACATGACCCAGAAATGGAAGGCGGACAACTTCCGCAATTCGTTCGCTGATGAAATCCATCGGCTGATCGAGGCCAAGGCACATGCCGGCGACATCACCGAGGTAGTGAAGGTGGAACGCGAGGCCAGTGCGCCGGCCAGCGCGGAAGTGCTCGACCTGACCGCCCTGCTCAAGCGCAGCCTGGGCGCCGGCAGGAAACCGTCTTCGTCTGCGTCGCCGCAAGGCGGCTCCGCTTCGGTAACGGCGCTGCCTACGCAAGCGCGTGCATCTGCCAAAAGCCAGGCCGCCAAGAAGGCGCCGGCCAGCAAGGCGGCTGCCGGCAAGACGGCCAAGACCGCCTCGCCGAAGAAGAGCGGCCGCCGCACGGCGTAGCGCGCTTGAAACAGTGAGCGCCGCGCATGGCCGACTCCCTGGCGCTGTACAAGAAGAAGCGCAACTTCGCACTCACTCCTGAGCCGGCCGAAGGCGGAGCGCCCGGCGCCGAGGCGCGACAGTACGTGATCCAGAAGCACTGGGCGAGCCGCTTGCACTACGACCTGCGGCTGGAGCTGGACGGCGCCATGAAGAGCTGGGCCGTGCCCAAAGGGCCCAGCCTGGATCCGCAAGACAAGCGCATGGCCGTGCAGGTCGAAGATCATCCTCTTTCCTACAATACCTTCGAAGGCCAGATTCCACCGAAGCAGTACGGCGCCGGCAAAGTCATCGTCTGGGATAGCGGCTATTGGGTGCCGATCGGTGACGCCGCCGAGGGCTACCGCAAGGGCAAGCTGAAGTTCGAGCTCCACGGGCACAAGCTGAACGGGCACTGGACACTGGTGCGCATCCACGGGCGCAGCGATGAGAAGCAGCCGCCATGGTTGCTGATCAAGGAGCGGGATGCGTTTGCACGCCCAGCCTCGGCGTTCAGCGTGGTGGACGAGATGCCCGACAGCGTATCGGCGCTGCCGCCGGTGGCCCTGCCGATAGGCCCGCGTCCGGCACGCTCGGTTCGCGCGTCCCCAGTACCGGAGATGCAGAAAGCCGCCAAGGCCGCCCTGCCCGCAAGCTTGTCGCCGCAGTTGGCCACGCTCGTCGATGGGCCGCCGGTCGTGGTCTCGGATTGGCTGTGGGAGCTGAAGTTCGACGGCTATCGAATGCTGGCCCGCATCGAACGCGGCAGCGTGCGCCTGTTCACGCGCAACGGCAACGATTGGACGGCCAGGATGCCGGAGCTGGCCCGTGCCGTGAAGCGACTGCCCTTGCGATCGGGCTGGATCGATGGCGAAGTGCTGATGCTCGATGCGCAAGGCGTGCCCGATTTCCAGGGGCTGCAAAATGCCTTCGACGGCAGCTCGACGAAGAACCTCATCTATTACGTCTTCGACATGCCGTATGCCGATGGACGCGATCTGCGCTCGCTGCCGGTGATCGAGCGCCGCGAGTTGCTGCGGGCCTTGCTCGAACCATCGGCCGGCGATCGCCTACGCTTCAGCGAAGCCTTCGAGGCACAGCCGCAGGATCTGGTGAGCTCGGCGTGCAAGCTGGGCTTCGAGGGCGTGATCGGCAAGCGCAAGTCGGCACCGTATGCGTCGCGGCGCAACGCGGATTGGATCAAGCTCAAGTGCAGCCATCGCCAGGAGTTCGTGATCGGCGGTTATACCGACCCGCAAGGCTCGCGCACCGGTATCGGCTCATTGTTGCTGGGCGTGCACGCGGCGGATGGATCGCTCACCTATGCCGGCAACGTCGGCACCGGTTTCAGCGAACGCACGCTGCTTGAGTTGCGCAGCAAGCTGGACGCGCTGGCAAGCGCGACGAGCCCGTTCGCCAATCCGCGCGCAATCGGCAAGAAGGCCCACTGGGTCGAACCCAGGCTGATCGCCGAAGTGTCATTTGCCGAATGGACGCAGGACCAGCGCATCCGCCATTCGGTCTTCCATGGCTTGCGCGACGACAAGCCGGCACGCGCCATCATTCGCGAGCGACCGACGCATCTCGCGGCCGCGGAGGCACCCGACGCACCCGACGCGGCCGTCGACGCCGGTTCGATGCCGGCGACGCTTCGAGTCTCGCACCCCGCTCGCGTCATCGACGATTCGACGGGCATCACGAAAATCGAGCTGGTGCGCTACTACGCCAAGATCGCGCCGCTGATGATCGAGCATCTGAAAGGGCGCCCGGTGGCGCTGGTGCGTGCGCCGGAGGGTGTGAACGGCGAGCTGTTCTTCCAGAAGCATCTCGACAAGTTCGTGATGGCGGGTTTCGAGCAATTGGATCCCGCCTTGTATGCCGGACACCCGTCCATGCTGGCCGTGACGCAACCCGAAGGGCTGCTGGCCGGCGCGCAGATGAACGTCATCGAATACCACACCTGGAACGCGAAGAAGGACAAGATCGACCGGCCCGATCGCATGTGCTTCGATCTGGATCCCGGCCAAGGCGTGGCCTGGGAACGCGTGCAGGAGGCTGCCGAGCTGGTCAGAGTATTGCTGCACGAACTCGGCCTGGCCCCGTTTCTGAAGACCAGCGGCGGCAAGGGCCTGCACGTGGTGGTGCCGATCAAGCGGCTGCACGACTGGGATACGGTCAAGGGCTTTTCACAGGCGGTGGTGCAGCATCTGGCGCGCACGATCCCGCAGCTTTTTTCCGCCAGGAGCGGACCGCGCAATCGCGTGGGCAAGATCTTCGTCGACTATCTGCGCAATGGCTGGGGCGCCACGACGGTAAGCGCCTGGTCGGCGCGTTCGCGGCCGGGCATGGGTATCTCGGTACCGGTGAACTGGGCGGAGCTGGACAAGCTCACCGGTGGGGCGCATTGGAATATCCGCACGGTGGATGATCGTTTGCGTCTGGGCAATGCGCCTTGGGACGGGTATGGCAAGGCAGCGGTGTCGGTGGCCGCGGCGATGAAGTTGCTGGGCTATCCGGCGGAGCGGTAGCCGCCGCGCTTACAGCAGCCACGCCAACGGCGGCGGGCGCACTATGCATTCATCTGCGCCATCAACTCGTTCACCGTCAATATCCGTCCAGGAAATACGCCTCGCATGGCAAGGATGTCCGCATCGCCGGTGACCACTGCATCGGCCGTGCCTGCATGCGCAAGAAAAGGAACACCTGATCCTTTTCGTCGCGGCAGGCGGGCAGATCAGGCCACGGCGTCGGCAGCGTGATCACCTCGGTGTAGGGTAGAAAATCTCCGAGCAGATCTTTTTTTTCCTGTGCTGTGAGCTCGAATTTCGGATAGGCCAGAACGCGCAAGAGTTCATTGGCCGTATCGCGGCAGACCAGCGGGTGGAGTTGTTGATGCTGCCAGGCGCGCCGTATCCAGGCCAGGCGCCCGGCCTTGAACAACATAGCCGACAGGACGATGTCCGTATCGAGGACGACCCGCAGCGTCACCGCCGGGCCCAGGCGATGGCGTCCTCGACGTCCTGCTCGGTGATGCCGAGTTGTTCCAGATTTTCGCGAACGGCGTGCGCCGCCTGGACGCGCACCGGCGTCAGAACGATGCGGCCGTTCTCGATTGTCACGTCGAAATACTCGGCAGCGTCGACACTGGATACAGCTGCCTTCGGCAAGGTGATCTGGTTCTTTGATGTGAGCTTGGCAAGCATGATGGCTCCACAGATAGGACTTCCTTACTTCCTTTTTATCAAGATGACTTCCGAGGGGGGCAAAACCAGGCTGCCCTCACATGCACCTCCAAAAGCAAACAGCCCCCGGATAAGACTCCAGGGGCTGCTCATCGCCACGCCGCCGCAAAGACGGCCCAGCGCAACGCTCACATGTTGTCGATCACGAGGCAAAAAGCGAGCGTAGCGCAATGCAAACAGCAGCAGCGCGTTGCGCCAGCAGATTGCCACGGAGCCATCAAGCACCGCTGGGGGAATTTGCTTGCTCGGCTTCGCTTCGGAACGCTCGAACATGAAAACCCTCGTATGGTCGCCACTGTCAAGCGACTGATTGGTGGTTTGTGCAGATTGAGGAGGTGATGCGACCCGAACGGATGCAGCGACAATGAATCAGACTCGTATGCGTAGGTTCCCTGCGTGCGCAGGGATGAACCGTCCGGAACTAGGCGGGACGAAACGGGACAAGACGTGTTCCCTGCGTGCGCAGGGATGAACCGCGCCATGAACCAACGCCAGAGGTATTCCGCGCGTGTTCCCTGCGTGCGCAGGGATGAACCGATCATGCTCTTGCGCGGCCCGAGCATCTGCGCGTGTTCCCTGCATGCGCAGGGATGAACCGCCGGTGAGCCCGTCTTTGCGCGAGTCGTACTGGTGTTCCCTGCATGCGCAGGGATGAACCGAATGCTGGCGCGATTTTTGGCTCGCTACATGAGTATTCCCTGCGCGCGCAGGGAACACGGAGCTGCACCGCGGCGAGCGCATCGAGCACCGCGGTTCATCCCTGCGCACGCAGGGAACACAGGTAGCGGGCCACGAGGTACAGCACGGGCGTCGGTTCATCCCTGCGCACGCAGGGAACACTTCTGCCGCCTCACATAGATCCGGCCACCTTTCGGTTCATCCCTGCGCACGCAGGAAACACTCTTGCCGCGCGTACCGCCGGAGCCGGAAACGCGGTTCATCCCTGCGCACGCAGGGAACACCGCGATGCCCTGCTGCTGTTCGATCTGGAAATCGGTTCATCCCTGCGCACGCAGGGAACACCCCTCCATGGAGGCGAGCACGTAGGCCATCGGCGGTTCATCCC
>JAFKGG010000225.1 GCA_017307915.1 Burkholderiales bacterium | reverse complement strand
GTTTCGGGACGGTCGACATGCGGATAGGTCCGGCAGACCGCCATCCCATCGCACTGCTGGACCATTTCCGGCGAGATGTTGGCGTGATAATCGAGGCTGATCACCACCGGCACCCGCGGCCCGACGACGGCGCGCACGCGCCGCAGGATCTCGGCCTCGGCATCGTCGAAGCGCTCCGCCACCATCGCGCCGTGCAGATCCAGGTAGACGCCGTCGAACGGCATGCCGTCGGACAGCCGGCCGATCAGTTCGCCGACCACGCGCTCGAAGGCATCGTCGGTCACCGTGCCGCCGGCCCCGCCGCTGGCCCACACCAGCGGCAATGCCTGCTCATCTGGGGCCAGCGCCTGCAGGAAACCCGACAGCGCGTAGCCGCCGCCGCGGAGACTGCCCACCACCTGCTCAGCGCGCACCAGCGGCGGGCGGTCGCGGTGCTGCGCGAAATACTCGAAGTCAGCGCGGTGATCAGTGAACGAATGGGTTTCGTGCTGGAAGCCGCCAATGGCGATGCGGGGCATGTCGTCGAAGCTGGCTGATCAATCGATGGGCTGGAAGCCTGTTTCCGCCACGATGCGATCGTATTTGGCGATTTCATCGCGATAGAAGGCCTCGGAATCGGCAAGGCTCTTGTTGCGCAGCACGATACGGCCGTCGGCCTCGAGCGCGTCGATGACGGCCTTCGTGGACAGCGCCTCGTCGATCGCGCGGTTCAGCCGCTGCTTGATGTCGGCGGGCGTGCCCTTTCTTACATAGTAGGCTGCATTGCTCGCATAGTCGACGCCCTTGAATACCGACGCTTCGGAGATGCTGGGCAGATCGGCCAGCTCGCGGGGCTTGTCCGTCGACATGTTGGCGATGATGCGATAGTGGCCCGCCTTTACCGACGCCAGCATCGACGTCGAGAACGCCATGACGGTGAAGTCGATCCGGTCACCGATCAGATCCTGCATCATCGGCGCGGCACCCTTGTACGGCACGTGCGTGTATTTGACGCCGGCCAGGTTGGCCATTCGCTCGGGAATCAGGTGATACAGCGAGCCGATGCCAGCGCTGCCGTACGACAAGGGCTGCGTCGCGCTCTGGCGTTTGCCGAGTTCGACGAACTCCTGCAGGTTCTTCGCCGGAAAGCTCTTGCGCACCACCAGCACCAGCCGCGTCGTCGTGATCGGATGGACGATCTCCAGGTCGTTCGGCTTGAAGCGCACGCTCTTGATCGTGAGCGGCGGAATGATCAGCTCGTTCTGCGAGCCCTGATACAGCATCCGGCCATCGGCCGCGCTGTTGAGCACCTTCTGGATCGCGATGGCGCCGGTCGCGCCGGCAATGTTCTCCACGATCACGTCGGCACCCAGCGCCTTGCCGATCGGCCCGGCGACGATGCGCGCGGTGATGTCGCTGCCGCCGCCGGCCGGATAGGGCACGACCAGCGACACCGGAGCGGCGATGTCGGCGGCAAGCGCGGGCGCAGCCAGCAGCAGCATTCCCGCCGCGGCGCCAACGACACTGAGGGCGAGTCGTCGTTTCATGCATTCATCTCCCAAGCATCTCCGAAAAGTAGCCCCCGCAAGGCGGCCCGAAAAAGTGGATCGAAGGCTGCGGCCCCGAAAAAAGCATTTGCAGTTTTCGATTATTATAATGTCATAACATTTGGGAAAACAAGAGGCGATTCCATGGGCCTGCTGACGGGTGTGCGCATTCTTTCGATCGAGCAGTACGGCGCGGGGCCGTTCGGCACGCAACTGCTCGCGGGCCTGGGCGCCGAGGTGATCAAGGTGGAACAGCCACGCGAACACGGCGACGTGTCGCGCCAGGTCGGCCCCTGCTTCGACCCGGCCCTGCCCGAATCGGCACAGAGCCTGTTCTTCCAGAGCCTGAATTGCGGCAAGAAAAGCATCTGCTTGAACCTGATGCACGAAGAGGGGCGCCGGCTGCTGCGGGAACTCGCGTCCTCGTGCGACGTGGTGGCCAACAACCTGCGCGGCGACGTGCCGCAGCGGCTCGGCCTGACCTACGCACAGCTGTCGTCGGCCAATGCGCGGCTGGTGTGTGCCCACCTGAGCGGCTATGGCCGCGACGGCGAACGCGCCAACTGGCCAGGCTATGACTATCTGATGCAGGCGGAAGCGGGTTACTTTTCGCTGACCGGCGAGCCTGACTCGCCTCCGGCGCGCATGGGTCTGTCCATCATCGACTACATGAGCGGGGTCATGCTTTCGCTGGCCATCACCAGCGCCCTGCTCGACGTACAGCGCGGCGGCGTCGGACGCGACGTGGACGTCGCCCTCTTCGACGTGGCGCTGTTCAACCTGAATTATCTGGCGAGCTGGTATCTCAACCAGGGCGTCGAAACCAGCCGCCAGCCGCGCTCGGCGCATCCTTCATTGACACCCTGCCAGCTCTATCGCACGCGCGACGGCTGGATCTACCTGATGTGCAACAAGGAAAAGTTCTGGCTCAAGCTGTGCGAACGCCTGCAGCGCCCGCAATGGCTGACCGATGCCCGCTTTGCCGGCTTCGCCCAGCGGCTCGAGCACCGCGAGGCGCTACAGGCGCTGCTTGACGAAGCCTTGAGCGAGCGCACCACCGCCGAATGGCTGGCGCTGTTTGCCGGTCAGGTACCCGCGGCGCCGATTCTTTCGGTGGCGCAGGCGCTGGATTCGCCGTTCGCGCACAACCGGGGCAATATCGCCACCGCGCAGACGGCCGGTAGTCAGCCACTGCGCATGGTGCGCTCGCCGCTGCGCGTGGGCGATGCCGATGACGGCCCCATGAGCGCCGCGCCTACGCTGGGCCAGCATACCGACGAGATCCTGCTCGGCTTGGGCATCGATGCCGCACGGCAGGCTAAACTGAAAGCCATCGGTGTTCTCTGAGTGGCGCCGCGAGGCGGCGCGCATCTATGGCGCAACGAAAGACAGGTTCACAGTACATGCTGCTGGCGCAGGCGCTGCGCCAGCAGATCGAGGCGGGAACGTATCCGCCCGGTTCGCTCCTGCCCCCCGAATCCGCGCTCGAGCGGCAGTTCAACCTCAGCCGCATCACCGTGCGCGCGGCACTGCGTGAGCTGGAAACTGCCGGCCTGGTGAGCCGGCGTGCAGGCATCGGCACGCGCGTTGAATCGGCCCGGCCGCAGGGCGTCTTCCATCACGCGGGCAGTTCGATCGACGACATCCTGCAATTCACGCGCGGCCTGCCGTTCCGCACGCTATCGGTCGAGGAACTGGTGGTCGACGATGCGCTGGCGTCGGAACTGGCGCTGCAACCGGGGCAGCGATTCGTCAAGGTGCGCGGCCTGCGTCAGGGCGAAGGGGCGTTGCCGATCATGTACAGCGAGCACTACATACCCGGGCTCTATGCCGCCGGCGTGCCGGCATTCGAAGGCCACGCCGCCTCCATCGCCGAGCTGGTGGCGCAGCAACAGGGCAGCACGGTCGAGGAAATCCGGCAGGAGGTGAGCGCCGTGAAGCTGCCTGCCGCCGCGGCCCGCACGCTGCACGCCAAGCCGGGCGCGCTCTGTCTGCGCACCCGGCGCTGGTACTACGACAGCCACGGCGGCCTGATCATGACCGGAACCAGCCTGTTCCCGGCCGACCGTTTCGTATTCACCTCGACTCTGCGCCGAAGCCCGGTGAGCTGAGCCGCAAGTACGGCGCCGCCGCGTCAATCAAAGAACGAGTGCCATGGACACCTACTATGACGTGGAAGCGCCGGACGTATTCCGGGAGCGATTCGGTCTGGCCTTCGAACGCCTGACGCCGGGACTGCGCATCGCGCATCGGCCGGGCGTGACGCTTTCGCAGCAGGACAACGTGGCCGAGTCGCTGCAGACCTGCAACGGTGCCATGCTGCACTATGACGAGCAGTACGCGTCACAGACGAGCTGGCAGCGCCCGCTGATGGTCAGCACGCTGACCGTGCAACGGCTGATCGGCATGACCTGGCGCACGTTCGGGCGGCGCCGGCGCATCATGTCGATGGCACAGATCGCCATGACCCGGCCGGTGTTTGGCGGCGACACCCTCTACGCCGAAACCGAGGTGCTTGCGATCCGTGCACAGCCCGGGCAGCCCTTGGCCGAAGTCGACCTGCGCACGATCGGACTCAACCAGCGCGGCGTAGCCATCGCAAGCATCGATTACACGGTCGAGCTATGGGCACGGGGTCAGGCACCGGGCGAGCAGCCCGGCCTGGCCGGCGCGTGCCAGCCGCGCTTCGCCTCGCACGTGCAGCGCGAAGACGGCGCCTGGGTGGAGCAAGCCGGCATCTATTTCGAAGACCTGCGGCCCGGCGAAACCTTCATCCATGCGCCACGCCGCAGCATCCACGCCCACGACGGCATCATCAATGCATTGCTGGCGCAGGAATGGAGCGGCGCACACCATGATCTGATGTACGCCGCCGAGCTGGGCCTGGAAGCGCCGGTGGTGCCGCAGACCTGGGTGCTCGGTTGCGCCGTGGCGCTCTCGACACGCACCTTCGGCCGGGTGTGCGCCAACCTCGGTTGGACGCAGGTGGAATTCGGCGAAGCGGCCGCCGTCGGAGACACGCTGCAGGCACGCTCGGTCATCCTGAACGTGCGCGACTCGGCATCGCGCCCGGCGGAAGGGATCGTGACCACGCGCACGATGGCCCACAACCAGCGCGGCGCCCTGGTGGTGGCATTCGTGCGTACGCTGCTGGTATATAGACGTGGCGAACAGGCCCCTTACGCAGCTGCCGGCTACTAGGGCGTGTTCACCCAACGATCGTCCCCGGCCCGAAGGGTGAGCCCGGCCCAGGGCGTGTTCAGAGAAATCTCGATGGGCGACTGGGCGCAATTCAAACAGCGCACGGCGCCGGGTCTCGATCCCAGACAGCCATGATTCACCGTCTGATGCTGATCACCATCGCGGCCTCGCTGCTGCTGGCCGCCGCCGTCGCCGTCTGGCTGCGGCAACGCTTCGGCTGGCCATGGCCGATCGCGGCTCTGGCAGGGCTTGGCCTGCCGCTGCTGATGCATGCTTGCCTGATCGGCACGCAGTTCATCATCAGCGCCGCGTTCCGGCGCGCCAGCGGGCAGCGCTTTCCGGCCACGGTGGCGCTGCGCGCCTGGGTCGGCGAGATCATCGCTTCGCTGCGCACCTTCGTCTATGCGCAGCTTCGTTATGGAAACCGGCCGCCGCCCGCCGGTGGCGACACGGCAGGCGACGGCAGCACCAGCAAAACGGCCGTGCTGCTCGTGCACGGCTACATCTGCGACCACCGCATCTGGCACCCGTTGGCCCGCTGGCTGGCGCAGGGCGGGCACCAGGTCGACGCGATCGACCTGGAACCGCCCTTCAGGGACATCGACGACTACGCCCCCCAACTGGCCGAAGCGGTGGCGCGCCTGCGCGAACGCAACGGCGGCCGGCCGATCGCGATCATCGCGCACAGCATGGGTGGACTGGTGGCGCGCGCCTATCTGGCGCGATACGGCGGTGCAGCCGTCGCTGCGCTGGTCACTCTCGGTTCACCGCATCAGGGCACCTGGATGGCGCACTTCGGCCACAGCCGCAGCGTCTTGCAGATGCGCCCCGGCAGCCGCTGGCTGGCGGCACTCGATCTCAGCGAAGATGCGGCGCTGCGCGCGCGCTTCACGGTGATCATCTCGCAGCACGACAACATCGTCGTGCCGCAGATCGCGCAGACGCTGGCGGGCGCGCGCACGCACGTGCTGACCGGCCTGGGACACGTGCAGCTTGCCTATGATCACGCGGTATGGGCGCTGATCGCGCAAGCGCTTCGATGATCAGCGCACGAACCCCATCGGCCGCGCCCAGCGTACGTCGGGTTTCAACGCGTGTTCGGCTTCCAGCCGCTCGAGAAAGACCTCGGGCTGCGGCGTTTCGCCAAACAAGGCGAACTGCCGCTTGACCGCCGCGAAGTCGCCCGGGCACAGCAGTTCCAGCTTCGCCAGCCGCGCGCGCAGCGCGTCGTCGAGCGCGTCGGCGTCGCCGCCGAGCACTTCGGCGATGAACATGCGTTCGCGCTGGCCGCGATCGAGCGGCAGGAACTTCAGCTTGAACGCGAAGCGGCGCAGCGCGGCTTCGTCGATGCGATCGAGCAGATTGGTAGTGCAGATGAAGATGCCGTTGAAGCGCTCCATGCCCTGCAGCATCTCGTTGACTTCGCTGACCTCGTAGTTGCGCACCGCCTGCTTGCGGTTCTGCAAGAAGCTATCGGCCTCGTCCAGCAGCAGCACCGCCTGCTCGCGCTGTGCGTCGGCGAACATGCGTGCCATCTGCTGTTCGGTTTCGCCGACGTACTTGCTCATCAGATCGGAAGCGCGGCGGATCATCAGCGGCCGCTCGATGCTGCGTGCGATGTGCTCGGCCAACGCCGTCTTGCCGGTGCCGGGCAACCCGAAGAAGCACAGCGTGGCCACCGGCCGCGCCTTCAGCGCCTCGATCATCTTCGGCACCGGATGACGCGTCTCGACGTTGAGCAGCGCCAGATCGTATTGCGTGACGTTGACGCGGAACTCCTCGGTGGCGACGTGGCCCAGCGCGCGATCGGCGCGTTCGAGCTGGCGATCGATCAAGGATTCGACCGGCTCATCGATCGTGCGGCGCGCCAGGCGCGCAAAACGCGCCGCCGACTGCACCTGCGCCGGCGTGATGTCGCGGCGCGCGGCGATCTTGGCGACGAAGGCGTCGGACACGCCCAGCTCCAGCAGATACTTGCGCGCGATGTTCTCGCGCACGCGCTGCGGCGGATTGGCCAGCTCGAGGTGGAACTGGAAGCGGCGCCGATAGGCAGGATCGATCTGGCCGATCGAGTTGGAGATCCAGATGGTCGGCACCGGGTTCTGTTCCAGCGTCTGGTTGACCCAGGCCTTGCCGTTGACGGCCGCGCCGCGCCCGCCCCCTTCATGGCCGAACAGGCCGGCGATCTCGGCGGCGATCGGCGGAAACACGTCTTCCACTTCGTCGAACAGCAGCGCCGCGCGCGGCCGCCCACGCAGGAACGCCTGCGATACCTGCAGCGAACGGTAGCGCTCTTTACCCGACAGGCTGTTGCCGTCCTTGTCCAGGCAGTCGACCTCGTACAGTTCCAGGCCCGACTGCTGCGCCAGCAGCTTGGCCAGCTCGGTCTTGCCGGTGCCGGGCGGGCCGTACACCAGCACATTGATGCCGCGCTCGGGCTCGGCGCCGGCTGCCGAAGCACCAGTCCCCGGAGCGCCGGCCGCAGGACAGGCAGCCGCCTGAAGCAAGGCGACCAGGTAGCGGGTGTCGTCGCCGACGTGCGGAAAATCTTCCAGCGTCAACGCGGTACGGCCGGCCGGGCGTGTGAACGCGGCCATCATCGACGATTCGCTCGGGTACTCGGCGGTGAGCACCGCCAGCAGCTTGTCGGAGACGCGCATCAAATCACCCAGATCGGTGATCGAATGCTCGGCGATCGGCGTTTCGATCAGCCCCAGCGATTCGAGCCGGCCGCCGGCCTTCAATGCCACCGCCACGTCGGCGGCGTTCAGTCCGAGCACCTGCGCCAGCATGCCGTAGGCTTCCTGCGCGCTGGGCGCCTTGCAGTCGACCAGCACCGGGCGCAGGTCGCGCTGGTATTTGCACCGCGAAGCGTGCAGCAGCACCGAACGTTCA
>JAFKGG010000368.1 GCA_017307915.1 Burkholderiales bacterium | reverse complement strand
TCGGCCAGGATCGCCACGATCTGCGACTCGGTGAACTTCGACTTCTTCATCGGACTTCCTCTCGACAGACTATCCTGCCAGAAAAGTCCACTTCTTCGTGTCTACCGACCGGGGGAGCTTACGCCAATATCTAAGCGGTTTTCAAGCCACCCTTCGAGTCAGATAAGCGCACCAAACATCCCTCTCGGCTCATCTCAGATCCTTTCGGGGGCGTCGACTCTGACAGCAACCGAGGCGCACGGGCGCCTCTTGACGCCCGAGCAGTGGAGGGTGGCACCACTTCGCATTCGCGGCTGGCGGCGTTGGCGATTCGAAGCCAGAAAGCGGGCGCGATCTGAGCGACCACTGGTCGGTATGGGTGCACGGGAACTGGCGCCTGACCTTCACATCCGATGGGTCTGGCGCTGCGCGAACGGCCATGCCGGGATTTCGCCGGAGATGGCGTTGCGCATCGAGGCGTGGCTGGGTAAGGAGCGCGGCGGCGATGCGCGCGTGTGGCTCGGTCAGCAGATGGCCTAGGACATGTGGCATGCCGAGCAGAAGCTGAAGAAAGCGAAGCTGCGGATTCGGCTGGCGCCGATGCCGGCTTGACGGCTGCGCTGTGCCTTACCCGATGGGTAAAAGGCAGTCTCTTTCTTCGAGAGCAAAAAAGCATAAAGCCCGCTTCGGCGGGCTTTATGCTTTCACAGACCGAGGATCTATGCCTTGCGGCCGCGGCGCGCACCCGTGAACCCAAGAGCACCCAATCCCAGGCCGAGCAAGAGTGCCGTTCCCGGAAGCGGCACATCCGTCGAGCCACAGGTCGTGCATTCCCGTGCATCGCGGCCGGCGAGCAGAAGGTGCGACAGCTTCGGCTGCTGGCCGCCATTGTTGAGGAAATTGATATCGTAGGTGCCGCTGCCAGAGGTCGGGCTGCTCGTCAGCAGAACGTCCTCAAAGTAGTATCCGGCGCCATTGTTGCCGCCAAACAGTGCGACTGCGAAATCGATGTAGAGCGGCAGGTTCGGTGTGCCGGGGGCCTCGGCCCACGAGACACTCCAGGTGCCGTCATTGCCGCCGCTAGCGCTTACGGTGAACACAACCCCGCCGATACCGGTCGGTGTGCCCGCGTCGTCGGATTTGTCAAGGTATGTCAATCCATTCGAACCGTAGCCGAGCTTGCTGCTCAACGAATTGGTCTCGGACAGCGGGCCGCCGCCTTGGCTGACGCTGTCGGCACAGGCTGTGGGCGCATAGACGACGCCGTTGATCGTCAGCGAAACGTCCGTCAGCGCACAGGGAGCAGCCTGGGCGCCGAAGCTTGCAACTGACATGAGGGTGCCGATGACGGCAGCGTTCAGTAGATTCAGGATTTTCATGTTCACCCTTCTGAGAATGCTCAGCAGGGGAGCACAAATCATGCCGGATGGATTTTTTCTAAAGATTTCATATATTTCAAGTGGTTAGAGACTCGTGTTGGAATTGAGCATCTGTCAGTGTTAAATTTTTCGACGTGGCTCGCCCGACGATCGCATCATTGCCATGTACGCCCGCGGCATCAGCGGGCGAGGGATTCAGGCGCTCAAGTCCTGACCAGATTCAGTTCCGCGATGATGCCCTTCCAATAGTCGGTCGATTTCTCCATCTGCCGCCTGAACGCCTGCGGAGCGCGATATTGGACTTCCATGAAGATCGCGGCGTACTTCTCGGCCACGCCCGGCTCTTCCAGCGCCTTCTGAATCGACGCGCCATACTGCTCGACTCTCGCATCGTCCACCGCGGCATTGGTGACCATGCCGTACCACCCCTCCGTAGCGAAATCGGGCACCACGCTCGAGATCGTGGGCAAGTCGGGCTGCAGGGCGCTGCGCTCCGCGCCGGACGTCGCGAGGATGCGAACCTTGCCGGCCTTCACCTGTTCATTGAGGTACGCCGTGGTCGCCGTAAGCTGCATGTGAACCTGCCCGCTGAGCAAGGCGTTGGCCGTTTCCGCCGAGCCCTTGTACGGGATGTGAGTGACGGTGATTCCGGTTCGCTTCGCGAACATCATGGTGGCCAGGTGTCCACTCGAACCAATGCCCGAGTTGGCCGCATTGATCCCGCCCGGAACCGTCTTGGCCCAAGCGATGAACTCGGGCAGCGTTGTCGCAGGTACGCTGGCATTTATCATCAACATGCTGGCACCGGCGCAAATGCCCGCTACCGCCTTGAAGTCCTTGATCGGATCGTAGCGGGCGCCCTGCGTAAGCAAAGGAAGGCTGACGAAGCCGTTGTTGATCAGCATCAGCATGCTCCCGTCCTTGCCCTGGTTCATCACCAGGTTGGTGGCGATGAGACCCGCAGCACCGGGGCGGTTCTCGACCAGCACGGGACGTTTAAGCGATTCCCCCATCGATTTGGTGAGCAGCCGCGACATCATGTCGGTGAGCCCGCCGGCGGCATAGGGAACGACCAGCTTGAGCGGCTGATCGTCGTTCGCAAGCAGTGGAGCGCAGACCGCGGAAGCGGTCGCTGCTGAAAGGGATTTCAAGATCTGACGGCGCTTCATGGTTTGTCTCCTGGGAATAGTTCGTTCGACTAGCGAGGTAGGCCGAGCCCACGCTGGGCGATCAGCGTCCGCTGGATTTCGTTCGTCCCTATGCTGATGACCCACATCAGCGAATGCCGCAGCTTCTGTTCAAGCTTGCCCAACATGGGAGCATCCGGATTGCCGCTCGAAAGCGTGGCGCGCATGCCGATGATGTCGAAGGTCTCTTCGCAGAACCGCTCCATCAGCTCGCCCGCGAACACCTTTGCCATGGCCGCTTCCCAGGTCGGTTCGATACCCCGGGCATACAGGTCGATGCTGTAGAGCGCCAGTTGCCGTCCGATCTCGATATGAGCAGCGACGTCGCCGATCATGTTGCGAACGACCGGATCCAGCCGAGCGGGCTTGCCGTCGATCTCAAGCGTTCTGATGTAGTTGCATACCTGCTCGAAGTCACGGGCCAGCCGCGCGGTGATGCGGGAGCCGACATAGGCGCGTTCCGTTCCGAGCGAGCCGGTCAATACCTGCCAGCCGCCGTTCTCCTTTCCGACAAGCGCATCGGCCGGTACACGCACGTTGTCGAGGAAGGTGTTGCAGAACTCGCCGCCATACATCGTGCGCATCGGCTTGCGCACGATGCCGGGAGTGTCGCTGCGCACGAGAAACATGCTGATGCCGGCATGCGCCGGCTTGGCGGTCGCATCGGTTCGAGCCGCCAGCCACATGTACTCGGCCCAGTAGGTCGTGGTCCAGATCTTCTGGCCGTTGATGATCCAGTGCTCGCCGTCGCGGACCGCAGTGGTTCTCAGCGATGCCAGGTCCGATCCTGAATCAGGCTCGCTGTACCACATGCCATAGAAGGCCTCGCCGCTCAGCAGACCCGGAAGATAGCGGGCTTGTTGCTCCGGCGAGCCGTGAATCATCCAGGCAGCGGCCTGAATCGGTGCACCTGCCCGGGGAGCTTCGAAGCGCTCGAGCTCTTCGAGCAAGGCCAGCATTTCGTATGGAGTCCGTTCCATGCCTCCGAAGCGCTTCGGCCAAGTCAGGCCTAGCCAACCGGTAGCGCCCAGTTCTCGCGCGAAATCGGCATCGAACTCCCGGTGGGTCTGATCCGTCGCCTCGTAGGCTCTGCGGCGCTCGGCCGGCCAGTGCTCCGACAACCATAGACGCACGTCGCGCCGAAACGCATTGCCGGCCTCACCGAGGTCGAACTCCGGAAATCCCTGGGGCTGTTCGCCGAGATAGCGATCGGCGAGATCTTCTCTCGCGGCCCGCGGGCCGCCGTGTCGGCTCATGTCGAAATGCACGCGCCGAAAGTGCCGAGGCGCTTCGTGCTCTTCCGCGTAGCCGATTGCGCCGAATGCATGATGAGTCTCGAGGCTCACCTTGCGAAGTACGTTGCTTTCATATGCCCAGACGGCGGACGAGAACAGATGCCATTGGGCAACCCCTCGGTCGAAGTGCCTTGCTGCTGCTTCCAGGCCAAGGCGGATGCCGGTGAGCGCGATGAGATTGTTGGCAAGCTTATGCTGCAGGGCCTGGAAGCGGCCTACGGGCTGGCCGAACTGGCGTCGCTGCTTCACGTAATCGACCACCAGCTCGAAAGATCTGTCCGCAGCGCCCCATGCGCGCGCGCCGACCAGCAGGCGCGAGACGGCAACGATTTCGGGAAGGATGGCAGGATCTATCGGGACGCTCCATGCCGTTGATGCGTCGAAATCGATTTCGAACAATCCGTCTATGCCCATTGCAGGCGTCGGCCTGACATGCACCCCGGGCGCATCGGCGCTGATCACGGCCAAGGCAGAGCCCCCGTTGGCCAACAGCACGAAATGCGTAGCCGAGTCGGCGCCTTCGACGAATGCCACCCGACCCGATGCGCGCGAGCCATCCAGCCTGATCACGCCCGCTGCGGGTTCCGGATCGGCTTCAGCCAGGCAGAAGCAGGGATATGCGTCCCCACGATGCACGAGCTCCAGGAATTCCCGCGATCCGCGAAGCAGCAAGTTGACCAGCACCGCATCCGCCAATGGCGCTGGGCAGGCTGCGCGCCCCATTTCCTGCATCGCAACTACCGTCTCATGCAAACCCCCTTCGAGCGGCTGGCTGCCCAGCGAAGCCAAACCTTGATTCGCCAGCCCCTTCCATATCTCGCGCCGCGCCGACGCCCGGGTCGAGCGTTCGACTGCGCTTGCAGCAGGCCAATGCTCACCCAGGAATCCGCGCACCGAGTCACGCAACAACTGGCGCTCTTCTTCCGACGGCAACGCGATGGTTTCGCCCAAAGCCCTTTCAGAGTTCAGCATCGAAGGTTTCCATGCAATCAAGTACGCCCACAGACTTCGCACGCGCGGGCGGTGGTCAAAGAAAGGCGTCGCCTCGTCCGGATCCGCTGTCGCGGGCCGCGACAGCGGCTGTGGGGATCTTGCTTATGCGCCGCCTTCCAGCGGCGCTCGGCTCTGCGATCGAGCCTTGGCGGTCGATTCAGCGCGTTCAGGCGAATATCCCAGTACGTCGCGGAGGACTTCGCGCGTGTGCTGGCCGAGCGTGGCCAGCAGCGAACGCGCCTGCGTCCGCGCGCGCGACAGGCGGTAGGGCAGATTGGTCACGAGGAAGGTGTCGTCCTTCTCGCCGAGGCGCTGGAAGGTGCCCCTCGCGGCCAGTTGCGGGTCGTCGAGGACCTCGGTGACGGACCTGTAGCGTGCGCATGGCACGCCGGCGGCCATGAGGATCTCCTCGCACTCCGCTGCGGTGCGCTCCGCGGTCCACTTCGAGATGACCGCGAGCAGATCTTTCCAGTTGTCCTCGCGCTGGCGCACGCTGCCGAACTTCGCCTCCAGATCGACATCCGGGTCGCCAATCACCGCGCTGAGGGCGGCCAGATTTTTCCGGCTCACCGGCGCAACCATCACGAAACCGTCTTTCGCACGGACCGGCCGATAGAGCAGCCTCGGGACGTCGCGCGGGAACTGGGCCAACTGGAGTTCGTAGACGAGCATGCCAAGCACACCGTCCATCAACGCCAGGTCGATGTGCTGGCCAAGACCGGTTCGCTCGCGATCGTACAGCGCGAGATGGATTGCCGAAGCAGCGTGAATGCCACCCAGCACATCGGCCACGAAGATGCCGTTGTTGGCGGGGTGTTGTGCATCTTCCTGCTGTTCCATGTGCGCAGAGTCATACCCTGAGCTCGCATGAATCACCGGTGCGTAGGCAGGACGCCCCGCGAACGGCCCGCTCTGCCCGAAGCCCGACAGAGAGGCGTAGATCAGCCGAGGGCGTTGCGGCGATAGCGACTCATAGTCGAGGCCGAAGCGCTTCATGACGCCTGGGCGAAAATTCTCGACAACGATGTCGGCCTTCAGACACAGCAACCTGGCGGCTTCCAATCCCGCAGGGGATTTCAGGTCGAGCACGACACTTCGTTTGCCGCAATTCAGCGATGCGAAGTATGTGCTCGAAGAGCCTCGCATCGGCGGCCTCTGCCGCACGCTGTCACCTTGCGGCGTCTCTACCTTGATGACATCTGCCCCGAGGTCCGCCAGCATCCTGGTGCATAGCGGTCCGGACATCACGATGGTGAAATCCACTACGCGAATTCCTGCCATCGCATCTCTATCGGGTGGCGCCGCTGCCGTAGTTGTCATCGATTCTCTCGCTGCGTATTTCTGGAAGTGCTACGCGACGGTGCGAGCCGTGAGCCGCGAGCTGCAGCGATGGTAAGGTCGTTCCGAAATAAGGCGAAGCTTTCTCAAATAGAGAACGGCTACCTCGTTGTGCTCTTGTGAGCAGTCCTCGCTTCGACTATCGTCGCAGGCATCTGCTGGATGGGTTTCTCCGACATCTGCAATAACGATCATCGACACTGCCGCACATGAATAACACGCTCATCAAAGGACTGAGTTTGCTCGAGGCATTGGCTCACAGTCCGAATCCACTCGGAATCACCGAACTTTCCGAGCAGACGCGTATTCCGAAGAGCAACGTTCATCGCATATTGCAGGCTCTCGTGGCGCTGGACTACGTGACCAAGGATTTGGTTTCAGGCAAATACAAGCCATCGATTCGCATGTGGTCGCTGGGAACCGCTACGCGGGCCCACTTCGACCTAGCTCGGCTGGCCATGCCGTTCATGCAGCTTGTCAGGGACAGGACCCGCGAGAACGTGCATCTTGCGGTGCTCGACGGGACTCATGTCGTTTACGTGGAAAAGCTGGACAGCCTGGAGCCGGTTCGGCCGCAGACGCGCCTCGGTGGCCGGGGCCCTGCGAATTGCCTGGCCACCGGGATGGCGATCGTAGCCTTCTATGATTCGAAGAGACTCGCCGAGTTTTCAAAGAAACTGGAGTGTTGCAGCCCGCTAACGGTAACCAATCCAAGCGAGTTTATTGAGGAAATGAAGCGGGTGCGGCAGCGTGGCTACTCCGTGAGCAGAGGCCAGCTTCGAGAAAGCGTAATAGGAATTGCCGCTCCCATTCGCGATAATTTCGGCACGGTGATTGCCTCGATCGGGCTCTCGGCACCGACTGAGCGAGTCAAGCGCTCGCTCGTCAAGTCGATCGGACTCCTGCTTACGTCGGTGGCGTCCGACATCAGCGCCTCGCTTGCCGGTTCGCTTCCCACCCGTGAGTTGGACACTGCGTTCGCCGCAATAGCTCGCAAGCGGTAACGTGGTTTCGGCATCAAATCACCCTTACCTACCATCCCCCTTGAACAAACTCACAAACAGCCGCCGCATCCACCGATGCGCCGGATCCCCCTCGAAGCGCCGGCTCCAGTGCAGCGACACCGTGAACGTGCTGCGCGGCAGCTCCGCAGGTAGCAGCGCGTAACGTTCCGTGTCGACGAAACGGTGCACGATCGCCTCGGGCATCACCACGGCCAGGTTGGTGCGCGCGATGATCGCGGGCAACGCAAGAAAGTGAGCCGAAGTCAGCACCAGCCGCCCATCGAGACCCAACTGCTGCAGGATGCGAAAGGTCTCGGAGTGCGAGCGCACGGCCACGTATTCCAGGCGACGCAGATCCTTGATCGTCGTGCGCCCCTTTGCGGACGAGGTCATCGGATGCCCGGCGCGCACGACGACCGCATATCGATCGTGCAGTAACTCGATCCGCTCGGTGCCGCTCACCGAGGGCAGGAAGCCCAGCGCGAAGTGGATTGAGCCGGTTTCGAGCGCATCGGGAATCTCCGCATGCGGCAGCGGCACCGTATGCACCTGCATGCCGGGTGCATCACGATGCAGCGCGGCCATCAGCTCGGGTAGCAGCCGTGCTTCGCCGATGTCGCTCATGTGCAGCCGCAGCGTCATCTTCGAACGCGAGGGATCGAAAGTGTCTTCGTCCTTCAGCACGTCTTGAATGGCCGCCACCGCCGGCTGCACGACGCTGGCCAGCCGCTCGGCCCGCAGCGTCGGGCGCATGCGCCCACTGGCGCGCACGAACAGCGGATCGCCCAGTGCCAGCCGCAAGCGCGTCAAACCCTGGCTGGCGGCCGGTTGCGACAACCCCAGTGCATCGGCCGCCAGGCTGACGCTGCGCAAGCGATACACGGCGTCGAACAGTCGCAGCAAGTTCAGATCGAGGTGATCTTTATCCATGAATCTAATTCTACTTTAGTAACTTTATCTTATTGATGAATTTCGATGTGCTTGCAACACTGTACGACTTCATCGGGAGCATCAATGGATCACCGCCTCACGACCATCGCCGAAGACACGATCGGGGCAGAAGACACCGTCAGTGTTCGGCAGGCCGTATTCGGGCTGCTGCGCGCGTTCGGCATGACCAGCATCTTCGGCAACCCCGGTTCGACCGAGCTGCCGATGTTCGTCGATTTCCCCGAAGATTTTCGTTACGTGCTCGGCTTGCAGGAGTCGGTGGTGGTGGGCATGGCCGACGGCTATGCGCAGGCGACGCGCAACGCGGCGTTCGTGAACCTGCACTCGGCTGCCGGCGTTGGCCACGCGATGGGCAACATCTTCACGGCATTTCGGAACCACACGCCACTGGTGATCACCGCCGGCCAGCAGGCGCGTTCGATCCTGCCCTTCGAGCCCTTCCTCGGATCCACGCAGGCCCCCGAGCTGCCCAGGCCCTACGTGAAGTGGAGCGTCGAGCCGGCGCGCGCGCAAGACGTGCCGCTGGCGATCGCACGCGCCTACTACGTCGCGATGACGCCGCCCTGTGGTCCTGTCCTGGTATCGCTTCCGTCGGATGACTGGGACGCGCAGACGGTGCCGGTCGATGCACGCGACGTCAGCCGCCAGTTGCGTGCCGAGCCGGATCTGTTGGCGCGCATTGGCAAGGCGCTCGACGGCGCCCGTTCACCGGCCCTGGTGGTCGGCGCCGCGGTCGATCGCGACGGCGCCTGGCACGAGGCCATCCAGCTTGCCGAACGGCACAATGCGCGCGTCTATGTCGCGCCGATGTCGGGCCGCTGCAGTTTCCCCGAAGATCATCCGTTGTGGGCCGGCTTTCTGCCGCCGATGCGTGAGCGCATCGTCGAGCGGCTCGCTGGCCATGACCTGGTGTTTGCGCTGGGTGCGCCAGCCTTCACCTATCACGTCGAAGGCTACGGGCCGCACCTGCCTGCCGGAGCGGCACTGGTGCAGTTGACCGACGACCCGCAAGTCGCGGCCTGGGCGCCAATCGGTACGTCGGTGATCGGCAGCATCCGGCTCGGCTTGCTCGATCTGCTGGAGCGCAGCAAGCCGCGGCCGCGCACCGAGCCGCCTCCTCATCAGCGCCCGCCGCGCATCGAGGAACCTGCGCCGGGCGAACGGCTGCCCGTGGCATGGGTGCTGCAGACGCTGGCCGACGTACGCGCACGCGACAGCATCGTCGTCGAAGAGGCGCCCAGCGCGCGGCCGATCATGCATGGCCATCTGCCGATTCTCGAAGCGGAAACCTTCTACACCATGAGCAGCGGCGGCCTGGGCTATGGCCTGCCGGCTGCGGTCGGCGTGGCATTGGGCAAGCCGGGGGCGCGAGTCGTCGCCCTGATCGGCGACGGCTCGGCGATGTATGCGATTCAGGCGCTGTGGAGCGCGGCGCAACTGGCTTTGCCGGTGACGATCGTGATTCTGAAGAATCGCCGCTACGCGGCGCTGTACGAGTTCGCTCGCATTTTCGGTTACCGGGCGGATGAGCCAGTGCCGGGCACCGACCTGCCCGATCTGGATTTCATCGCGCTGGCCGCCGCACAAGGCGTGCGCGGGCTGCGCGTCGAAATCGCTGAACAGTTGCGCCCGGCGTTGTTGCAGGCCTTGCAATCGCCGGCGCCGATGCTGGTCGAGGTCGAAGTGGCCTGACGACGCGGCCCGACCTGACCCTTTTTTATTTCCCAACGATCGAGGAGACGACTCCATGGGCACGATAGCGATGCTGATCAACGGCGAGGCGCGATACGCCAGCAACGGTGCCACCTTCGAGCGCCGCAATCCGCTCGACGGCACGGTGGCTACTACCGCGCCCGCGGCCACTGAGGCCGACGCTGTGGCGGCGGTCGAGGCTGCGGCCGCCGCTTTTCCGGCGTGGTCGCGCACCGGCCCCGGTGAACGCCGGGCGCTGCTGCTGAAGGTGGCGCAGGCCATCGAGGCCAAGGCACCGGCGCTGATCGCCGCGATGGCAGCGGAAACCGGCGCTGCCGCGCCGTGGGCCGGCTTCAACGTGCATCTGGCGGCAGGCATGCTGCAAGAAGCAGCCGGCATCACGACGCAGATCGGCGGCGAGATGATCCCCTCCGACGTGCCCGGCAGCCTGGCGCTGGCCGTGCGCCGCCCGGCCGGCGTGGTGCTGGGCATCGCGCCGTGGAACGCACCGGTGATTCTGGGCGTGCGCGCGATCGCCACCCCGCTGGCCTGCGGCAATACGGTGGTGTTCAAAGGCTCGGAGCTCAGCCCGGCCACGCACGGCCTGATCGTGGAAGCGTTCAAGGACGCGGGCTTTCCGCCGGGCGTCGTCAACTTCGTGACCAACGCGCCGGCCGATGCGGCGAGCGTGGTCGAAGCGATGGTTGCGCATCCGGCGCTGCGCCGCGTGAACTTCACCGGTTCGACGCGCGTCGGCAAGCTGATCGCGTTGACCTGCGCGAAGTACCTGAAGCCGGTGGTGCTCGAACTCGGCGGCAAGGCGCCGCTGGTCGTGCTCGACGATGCCGATCTCGATGCAGTGGTAAATGCCGCCGCGTTCGGCGCCTTCGCCAACAGCGGCCAGATCTGCATGAGCACCGAACGAATCGTCGTCGATGCCAGCATCGCCGATGCCTTCGTGGAGAAACTGGCTGCCAAGGCATCGAAGCTGCCGCTGGGCGATCCGCGCAAAGGGCCGGTCGTGCTGGGCTCAGTGGCCGATGCCAGCACCGTCGAACGCTGCAACGCGCTGATCGATGACGCGCTTGCCCAGGGCGCCAAGCTGATCTGCGGCGGCAAGGCCGAGAACACGCTGATGCCGGCAACGCTGCTCGATCACGTGACGCCGAAGATGCGTATCTATCATGAGGAAAGCTTCGGCCCGGTCAAGCCGATCGTGCGCGTCAACGGTGTCGAGGCAGCCGTGCGCGTGGCCAACGACAACCCGTATGGCCTGTCGGCCGCGGTGTTCGGACGCGACTTCGCGCGCGCCTGGGAGGTGGCCAACCGCATCGACTCCGGCATCTGCCACATCAACGGCCCGACCGTGCACGACGAAGCGCAGATGCCGTTCGGCGGCGTGAAGGATTCGGGCTATGGCCGCTTCGGCGGCAAGGCCGGCATCGATGCCTTCACCGAGCTGCGCTGGATCACCGTGCAAACCACCGAACGCCACTATCCGTTCTGAGCAGGGAGACGAGAGATGAGATTCCTTCTTGCTGCATTGGCAGCACTCCTGGCTGCATGGATGCCGACCGCCTCGGCGCAGGCGCAGCACTGGCCCGATCGTCCGATCCGGATCGTCGTCAGCTTCCCGCCCGGAGGGGTTGCCGATCTGCTGGCGCGCCTCATCAGCGCTCCATTGCAGGAAGCCCTTGGGCAACCCGTCGTGGTCGAGAACAAGGCGGGTGCCGGCGGCAACATCGGCGGCAGCATCGTCGCCAAGTCATCCCCCGATGGCTATACGCTGTTGATGGGTTCGGGCGGCATGGTGTCGATCAATCCGCACCTGTACGCGAAGATGCCATTCGATCCGGCCAAGGACATCGTGCCGGTCGCTGCCGTCGCCCGCGTTCCGTTCTACCTGGTGGTGAATGCCGAGAGCGGCGTGCGCGACTTCAAGAGCCTGGTCGACAAGCTCAAGGACAGCGGCAGCAGATGGTCGTTCGGCTCACCGGGCAACGGCAGCTCGCCCCATCTGGCCGCGGAAATGATGCTCGACATGGTCGGCGCTCCGTCGGTGCACGTGCCCTATCGCGGCGGCGCCCCCGCACTGACCGGACTGATCGGGGGAGAGGTGCAGTTCCTGTTCGACCCGGGGATCAGCATCCCCTACGTACAGAGCGGCAAGCTGCGCATGCTGGCCGTCGCGAGCCCGCAGCGTTCTCCTTTGTTGCCGGACACGCCGACATTGGAAGAACTGGGATTGAAGGGCCTGGACGCCGATGCCGTGTTCGGCCTTTACGCGCCGGCAGGCACGCCGCAGGAAATCATCCTGCGCTTGAATGCAGAGGTGCGCAAGGCGCTGAGCATGCCTTCCATCCGCGATGGCATCCTCAAGATGGGCAACGTGCCGGTACCCATGACGCCTGAACAGTTCGGGAAGAAGGGGGCCGACGATCTGAAACGCTTCGGGGCGGTCATTCGCAGCCGCGGCATCAAGATCGAGTAGTGGGTCCGAAGTCTAAATCTTTCAGGTGGACACACATGATTGCCGAGTTGGTCACATTCACCCATGTTCCGGGAACCACGCGCACCGAGGTCATGGAAGGCGCGATGGCGGTCGTCCCGCGCTGGCAGGCGGACCCGGATCTGATCCGCAAGCACTTTCTCGTCAGTGAAGACAATCGCCACGGCGCCGGTTTCTATATCTGGCCCAACCGTGAAGCGGCCCGTGCGGCGCACAACGCGGAATGGATTGCCGAAAAGGAGCGGCAGACCGGGGCGTCCGTCACGATCACGTACTACGATCTGGTGGTGATGCTGGACAACCAAACCGGAACCGTTACCCGCTTCGACTAGTGGTCCGTGCCAGACGCGCAATAGTTCCGTTCGCAATCAGAATCGTTCAGGTGCAAGGCTTGTCGCCGATATATGCTTGAGTCTCGGCAACCACCCCATCAATTCGAAGCATGACCACATATCCGCCCCAGGACGAAGCGCAGACCGAACTGAACGTTCACGCCACGTCTGCGGATTGGCGAGCTTGTGCACTTGCGAATTTCCCGCTCTTCCCGTTCGTCCTGGACGGTGTGACGCTCGCATCCGTCGAAGGGTTCGTCCAGGGTATCAAGTTCCCCCCGGGAACGGCGGACAGAGCGGAGGCGTTTCTCGCTCACGGCTGGGAGGCGAAGCACTTTGGCGACAAGGCCGACAGAGCGTTCGCCTGGTGGAACGGCGAGCAGGTGGCTTATGGGTCTGATGCACACCACCGGATGATCGGTCGCGCCATTCGGGCCAAGTTTGCTCAGAACGGCGGACTGCAACTCGCCCTGCGCGCAACCGACGGGCTTCGACTGACGCATAGCATCGGGGTTGAACTGCCGACAACCTCCCTGCCTGCGTCAGTCTTCTGCGCAATTCTCAATGAACTTCGGGACGAGCTGCTGAAAACCGGCACCATCGCTCCCGCATAGCGCGCGTCAGCCCTTCAGCAACTCCTTGTCCCAGGCCATGTGATAGGCCTCGGCCGGATTCTTCAGCATGGGATAGCTCGCGGTCAGCATGCGTTTGACGACGGGGTCCGGCAGCATTCCGAGCTCCTGGGCCGCAGGCAGGGTGAATTTCAGGACCGGGTCCACGAAGTAGGACTTCATCATGGCTTCGACATCCGGCACCGGCTGGATGATTCCGCCTGCCACTTGCAGTTCGTAGAAGTGCCAGACGTTGGCCATGACCGGCAGCGCATTGAGTGACCAATAGGCTGAACGCACGCGGCCGGCAATCGGCGGCGGAATGTTCAATGCCGCATTGGCTACGGCCAGCGCGTCCTTGGCGTTGTTGTTGATCCAGCGCTGCCCCAGGATTGCGCCCTTGACCAGTTTGCGGATGATTGCGGGGTTGGCGTCCGCATAGTCCCGGCGAACCGCCAGGGTGGTGAATCCGACGTAGGGAATGAAATCCGTGGTCTCCGCAATCGTTCTTGCTTCGAACTGAACTTCGGCCATCGTATCGGCCGGAGGAAACGGGTAGATCGCATCCACCTGCTTCTGATCGAGCACCTGTGCCATGTTCGGATACGGAACCGGCAGCAGGTTGATATCGGATTTCTTCAGCCCGTAGACCTTCTCCGCGGCCACCAGCGCGGCGTCCGGCTGGGTACCTTTCTGCACGATGGCCAGCGTCTTTCCCTTGAGATCGCGAAAATGCTTGATCGGCGAGTCCTTCCTCACCATGATCCGGTCCAGCGGGTGATCCGGCGTACAGACACTCGCCATCGTCAGAAAATAGAGCGGCAACTTGCGGCTTGCCGCGACAACGGCGGGTGCGATTCCGATGTCGCCAACAGGAATGGCGCCGGCGAGGAGCGCCTGCAGGATCGCCGGGCCGCCCTGCGCACGGAACAACTCCACGTCGAGGCCCGCATCAGACCAGAAGCGGGCCTTTTCGCTGTACAAAGGCAGCATGACGTTCACCGGCAGATACCCGATCTTGAGGGAATCGGCAGCGTGCGCGGCCGGCCAGGCGGCGTAACCCGCCGTTCCCACCGCGGCGGCCAGCGTTCTCTTCATGGCCTCTCGCCGGCCCGGATCACTGATCTGGTTATCCATTCGCTTTTCCTTAGTGGGAATTCGACCGATGATCGACATCAGCCATGAAAGAATCCACGACCTCGATCAACTGTTCAGGAGCCTCGCCAGGGATGTTGTGTCCCGCCGTGATCTCCACCAGTTGTGCAGCCGGAACATCGCTCCGCAACTTGGCGGCGATGTCGGCAGAGAACATGTCCGACTCCGTCCCACGCACGATCAGCGTTGGACAGCTCACCGAGCGCAGCACAGCCCAGAAATCGATGGCCTGAGGCGGTCTTTTTCCGGTTTCCAGGATTTGCTTGAAGTACGCCTTGAAGTAGGGATCCCGCTTTATCGCGAGGCCCTTGTCGGTCTCTTTCAGATACATCCCCAAACGAGACCGCGCCTGCTCGCTGACTGAGGTGTGCGAGTCCTCGTTGAGGTAGGTCATGGCGTCTTCCACCGTTCGAAAGTGGTCCGGTGTGTTGCCGACGAAACTGGCCACGCGGGCACTTCCTGCCGGTGCTACGGCCGGCGCGAAGTCGACGGAGATCAGGCCGGCGACTCGCTCCTTGTTGGCGAAAGCGCAGTAGGTGCAGTGCCTGCCGCCCATCGAATGCCCGAGCAGAGCCGCTTGCTGCCAGCCCAGCGCATCCAGAACCGCAATCAGGTCAGCGCTGTTGGCCTCGGGAGAATAGTTGCCCGGTACGGACCAGTCGGATTCGCCGAATCCCCTCATATCGATGGCCACCACGGGCCGCTTGGACGCGAGCGCGCTGGCGATGCCGATCCAGTCATACGAGAAATAGGACAAGCCGTGGACGATCACGATCGGCATGCCCCGGTTGCCGCCAAAGCGCCGGTAGAAGATCTTCAGTTCGCCCGACCGTGCGTAGCCGGTCATGTCGGTATTCGATTTCAAGACGCTTCTCCCCGAATGGACTCGAATCTCATCAGGCCCATTCCGGTCAGCCACTCCGGGATCGTTTGATAGCACTCGACGGTCGGCTGATAGTCGCCGCAGGCGGCCATGGCCGCGGCTGCGGCCACCCAGCAGCGCACCTCGCCGCCGCCATGCCCGCCCAGGCGCCAGACCTCCTTGTCTTGCAGGCCATCGAACCAGGCGAGATCCTTGTCGCGCAGATGGTCGAGCACGGCGAGATCCCAGTCCGGGTCCGGCGGCAGGCAGTGCCCTTGGCCGACCAGCATCGCCTGCGTCATCCGAACCACGCGCGCCTGCCGCTGGTCGTACTCGTTGCGGGTCGGCCTGCGTCGCTCGATCAGTAGATGAGCGTCGCCAGGCGGCAACTCGGCCAGCCTGGGGGTTGGCGGGTCGTGCGACAAGCCGCCGGAGCCGAGGATGAGCACCCGCTTTCCGGTCTTCGCCAGAAAAGAGCCGACCGCCTGCCCCAGTGCGCGGCAGCGCCTGAACGAAGGCAGCGGCGGCGCCACACAGTTGACGACGATCGGCAGCACCGGATACCGGTCTAGGGCGCCAGCCAGATAGTTCAGCGGAATCGTCGTGCCGTGGTCGACGGTCATCTTCCAGGAAGCGGCCAGGTCGACATCGGCTGCGCGGACATGCTCGAGGCAAGCCACCGCCAGAGCTTCCGGCACCTGCAACGGGCCAGGCTGAATGTCCCAGTCGCTCGACGCCTCGGCCCGAATGCCGAGACAGAAAGGCGGCATCAGCTCGTAGAAGAATCCGTTGTAGTGATCGGGCCCGAAGACGACGACAAGCTCGGGGTCGAGCGCGCTCACCCAGTCCGCAAGCCGGGCGAAGGAGGCGCGAACGCTGAACTCCGCATGCTTGTCGGACGGTTCATAGAAACCGAGCATGAGCGGGCTGTGTGAACAGCAAATGGCGGCGACAGTCATCGCGGTTCAATCAGAGCGGAACGTGGGGGCCGAATGCGAGCCTGCGCGTGTCGAGTTGCACGACCCGGCTGGCCAGTGCGAACCGCCCGTCGATTTCCCTGATCTCGTCAATGTAGGAACCGATGGCGTAGAGCGAGGTCACGCCATTCACCTCGGTGTGATAGGTGGCCAGAGCCGTGCTCACGTGCAGGCCCTGGCCGCCCGGCTCGACATCGATCCGGGGCATCGAAAGATGCCGCCTGAGCCGGCCGGTGTATCGCTCATGCTTGTTCGCGTTCGTGAGAACCTGCGTCATCCCGGCCTTGTCCTTGTCCATCCAGTCCATCTGGCGTCCGAGTTCGTCGCTGAATGTCGTGATCCGATAGTGGAAATTCTCCGCGCACTGGGCGAGCCAGTCATCGAATCGCTCCTGATCGAGGAGTTCCGCGTTCCGATAGAGGAACTCGGTCAGTTGTGTGCTTTTCATACTCATTTCACCTGCCTTCCTCGATCGGCGCACTCGCCATTCTTCCCATCAGTCGTTCCCACTCTCGATAGAAACTTCGCATGCCCAGATCATCCTGAGTCATGCCGCCCTCCTCGCGCGTGAGATAAGTGAACGGCACCTTGCCGCCCCCGATCGACCTGGCGTGCAGCGATGTGGCCAAGGTGTCTTCGGCCAGGTTCGTGCCAAAGGGGCCCCATATCGAGGTGTAGTCCCTGACCCGCTGCCTGCGCTCGCGCGCGTCGTCTCCCTTGACGCCGAGGCCGCGGTACTGAACTAGTGTCTTGCCGGGGGAAATCGGTATCTGCGAGTCGATGCGGATCACCGTGCCGCGCGCGTTGATCGCCAGATCCGGAAAGATATTGACCAGTTGGAACTCGTTGGGGTCGAGCCCCGGCAGCCGAATCGATTGATCCCGGTCCTGCCATCCGGCGTACTTGCTGTACTCGGCGCGATAGCGTTCGATCGCGACGTGACCATGAGGGTAGGTCCGCCAGGGGCGCAGATAGTAGTCCTTGACGGCGAGGCCGGTCCTTCTGTTTGCGAAGTGCATGAACTCATGATAGAGATCCATATTGGTCTCTTGCCAGTTCTTCCAGTTCGTATCCAGGATCTGCTCGTAGTAGTCGAAAACCTCGAGCTCACTCGTCCCCAGAATCTCTTCTTGCAGTTCCAGGCCTTTACCGATGAAGTCCGCCAGGGAAATGGCGGAGTCGTCCAGATTGACGAAGACCAACCCGAGGTAGCTCTCGGTCCGGATCTCCCGCAGCCCGCACTTCTTCAGGTCGAAGCTGCATTGCTCGTAGGCCTCCTTGCGCGGCGCGCCCGTCAGCTCGCCCGTCGTGGGGTCGTAGGTCCACCGATGGAAGATGCACTCCAGCAGCCTCGCATTGCCTCGCGGTTGGCGGACGATTTCGATTCCCCGGTGCGAACAGGCATTGACGAAGGCCCGAACTTTCCGGTCCTTGCCGCGAACCAGCACTAGAGACGTATTCGCCACGCTCGCGGTGCGGTAGTCGTAGATCTCGGGCAGCTCGCTCTCGTGGCAAACGAACTTCCAGACCTTCGAGAAGATCTTGTCCTGCTCTTCGCGAAAGAGCTGTTCGTCCCAGTAGACCCGATTGTCCAGATAGTGGGTTTTCGGGACATCCTGCGGGGTATAGAACTGAATGACGTTGCGAGACATCGATGTACTCTTTGACAGATGGGGTGAGTTAACGGGTCTATCGGCCCGACCAGATCAGACGCGGTATTCCTGATGCCAGGGAACCAGTCGCTTGCGCAGCCATCTCAGCCCCTGGTCGGTTCCATAACCGAGCAGTGCGATCACGATGATTCCGGAGAACAGCCGTTCGGTCTGGAACGTCTGCTGCGCATCGAGAACCATGAAGCCCAGACCATTGACCGCTCCGACCATTTCGCTCGCGATGATCACGATCAACGCGATGCCCCACGAGATCCGCACGCCCGTCAACATGCTGGGAATGCTGCCGGGCAGGATCACCTGTTTGATGATTTCCAGCCGGCTTGCGCCAAGCGATCTGGCCGCCCGGATCAAGGCAGCATCGACGCTCTTCACGCCCGCATAGGTGTTCAACAAGATGGGGAACGAGCACGACAGCGCAATCAGGAAGACCTTCGATGCGTCGCCAATCCCGAACCAGAGGATTGCCAGGGGGAACAGGGCCAGCGGCGAAATCGGGCGGAGAAGCTCCACCAGTGGATCGATGAAATCCTCGGCGATCTTCGAACTGGCCATCAGCACTCCGATGGCGATGCCGACGACGACCGCGATCGCGAACCCGCTGAGCACGCGCTTCATGCTGGCCCACAGGGCCGAGAAGAGTTGCGTTGAAGCAATCAGGCCGTAGAGATCGCGAAGCACCTGCGACGGTGGCGGCAAAAGCAGGGGATTGACGAAGCCGCTGCGGCTGACAAGCTCCCAGCTGAGCAGGACGATCAACGGCGATACGGCCCGTCGCACGATTCTGGCGGCGCTCACAGTGTCACCTCCAGCAAGTCGGCGATGCGCCGGGCGACCTGCGCGACCTCGATGCTGTCTCTGTGCCGAGGCCTCGGCAGATCGATGCGCATGGCCTCTCTTATCTTCGCTGGCCGGGGGGTGAAGACCACGACCGTATCGGCCAGCAGCACCGCTTCTATGATGTCGTGGGTGACGAAGAGAATGGTCTTGCGCGTGGCCTCCCAGATGTGGAGCATTTCCCGCTGCAAGGTGAGCCGTGTCAGGGCATCGAGCGCACCGAAAGGCTCGTCCATCAACAGAATGGACGGATCGACGGCAAGCGCTCTCGCGATTTCGACGCGCTGACGCATCCCGCCGGACAATTCGTATGGCAGGTGCTCGCCGAAACCTTCAAGTCCGACGAGCCGGATGAGCTCTTCGACCCTAACATCTGGTTCAGCGAATCTCGCGCGGTTTGCGGCGAGTTTCATGCCAAAGGCGATGTTCTCGCGGACCGTGTACCAGGGAAAGAGCGAGGGGCTCTGGAACACCATCACCCTCTCCGGGCCTGGCCCATCGATCTTCTTGTTGTCGATCAGGAGCGTGCCTGTGGTCTGTTCTGCGTATCCTGCAACGAGGGTGATCAGAGAGCTCTTGCCGCAGCCGCTGGGCCCGATCAGACAGACGAACTCGCCCTCGCGAACCGAAAGAGTCACGCCGTCGAGTACGTTCGTCGCGGGACGGGCGCCAGAGCCCGGGTACGTAAAACCGAGACCTTCGATGCGAATTCTCGGCGCCGCAGCCTTGGGCGGCTCCGCTTCCTTGAAGTTCTGCGCTGGCGTACCTCCCGCCTTGGCCTGCTCGAACATGACTGTTTTGTCGATCTTCATCCAGTTTCCTAAACGGACCTGCTGCGTCTCGCGGCTCTCTATGTCTGCAGGGATATTAATTGCGCACTTGCTATGCGTTGATTCCAGTCTTAGGATCAGCGATAACGAATCGTTATTGGTGAAAACACCATTACTTTGCAATGACGGAAGCACGACACCTGCAACTGCTGAACCGCCTGAGGGCCAAGCATCTTCTGGTTCTGGCAGCGATTGCCGATGCCGGGAGTATCCACAAGGCGGCTCTGCAACTGAACCTTTCGCAGCCGGCTGCAAGCAAGCTTCTGCGTGAGACGGAAGAGGCCTTCGGGGTCGTTCTCTTCGATCGCACTGCAAAAGGAATCGCGCCGAACCAGACGGGAATAGCCCTGGTAGCCAGGGCAAGGGCCGTACTTCGCGATCTGCAGCTGATGCGCGATGAAGCAGTCCCAGCCGACGAGAACATCGGCGGGCGTGTGGCGGTCGGCACCTATGTGGTGGCAACGCCGCTGCTGTTACCGCTGACGATCATGAGGCTGCGCACGACCCATCCCAAAGTGCTGGTCATGGTCGAGGAAGGCACCAATGCGGCTCTGATACCAGGCCTCCAACGCGGCGACCTGGACTGCGTCATCGGACGGGACACTCAGGATGTCCCGGCAGATATCAAACGGATTCCGCTGTTCCCGGAATCGGTGGTGGTGGTTTGCGGTCCTCATCATGAGCTGCTGAGGCTGGAGGGGCTGGAGTTCAGCGGCCTGTCAAAGTCCGAATGGATCCTGCCCCCGCAGCATCACCCGCTGAGAAATACGCTCGAAGCGCAGTTCACCGTACTAGGCCTGCCAAGGCCGCGGCTGATGCTGGAATCGGTGTCGACGCTCACCAACGTATCGATACTGCAGCGAAGCTCTGCGCTGGCCCTCCTGCCGAATCTCACGGCCCAGTATCTGGCTTCGCTGGGATTGATCGGCATACTGCCCATTACCTTTCCTGTTTCTTCCGCGCCCGTTGCGATACTGGTGCAACAGGAGGAAGGCTCGGCAACGCGGGGCGCGTTCATCGCCGCGGCGCAGGCAGTGGCTTCCAGTACAGACGGTCGACTGGGGCCCATCGCGGCGTCTCAGGCCTCGCCAGGCTCCATTGCCGCCGTGTAGCGTTCCAGGTCGCTCACCAGGCCGGACAGCCGGCGCTCGCCGATCTCTTGCGCCATTTCCGCTTCGGCCTCGGCCACCGCGCGGCCGAAGGCGTCCAGCCAGCGCAGACCAGCCGCGGTGAAGCGCACGATGCGCACCCGCTTGTCGCTGGGGTCGGGCACGCGTTCGACCAGACCCAGCGCCGTGCATTGATCGATCAATTCGCTCATCGCCGCGTTGGTCATCGCGGCGCGCTTGGCCAGCTCGGTGATACGCGTGCCCTCCAGATCCAGATGACGCGTCAGGTTCACGTGTGAACGCCTGGTCTGCGCGTGGCCTGCCTCGCTCATCAGGGCCAGCACCCGTTCTTCGAAGTGGTGCAGAGCCTTGCTGAGTGCGCGGCCCGGGTTGTGAAGGCGCCAGCGATAGGCGTGCGGGTCGTTCGGGTTTGCCATGGGGAATTCCTGCTGGCGTCCAGCCAAATACTTTGGTAACCTAAATAAATTAGAACATGAATGAAGGAAGATATCCGATGAATGCTCAGCCCGGGCCCGCCGACGCCACGCAAGCTGCCATCGAAACGGATGTTCTGGTCGCCGGCGGCGGCCCGTGCGGCCTGATGTTCGCCAACGAGCTCGGCCGCCGCGGCATCCGCTGCCTGGTGGTCGACAGCAAGCCCAGCACGGCCTTCAATCCGCAGGCCAACGCGACGCAGGCGCGCACGATGGAGCACTTCCGCCGCCTGGGCTTTGCGCACGAGATCCGTGCCTTGGGCCTGCCGCCCGACCACCCGACCGATATCGTGTACCTGACCCGCTACGCCGGGCACGAGCTGGCGCGCATCAGTCTGCCGACGGCCGCCGAGGCCATCGTCAAGATCAAGACGATGAGCGGTTCATGGAGCGCGGCCGAACTGCCGCATCGCGTATCGCAAAAATTCGTCGAGGCGACGATGCGCCGCCACGCTCAGTCCTGGCCCACGGCCAACGTGCGATACGGTTGGACGCTGGAACGCTTCCACGACGACGGCACCTCGGTGAGTGCCACCGTGCGCCCGACCCAGGGCGGCCCGGCGCAGGCAGTGAAGGCCCGATTCCTGATCGGCGCCGACGGGGCGCGCAGCTTCGTGCGGCAGCAGCTCGGCATCGACTGGGGCGGCGTCACCGGCATCCAGCGCGAGTTCATGGGCGGCAAGATGTTCGCCATCTACCTGCGCGCGCCGCAGTTCCTGTCGGTGCTGCGCCATCCCAAGGCCTGGATGTATGTCGCTGTCAATCATCAGCGCCGCGCGTTCATGGCCTCGGTCGATGGCGTCGCCGAATACGCGTTCCACGCCGCGCTGCGCCCCGGCGAAGACGCCGATAGCTGGACCGAGGCCGATGCGCGCCGCGTCTTCACCGAGGCGACGGGCGTCGAGGTGCCGATGGAAATCCTGTCGATGGGCACCTGGCTGGCCGGGCACGCGCTGTACGCCCAGCGTTTCCAGCAGGGGCGCGTGTTCATCGCCGGCGATGCCGCCCATCTGTTCACGCCCACCGGCGGCCTGGGCTATAACACGGCCGTCGAAGACGCCGTGAACCTGAGCTGGAAGCTGGCGAGCGTCATTCACGGTCTGGCGCCGGTGTCGCTGCTCGACAGCTACGAGGCCGAGCGCAAGCCGTTGGCCGAGCGCAATACCGGCTATGCGCGCAAGTTCGCCGATTCGGTCGGCCTGTTCACCGCCAAGCCCGAGCTGGAAGAAGAGTCGGCGCGCGGCGAGGCGGAGCGCGAACTGGCGAGCCGGCATCTGAACGAGCATGCCCGCCTCGAATTCAACATTCCCGGCGTGACCTTCGGCGGCCGTTATGACGGCTCGCCGATCATCATCGGCGACGGTGCCGTGCTGCCGCCCGACGAGCCGAACGCCTACACGCCGACGGCCAGTCCCGGCGGCCGCCCGCCGCACGCCTGGCTGGACGACGGGCGCTCGCTGTTCGACCTGTTCCATTCGGAATGGACCCTGCTGGCGCTAGGGGCCGAGCCGCCTGCCACCGAGGCCTTCGAGGCCGCGGCAACAGCGCTGGGGATCGACCTGCGCGTCGTGCAGCTGCCGCAGCCCTCGCTGCGCGAGCTCTACGAGGCGCCGCTGGCGCTGATCCGTCCCGACCAGATCGTTGCCTGGCGCGGTGATACAGCGCGTGAAGCCTCCGGCATACTATCGCGCGTCATCGGCAAGTAGCGCCCAAAGGAGAAGGTCTGCATGAAGGAGTTCGTCTATAACGGTCAGCCGTCGCGCGTGGTCTTCGGGGCTGGGGCGTTGGCGCATCTCGAGCGCGAAATCGATCTGCTCGGCGCGCAGCGCGCATTGGTGCTGTCGACCCCGGAACAGCAGCATCAGGCGCAGAGGGTGGCCGATCGGCTGGGGGCCCGTGCTGCCGGCATCTTTGCCCGCGCCGTCATGCACGTGCCGATCGAAACCGCGCGCGAAGCGCGTGACGAGGCGCGCAGGCTCGGTGCCGATTGTGCAGTGGCCATCGGCGGCGGCTCGACCACCGGCCTGGGCAAGGCGATCGCGCTCGATTCCGGCTTGCCGATCCTGGCGATTCCGACCACCTACGCCGGCAGCGAGATGACGCCGATCTACGGCATCACCGAGGCCGGCCTGAAAAAAACCGGCAAAGACCCTCGCGTGCTGCCGCGCACCGTCATCTATGACCCCGAGCTGACGCTGACGCTGCCGGTGCCGCTGAGCATCACCAGCGGCATGAATGCCATCGCGCACGCGGCCGAGGGTTTGTATGCGCTCGACAGCAATCCGGTGATGAACCTGATGGCCGAAGAGGGCATTCGCGCCCTGGCGCAGGCGCTGCCCGCGATCCATGCTCGCAGCGACGACGTCGATGCGCGCGGCGATGCGCTGTACGGCGCCTGGCTGTGCGGCACGGTGCTGGGCAACGTGGGCATGGCCTTGCATCACAAGCTGTGCCACGTGCTGGGCGGCAGCTTCAATCTGCCGCATGCCGAGGTCCATACGGTGGTCTTGCCGCAGGCGATCGATTTCAACGCCCAGGCCGTCCCCGAAGCCATGGCGCGCATCCAGCGGGCGCTGGGTGTCACCGGGCAAGCCAGAGCGGCAGCGGGCTTGTTCGATCTGGCGCGCAACAGCGGCGCACCGGTGGCACTGCGCGACATCGGCATGAAGGAAGCCGATCTCGACCGCGCCGCCGATATCGCAGTGGGCAACCCTTACTGGAACCCGCGCGAAGTGGGCGCTGCGCAGCGCGGCGAGATCCGGCAACTGCTGCAGAACGCTTTCGACGGCGTGCGGCCGCGTTGAATCACGGCGCACGCTGCCGGCGCCGACCTCGTGCGGCGATGCGAACGTCGAAGCCCCCTGCCGACAGCAGGGCGCCGACAGAGCAGCCGACGGCACCATGGCCCAGAATCAGTATCTTCATGGCGCGTTGCCTGGCATGTCTTGAACGCAAGGATCAGCTATCGAGCGACAGGCCAGTTTCCTTCACTTCCTTGGCCCAACGCGTGTAATCGCTGGCCAGCATCTGCCCCAGCCGCTGCGCCCCCAGCGGCCGCCGCTCGATTTCGAGCTTCGACGAGGTGTTGATGACCTCGGGGCGTTTCATCGCTTGTTGCACGCGCTGCTCCCATTTTGCGATGGCCTCGGCCGGCACCTTCGACGACGTGAACACGCCGTACCATTCGACCAGCTCCATCGCTGGCAGGCGCAGCTCGGCGAACGTCGGCACGTCGGGCAGCGACGACACCCGGGTCGGATTGGAAACCGCCAGAATCCGCAGCCGGCCGGCCTTGTGCATCTCGATCATCGTCGGATAGGGGCTGACCGTGGACAGCACCTGGCCGCCGATCACATCCTGCAAGGCGAGCGAGGTGCCCTTGTAAGCGACGTGCGTCATCGGTACGCCGATCTCGCGGCTCAGCGTCATGCCGAGGAAATGCATCGCCGAGCCCGGACCGCCGCCGCCCTGAGCGTAGGCGGCCTGGCTGGGATTGGCCTTCACGGCGGCGACGAAATCCGCGAAGGTCTTGATCGGAGAATTCCCCGCAACGGCAAGACCGAATGAATGATCGCAGACGCAGGCTACCGGCGACAGATCCTTGAAACTGTCGAAGGCTCGCTTGCTGTAGAGCTGGGGCACCAGCGACAGGATCGACGACGGCGTTACCAGCAGGGTATTGCCGTCAGGCGCGGCGAGGCGAACGGTTTCGACGGCCAGTTGCCCCGATGCACCGGGCTTGTTTTCGACGACGATGCTGTGGCTGGCGCTCGACATCGCCGCAGCGATCATCCGGGCCACGGCATCGGCCATGCCGCCCGGCGCGAAGCCGACCACGATGCGCGAAACGGGCGTTCCCTGGGCCAGCACGGTGGGCGCGGCTGCCAGACCCAATCCGGCAGAAGCCGTCGAGGCGAGGAAGCGTCGGCGTGAAAAGGCAAACGTCATGAAAGGTCTCCTTGATACGGCGTTATGGAATCAGTCGAGCTGGGTGCGCAAGCGATCCAGCAGCGCCACCGCCTCGCCGATCGACGCGGCGGTGCCGTATACGTAGTGATCCGGCCTGACGATCGCGATGCCGCGCTGCAGGCTGTGCAGCCACGGCCTCATGACCGGCTGCAGTTCCTGCACCGCCAGGCAGCGCTGCGGCGGTGCGGCGGTATCGACGGCGATGACGCGGCCGTGCAGCGGGGCCAACTGCTCGGCCAGCGCGGCAGCATCGGCGTTGTCCAGCGGTGCGATCGAGATCACGCGCACGCAAGCGCCAGTCAGGTCGTCGAGCAACGCGGCGCCGCCATCGGCGCTGCGCACGCGAGGCTGCGGGCAAAGCTGCCCGGCCCCGGGTGTCTCGCTGACCAGCGAGCCTTGCAGCAGACCCGGCACCATGGTCTGCCGGATGGTGGTGCGGATTTCGCCGCCGGATTCGGCACGCATCGCAGCGTCGCGTTCGCGAGCCTTCACCGGGTCGCGCTCGCAGATCACGCGTCCGAGCGAGATCGCGCCGCGCGTCGTGGTCTCGACGTGCGGGCGCCGCTCGCTGCCATAGGTGTCGAGCAGCGCGTCGGAAGACTCGCCGCGAAGCACCCGCGCAAGCTTCCACGCCAGATTCTGCGCATCGCGCAGGCCCTGCACCATGCCTTGCGCCATGAACGGCGGCGTCATGTGCGCGGCGTCGCCGGCGAGCAGCACGCGGCCCTTGCGCCATTGCCGGGCGATCAGGCCATGGAAGCGATAGGCAGCGGCCCGGCGCAGCTTGCCGTCGCCGGGTTTGATCCAGCGCGATAGCAGTGGCCACAGCTCTTCATCGGGGAACGACTCGGACAGGCTGTCGCCGGGCAGCAGCGTGATCTCCCAGCGCCGGTGATTGCCCGGGCCGATGACGAAGGTGCATGGCCGCTCCGGCTCGCAGTACTGCACCTGCGTGTGGGGAAGCTCGGCCAGCTTGTCGTCGTTGATGCTGGCATCGACGACCAGCCAGGGCTCGTCGAAACCGAGATCTTCCAGTTCGATGCCCAATGCCTTGCGGATCGGGCTGGAGCCGCCGTCGCAGGCGATCAGGTATTTGGCCCGGAAGCGGGAAGTTCGGCCGTCGCCGGCGCGGGTATCGATGGAGACCATGTCGCCGTGATCGACGAACGACAGCACTTCGGTCGAATAAGCCGCATGAACGCCCGGCAGTTCGGCGAGCCGCCGGCGCAGCTCGTGCTCGAATGCGGGCTGGTCGAACACGTAGTTCGGTGCCCAGCCGAGGCGGTGCGGCGGCGGCGCCATGTCGAGCCGCTTGATCAATCCGCCATCGATGCCGCGATATTCGCTGGGCCGGTATTCGGCGGTGAAGGGCAGCACGCGCTCGGCGATGCCCAGTTCCTGCACGATGCGCATCGTTTCGTGGTCGAAGCCGATGGCGCGCGGCAGCGGATACAGGCCGGGGAGCTGATCGAAGGCGGCGACTCGCAGGCCGCGCTGCGCCAGCAGCCCGGCCAGCGTCGCGCCGGTCGGCCCGACGCCGACGACGATCGCGTCGAAGTCTTGCATGGTGGGTCTCCTGGGGAGCGCCCGGCTGGTCCGGGCTGCTTCCGTGCGGATCGATTCGAGGAGCGCGCCTCAGGAACGCTTGGCGGTGCGCAGGCTGTGCTGCTTCTGCTCGAAGCGAGCGGCCCAATCGCCGGCAGGTTCGAAAGTGGCGTCGGCGCGGCAGATGCGCTCGGTCTCGGCCCAGATGTCGGCATCGGCGCGTTCCAGGTCGAGCGGATCGCCGTGCGGCTGCTTCACCTGCCACGGCGTATCGAGATAGACCTCGACCAGATTGTCCTCGGGATCCTTGAAGTAGATCGACAAGGCGTTGCCGTGATTCAATCCGCGCATGCCGGTGGCGCCGCAAGCGAGGGCCCGGCGCCGCGCTTCGCGCAAATGGTCGATCGCGCGAACCTTGAAAGACAATTGCATCACCGTGCTGGGCGCGCCTTCGGCACGCCCGGAAGCGAGGGCGAGCTGATGATGCTGATCGCTGCGGGCGCTGAGGAACACCAAGGTCATGGGGAACGTGTTGCCGACGCCGCGGTCGGTCTCCTGCATGTCGAAGACCGTGCAGTAGAACTTCGCGATCTTGTCCACGTCCCAGCAATACACGCCGCAGTGGGCGAGGGTGGGCGCAAAGGAGTTTGTCTCGCTCATCTGATTCTCGCCAGGGGTCAGCGCTGTCCGTCGTGAACGGACACTTGTTCCTTGGTCAGCCCGCCCAGGCGGGCATGGATGCGGCCGCCGGTGCCCATCGCCAGGGCGAACAGAATCTCTTTCGGCCGCGGCGCATCCTGCAATCCCACTTCGACCGCGCTGAAGTGGCTGCGGACATAGCAGGCATGGATGTAGTGCAGCGGCATCATCAAGCGATAGCCGGTGGCGGCGACGGCCTTGGCGGCGGGCACGATCGCCTTGGGTTCGCCCAGCGCCGCGCGCATCGCCCAGCCGCCGGCTTCGTGCCAGACCGCACCATGTTCGAGCTCGCCGTCGACGCCGACGATGGCGGCCTTGCCATAGACCTCGACGCGCTCCTTGCCCAGCGTTGCCGTCAACTCGTCGGCCAGCGACTTGCCCAGCGTGCGCAGCTCGGCCATGAAGGGCAGCAGGTCGGGTTCATAGCGGCCTGCATAAGGATTGCGAATCACCGCGCATGCCGCGGCGATGCGCAAGGGCTCGGAGGCCGGCGGGCCGCCCTCGTGGAAGACGGTCTCGATGCTCAGCGAACGCTTGCGGATCTCGATCAGGTTCATGGGGGGGCTCCGTTCATTCTTTCGGAATGCTTGCGTCCGCAACGAGTTTGGACCACTTGTCGTACTCGGCCGCGAGCATCGTGCCCATCTCTTTCGGCGTGCTGCCGCGCGCTTCGCCGCCGATGTCGGCCAGTTTCTGCCGCACGCCCGGTTCCTGCAGGGCCTTCAGCGCTTCGGCGTTCAGGCGTTCGACCACGGATGGCGGCGTACCGGCCGGCGCGAGCAAGCCGGCCCAGGAACGCACGTCGTAGCCCGACACCCCTTGCTCGGCAACCGTCGGCACGTCGGGAAGGCCAGGCCAGCGTTGCGGGCCGGTCGTTGCGATCGCGCGCACCTTGCCGGCTTTTACCTGTGCCATCACCGCCGTCGGCGGCGCGATCACGAATGCGACGTCGCCCGACAGCAGGCCGGTCACCGACGCGCTGTCGCCGCGGTAGGGCACGTGCAGCAGCCGGGTATTGGCCATCCGGCCCAGCAGCTCGCCCGCCAGATGATGGGTGGTGCCGATTCCCGCGCTGCCGAACGAGACGGTGCCGGGAGCCGAGCGGGCGGCGGCGAGCAACTGCGGCAGGCTGGTGTATTTCGATGACTCGGCGGTGACGATCAGGAACGGGAAGTAAGTGATCGTCGAAACCGCTTCATAGTCGGCCGCGGGCCGGTAGGGCGGCTTGGCGAGCATGGCCGCGGCCACCACGTGCCCCGCCGTCGCCAGCAGCAGCGTGTAGCCGTCGGGTTTGGCCCGCGCCACGGCGGTGGAGGCGATCGTGCCGCCGGCGCCGCTCATGGTCTCGACGACGATCGGCTGGCCGAGAACCTTCTGCATCTCGGCGCCGATCAGGCGCGCGATCGTATCCGCGTTACCGCCGGGCGCGAATCCCTGCAGGATCTTGATGGGGCGCTCGGGAAATCCCTGTGCGCTCAGTGGCGTGCAGATGAGTGCGGCTGCGCCGGCCGCCCCCAGCAGCAGTGTGCGTCGTTGATTCACGTCTGCCTCCGTTTTGGCCGGTGCTCAGTTCTGCTGGGCGATCGGGTTGCGCAGCGTGCCGACGGCCTCGATCTCGACTTCGCAGACGTCGCCGGGCTTCATGAAGCGCGGCGGCTTGCGGCTCCAGCCCACGCCGGCCGGCGTGCCGGTCACGATGACGTCGCCCGGCACCAGCGTGAAGATGGTCGACGCATAGGCGATCAGTTTGGGAATCGAAAAGATCATGTGGCCGGTATGGCTGGACTGCACCACCTCGCCGTTCAGGCGGGTTTCCAGCTTCAACTGGCGACCGGGGGCGATCTCGTCGGCGGTCACCATCCACGGACCGAAGCCGCCGGTCGACTCGAAGTTCTTGCCCGAGGTGATCTGCTTGGCATGGAACTGCCACTCGCGCACGCTGGCGTCGTTGTAGATGGAATATCCGGCGACGTGATCCCAGGCCTGCGCTTCGGCGATGCAACGGCCTTGCTTGCCGATGATGACCGCCAGCTCGCCTTCCCAGTCCAGCGATTCGGACACGTGGGGCCGGATGATCGCTTGTTCGTGCGCGCACTGCGAGCGCCAGGTGCGCAGGAAGATCGGCGGCTGTTCGGAGAGTTCGCGCTGCATGCCCGCGGCCAGCACTTCCTGGTGATGGTCGAGATAGTTGCGCACGGCGCAGACGATCTTCTCGGCGTGCGGAATGACCGGCAGGTACTTGACGTCGGACAGCCGGGCGGCGGGGGCCGCCTGCGCGACGATCGATTCGCGTTCGGCGAAACGGGGGCTGGCGATGAACTCGGCCAGGGTGGGAATGCCGGTGGCGGCGGCCAGATCGACGACGTGGTCGCCGACGACGGCGCCCCATGTGTCCTTGCCGGCAAGCTGGAATGAAAGCAGTTTCATCGTTGCACTTTCCAAATCATCATGGACGGTAGGGTGAATATACACGACTTCATTGAATATGCACAAAACTAGAAATTGTGCGTAAATGATGAAGCCAGCCGCCGCCGGATAAAATATGTCGAATCCCGCCAATGCGACGGCTGCGTCCCCCAATCCCATGCAAGCCCTACCCATCCCTTCCGGCTTCACGCAAACCGACAAGGCCTATTCCTCGCTGCGTTCGGCGATCGTGAAATGCGAGTTCGAGCCCGGTGAACGGCTGCGGGTCGAAGAGCTCAGCCACCGGTTCGACGTCAGTAGCAGCCCGCTGCGGGAAGCCCTGAACCGGCTCGTCGAGCAGGGCTTGGTCAATGCCTTCGAAAATCGCGGATTCCGCGTTGCGCCGCTGACGGTCGAGGGCATCACCGACCTGACGCGGATGCGCTTGCTGATCGAGGTCGAGGCGCTGCGCGACTCGATGGCCCATGGCGACGATCGCTGGGAAGTGGCGCTGGTGGCGGCCGCGCACGCGCTGTCGCTATCGGAACAGCGCCTGGCCAGTGTCGCGCCGGTTCTGGACGACAACTGGTCGGCCCGGCATCGCGAGTTTCACATGGCAACCTACGCCGCCTGTAGCTCGCCGCTGATGGCTGGCCTCGTGGTGCAGCTTTTCGATCGTGCCGAGCGCTATCGCCGGTATTCGGCCCGGTTTCGCAAGGCGCCGCGCCACAAGAGCACCGAGCACCAGCGTCTGCTGAACGCGATTCTGTCCCGCGATCAGGACAAGGCGGCCGAGCTGCTGAGGCAGCACATCTCAGCGACCGAGCGCAACGTCACCGCCGCCCTGCTGTCGGCGAACAAGACGCTTCAATAGCGGCCCGCGCCCGTCGCCATCCCGATCAGTACACGCCGAGCGTTTCCTTCAGGGCCTGCGTGAAACGCAAGGCCGCGCTGGTCAGCGATTCTTCCTTGCGGGTGAGTATCGCCAGCTCGCGGTTCATCGGCGGACTGACGATCGGGTACGCATGCAAAGCATCGTAGCCCGGTGCTTCCATGGCGATCTCGGGCACGATCGCCACGCCCAGGCCTGCCGAGACCATCCTCAGCAAGGTCTGGGCTTGTGCCACCTGGTGCGTGATCCTCAGGCGCACGCCGGCTGCGATCTGCGCGCTTTCGAGCATGTCGCGCTGGATGGTGTCGGTGCCTACCGTCATGATCGGAAAGCCTTGCAGATCCTTCAGCGCGATGGCCCGCGAGCTGCGCACCGGCGTGGCCGGCGAAAAGACCGCGCAGACGGGTTCGACGAACAGGGCATGGCTGTTCATGCGCTCGATGTGCGGGCCAATCGGGCCGATGCCCAGGTCGGCGACTTTCTTCAGAACCGCTTCGTGCACGCGCTTGGCCAGTAGCTCGAAGACTTCGATCTGAACCGACGGATAGTCTTGCTGGAAACGCGAGATGACTTTCGGCAATCGCGTTCCGGCCACGCTGGGCACGCACGCGACGCGAACGCGCCCGCGTTGCTGCTTGCTCAGGACCTTGATGTGGCTCAGGCCGTTGTCCAGTTCCCGAACCGCGCGTTTGACGTATTCGAGCAGGCATTCTCCTTCGGCAGTAACCGCCACGCTGCGCGTGCTGCGATGAAAAAGCACCACGCCGAGCTGCTCCTCCAGGTCGCGAATCTGCATGCTCAAGGCCGATTGCGATCGATTCAGGCGTTCTGCCGCGGCGCGAAAACTGCGCAGTTCGGCCACTTCGGCGAAGGCGGTGAGCAGCTTGGGATTGATCATGATTTTTTATCTAATGCTTGTCGGTGGGGATCGAACCGATTTTCGCTACCCGAAAAAATAGAGGTTCGCCGTGACATGTTGGCTGCGCTCTGGTTGATTATGCGTAAATTCTGAATAATTCTCCAGAAAAACGCCATTCTGGTTTCAGAACCCCTACTCCATACTGGCCCGGTCGAAAGTCAAGCCAGAAGGAGGGGGAGATGCCCAAACGAACGAGCCAGGCGTTGGCGCGATGCGCCAGTGCGTTGGCCGCTGCGGCGCTGCTGTGGGCCATGCCTGCGCAGGCCGATCCGAAATACCCCGAGCGGCCCGTCAAGGTGATCGCGTCGTTTCCGGCGGGGCAAGCCACCGATGTCGCGGCTCGCTTGCTGGCCGATGCGCTGGCCAAGGAATGGAACGCTCCGGTCGTCGTGCAGAACCAGGCCGGCGGGCTTGGCGTGCCCGCGATGCTGGCGCTGAAGAACGCGCCGGGCGACGGCTACACGCTGGGTATCGGCACCACCGGCACGATGGCAACCAATGCCTATCTGCTGAAGGATCTGCCGTATTCGCCGCTGGCCGACTATACGCTGGTGGCCCCGTTCTTCACGGCGCCGCTGGTGGTCATCGCCAGCCCGGCCGCACCGTTCAAGACGCTGCGCGAGTTGACCGAGTTCGCTAAGCGCCGTCCTGACACCGTGACCTGGGCGATTCCGGGCAGCGGTTCGGCGCAGCACATCGCCGGCGAGCGTCTGTTCCAGCAGGCCGGGATCGCGCTGCAACGCGTCTCCTACAAAGGCAGCGGGCCGGCGCTGCAGGATCTGATCGGCGGGCAGGTCATGTTGATGACCGATTCGCTCAGCGCCTCGCTGTCGCTGATCGAATCCGGCCGCGTCGTGCCGCTCGCGGTGACGTCAGCGCAACGTGTTCCGCAGCTTCCCAACGTGCCGACCGTCGCCGAGCTGGGGTTTCCCGGTTTCAACGCCTACGGTTGGGGCGGGGTGCTGGCGCCGGCCAGCACGCCTGAGCCGATCGTCAAAAAAATCGCCGACGCGGTGCGCAAGGTCATGGCCGATCCGGCGTTCCAGGAGCGCTTGCAGGGGCGCGCACTGGCCGCCGACCTGAGCTCGCCGCAAGAGTGGCAAGGATTCGTCAAGTCGCAGATCGATCAGATCCGCGAGGTATTGACCCGCGTTGGCGTGCCGCGTCAATGAGCGCTCGACGTTCGTATGCGTAACCCCCTTCTTTTTTCGTGGAGACTATCTTGACCAAGCGCTATACCCAGGAACTCGCGCAACTGGTTCTGGGCACCCGGGCCGATGCGATTCCCGACGACGTCTATCTGACGACCCAAGCCTGCCTGCTGGACTCGATCGGCGTCGGGCTCGCGGGGTCCGTCGACGAGCTGGTGTCCATCCTCGAATCGGTCGTGTCCGATCTGGGTGGGGCCGAGCAGTCGTCCGTCATCGGCCGGCGCCGCAAGTTCTCGATGGCCGATGCGGCCTTGTTGAACGGCGTCATCATCCACACCTTCGATTTCGATGACATGCACCTGGCATCGTCGATGCATCCGAGCGCTCCGGTGTTCGGCGCTGCGATGGCGGTGGCCGAGCACGTCGGCGCCAGCGGGCTGGAGATGCTGCGCGCCTCGGCGCTGGGTCTCGAAGTGTGCACCCGGATCGGCGACGCGGTGAATCCCGCGCACTACAGCGGCGGTTGGCACGCCACCGCGACGCTCGGACACTTCGGTTCGGTGACGGCCGCCAGCGTCTTGCTCGGGTTGACGCCGCAGCAGATGGTTCATGCACTCGGCATTGCGGGAACGCAGGCCGCCGGATTGAAAGCGCCGTTCGGAACGATGACCAAGCCGCTGCATGCCGGGCACGCGGCGCGCAACGGCGTGGTGGCCGCCATGCTGGCGTCGCGCGGCTTTACCTGCACCGAAGAAATTCTGGAAGGCAAGACCGCCTTCGGCGCGGTGATGTCGAAGAACCCGGACTGGGAGAAGGTCGTGGGCGAGTGGGGCCAGCGCTGGACGACGCTGGACATCCTGTACAAGCCGCACGCCACCTCGTTCTGCACGCAGGCGCTGATCGAGAGCGTGATCGAGTTGCGTGGCCAGCATGGATTGACTCCGGACAATGTCGCCAAGATCCGCGGCTTCGTGAGCCAGATGTCGTTCAACAACGCTGTGATCGGCAATCCGAAAACCGGTCTGGAGGCCAAATTCAGCCATACCTTCGCCGCGGCGCAGGCACTGGCCTATGGCCAGGCAACGCAGCACGACTACACGGATGAACGCGTTGCCGAGGATGTCATCCAGAAGATCCGCGCGAAGACCGTGGTGCAAGCGCGCGAAGACTTGCGCTGGCCGATGGCCTACGTCGAAATCGACACCGTCGACGGCAAGACGCTGAAGAATGGCGTCGACCTCGAGGAGCGGATGAAGAGCGCCCAGCAGAAGTGGGATCTCGTCTCCAAGAAATTCGTTCGCATCATGAAAGGCGTGATTGCCGACGACCAGGTCAACCGGCTCGTGCAGCAGGTCGATCAGCTGCAGGCGTCGAAGAAATTCGATGCTTCGGCTTACGCGATCGAAGTCGCCGACAAGTGATCCGAGGACACCATGTCTAGCGCTCCACTGTCGGGTCTGCTGGTGGTGAGTATCGAGCAGGCCGTCGCTGCTCCGATCGCGAGCTGCCGGCTCGCGGACGCCGGGGCGCGCGTCATCAAGATCGAGCGCGCCGAGGGCGACTTCGGCCGCGGCTACGACGGCGCCGTTCACGGCGAATCGTCTTACTTCGTCTGGGCCAATCGAGGCAAGGAATCCATCGTCCTCGACTACAAGAAACCCGATGATGCGGCGCTGCTCGATCGGTTGCTGGCCAAGGCGGATGTGTTCATCCAGAATCTGGCGCCCGGCGCGCTGGAGCGCGCCGGCTACGGCAGCGCCGCGTTGCGCGAACGCTACCCGCAGTTGATCACCTGCGACATCACCGGCTACGGTGATGCCGAAGGCGCGCGTCAGCTCAAGGCCTACGACCTCCTGGTGCAATGCGAATCAGGACTGGCGGGCATCAGCGGCGCCCCGGGCGCGATCGGGCGCATCGGCGTCTCGATTTGCGACATCGGCGCCGGCATGAATGCCACGATCGCGATCCTGAGCGCGCTGGCACAGCGAACGCGCACCGGTCGCGGCAGCGGCGTCGCCGTCTCGCTGTTCGATGGGGCTGCCGACTGGATGGCGGTTCCTTATCTGCACGAGCGCTATGGTGCGGGCGCGCCAGGGCCGGCGGGGCTCAAGCATCCGTCGATTGCGCCCTATGGGGCGTTCACCTGCCGCGATGGCAAAACGGTCGTGATCAGTATTCAGAACGATCGCGAGTGGGCCGCCTTTGCTGAACGGGTGCTGGAGAACGCGAGCTTGACCGACGATGCGCGGTTCGCGACCAACAAGCAGCGCGTGGCTCATCGCGATGAAGTGGATACGTTGATATCGGATCGCTTCGGCAGATCGACCTTGGTCGAGATGCGCGGGGTCTTGGACGCCAGCGGAACTGCCTACGGGCAGGTGCGATCGGTGGCGGAGTTGATCGAGCATCCAGCCCTGCGCACGTGGCCGATGCCGGTGCGTGAAACCGACGTCGAGATGATTGCGCCGGCGGTTCGAGCCGAGTGGGATCGGGGTGCATTCGCGGCGGCGCCGCGGCTTGGAGAGCATACGCAAGCCGTTCGCCGCGAGTTCCTGGGCTGAGCCGTTTTACCCGGACAAGGAATTCCACATGGGGACTGTTCCCTTGGATCTTGCTCACTTGCGTTCCTGGATCGGCCGTTCGCAGGTCGAGCGCGATACCCTGTCGACTCGCCATGCCAATCTGATGGCGGCCACGCTGGGCCTGGAGCGGCCGCGCCTGGAAGAGGGCGCGCCCTTGCCGCCGCTGTGGCACTGGCTCTATTTCCTGGAGGGACAGCCTCCTGCGAGTCTCGGGCGCGATGGCCATCCGGCCAGAGGCGGCTTCCTGCCGCCGGTGCCCTTGCCGAACCGGATGTGGGCCGGGGGGCGTGTCGAGTTCATCGAGCCGATAGCGCTGGGCTCGGTGGCCGAAAGGCGTTCACAAGTCACGCGCGTCGAACACAAGAGCGGGCGTAGCGGCGACCTGGTGTTCGTGACCGTGCTGCACGAAGTGTTCACACAGGGTCGCTGCTGCTTGCGCGAAGAGCACGACATCGTCTACAAGGGCGCCAGCTCGGGCACCGCTCGCGCCGTGCCGGCGGCGGGCGACGCCATTGCAACGACGGCGCAACGCCGAACCGTCACGCCCGATTCGACGATGTTGTTTCGCTATTCGGCGTTGACGTTCAACGGTCATCGCATCCATTACGACCAGGATTACTGCCGGGGCGTCGAGGGTTACCCGAATCTCGTGATCCATGGCCCGCTGATCGCAACGCTGTTGGCGGGGTTCGGCGCCGAGATCGCCGATCGGCCGCTGAGCCGTTTCGTCTATCGCGGCTTGCAGCCGGCGATTCTGGGGCAGTCGCTGAGTCTATGCGGGGAGCTGAAGACAGGCGCCGTCGAATTACGGTGCCTTCTGGCGGATGGGAGCGTTTCGATGCAGGCCGACGCCTTCACGTAGTTCCGTGTGGGCTTCGACGTTCGGACACGCATCTGCGCAGCAACAGAAAGCCCATACAGGGCAACCAAGGAGGCCACTCATGATGCATCGATCGATCCAGACCCGAAGAAGCCTGATCGCCCTGCTCGGGGCGACGCTCGCGACCTCGTTTGCCGGGTCCGTTCACGCAAAGGACGACTATCCCAACAAGCCGATTCGGATCGTCGTGCCGTTTCCGCCGGGCGGCGGCGCCGATATCACGGCCCGTCTGCTGGGTAAGGGGCTCGAAGACGTCTGGAAACAGCCGGTGATCGTGGAGAATCGTGAAGGCGCTGGCGGCATGATCGGTGCCCGGCAGGTGGCAAGGTCCAAACCCGACGGCTACACCTTCGTGACCAGCGTATTCAGCTTCTACACCTTTCCGGTGATGTTCAAGAACCCCGGCTTCGACAGCCAGGCTGACCTCGCACCGGTCTCGCTGTTGATGGAATATCCGTTGGTGGTTGCCGTGACCCCTGACTCGCCGGTCAAATCCGTTGCGGAACTGCTCGCACTACTGAAGAAGCAGCGGGATGCTGCGACAGTCGGCGTAACGGTGTTCGGCGGTGCCGGGCATCTGGCTGCCGAAATGCTCAAGCAGCAAGCCGGGGTGGATACCCAGGTCGTGGTCTACAAAGGCGGCGCACCGATGGCGGTCGATCTGATCGGCGGGCGTCTGACGTTTGCCTTCGGCCATATCGCTGCGTTGATCGAACACGCCCGATCCGGGCGCGTCAGAGTGCTGGCGGTGACGACCAGCAATCGCTCGTCGTTGCTTCCCGACGTGCCCACCATGGCCGAAGCGGGGCTTTCCGCGTTCGACATCAGCGAGATCGTCGGTTTGCTCGCGCCGTCGGGAACGCCCAGGCCCGTCGTCGACAAGCTCAGCGCCGAACTCAGGACGATCATCAAAAGCCCGGAGACGCGCGATCGCCTGGAAAAGCTGGGCGCGATACTGGTGGCCAACACGCCTGACGAATACGCCGCTTCGATTCTCGAACGGACAAAACTGTATACCGCCGTCGCCAGAAAGGCCGGCATCACGCCGGAATGAGCGACGAGGGCTTCGATATGCTTAAAACGGAAGAGTTGGCCGGATTTCTGGTCGGCATCGATCGGGGGTCGATGAGTTCGGCCACCCGGGAGCGCGCCAAGGATCTGCTGATCGATCATCTTGCGGTTTCGATTCAAGGACTGAAAACGCCTTGGTCGAAGTCGATCTCGCGCTACGTGCAGGCAGAGGCATCGAAACCGGAAGCGGTCGTCTATGGCGCTCAGCGCGCATCGGCGGCGCTGGCCGCCCTGGCCAATGGCACCATCGCCCACGGCATCGAGCTCGACGACACGCACGATGAATCGATGTCGCATCCCGGTGCCGTGGTTTTCTCCGCGGCTCTCGCGCAGGCGCAGTCGAGCTGGCGCTCCGGCACCGATGTATTGACCGCGGCGATTGCCGGATACGAAGCCATGACAAGGATCGGCGCCGCGCTGAATCGCGAACTGATGAGCCGCGGTTTTCACCCGACGGCGTTGTCCGGCGTGTTCGGTTCCAGCACGGCGGCGGCGGTGCTGCTGGGAATGTCAGCGGAGCAGCTTCGATCGACCTGGGGAATCGTGACTTCGATGGCGTCCGGCAGCATGGCGTTCACCGAGGATGCGAGCGGGACCATGGTCAAGCGGCTGCATGCCGGATGGCCGGCGTATAGCGGGGTTCTGGCATCGCAGCTGGTTCGGCTGGGGTTCACGGGGCCGCAGAACACGCTCGACAGCAAGACCGGTTTCATCTCGATGTTCAGTCCCGCGCCGGACAGAACCGGCCTGACGCGATCGCTTGGCGAGCGCTGGGCCTTGGATGAGATCAGCATCAAGCCTTATGCGTGCTGCCGATTCTTTCATGCATTGATCGATGCGCTCGAAGAAAGTCGGCGCAACGATCGGTGGGCGGGCAATGACGTGGCAAGCCTCACCGCCTTCGGCCCTCGCATGATGGTCGATGGCCACCTCGAGTATCGGCCGAAATCGGTCATGGCGGCGCAGTATTCATTGCCTTATACGGTCGCCGTGGCCATCACCGGTAATGCGCGCGACCCGGCGTCTTTTTCCGATTCAGCGATGCATGATCCGGGTCTTCTGGGGTTGGCTGATCGGGTTGACGCGCGCATCGATCCGGAACTCGACGCCATGTTTCCGAAGAAGTTTCCGGCCGGATTCGAGGTCAGGCTCAAAGACGGCCGGGAACTTCGATGCGTCGTGACGGATTCCGTGGGCACCCGGGAAAGGCCGATGGGGCGCGAGCAGATCGTCGAGAAGTTCCTGTCCATCACCGCGGATATCTTGAGCCATGAGCGGCAGATGCAACTTCTCGACACGGTCGTCGGCTTTGACCGGCTCGACGACGTCGGCGTGCTGACCCGGCAATTGGAGGAACTCGATGTCTGACAAGAAGCACGGCAGCCTGCCTGCCGCCGATGGCGTCCGCCGCGCGAGCCATCATCGCATCGACGCGGAGATCTCCCGCATCGAGACGATTCCGATCCGCTTGCCGTTCAAAGGCGACTTCAAGATCGCCAGCGGCGGCGTGCGGCTTGGCATCGACATTCTGATCGTTCGCCTGCACAGCCGATCCGGTTTGGTCGGAATCGGTGAAACACAGGCCTGGTTGCGCCAGGGCAGCCGAGAGACCCTGGCCAGTTTGAACTCGATCATTCATGGCCATTTTGCGGCGCGCGTCATCGGGCGCAGCGCTTTCGATGCTGCAGCCATTCTGAGCGATCTGGAAGAAGCGGTGTGGCATTCGAACTATGCGATTGCGCCGATCGCCGATGCGATGCTCGACCTGCAGGGCAAGATTCTCGGCGTGCCTGCCTATGAATTGCTCGGCGGGCGTGCGCGGGAGTCGGTTGCCGTGGGCATCACGCTCGGGATCAAGAAGGACCTGGGCGCGCTGGTCGCGGAAGCACGCAGCCGATTCGAGGAAGGCTTCACCAGTTTTACCGTGAAGGTTGGCGAAGATCTCGTTCGCGATGCCGAAGCAGTCAGAGCGCTATGTGAAGGATTGGGCGAAGCGGCGACGATCCGGGCAGACGGAAACTCCGGAATGGATCTTGCCGCCGCCATGAAGTTCATGAACCGCGTCAAGGATCTGCCCCTCGATGCCATCGAACAGCCGCTGCCGCCCTGGGATCTGGACGGCATGGCCGAATTGGCGTTGCGCTATGACATTCCGATGATGGCGGACGAGTGCGTATCTGCGCCCGAAGATCTGCTGGCTGTCATCCGCAAGCGTGCGGCATCGGTCTTTCAGACGAAGATCGCCAAGAACGGCGGTGCATGGCGCTGCAAGGCGCTCTGGGAAATCGGCAGTGCCGCGGGGCTCAGGATTTTTCCCGGCAACCATCCCGGCGCCAGCGTGGTGACCGCGGCCGCCTTGCATCTGGCGACGGCGTGGCCCGGCCCGCTTCTGGAGGGGCCGATGGCGGTCGGGGTCAACGAGATTCTCGCCGAGGATGTGCTGACCGAGCCTATCCGTCGCGTCGGCAAACACATGCACGCGGGGGATGGGCCGGGCCTGGGCATCGAGCTCGATGAAGAGAAGTTGCAGCGATTCCGGGTCGACCTGGTCTGACCTTCGTTCCACGGCCTGGTCCGCCAATTTTTATTGATCGGAATAGGCTATCGATCATTCGAATCATTGAGGCTTGTTAATCGCGCTTCAGGCTGCTGCAATCTGGCATGACACTGGTGAGCCGATCGAACGCCCAAGCCCGCAAGGGGCCGGCGGTTTCGTGAACGGCGACAGAAATCATCCAGAGGAGATCAGCCGTGAAGGTGTTCATAGCCTTGGCCGCCGTTGCGTTGACGGCATTGCTCGGTGGGCCCGCTGCCGCGCAGACGTATCCGGATCGCCCGATCAAGATGATCAACGCATTCCCACCCGGCGGCGCGTCGGACGTGTGGGCGCGGATGATCGCTCAGGGCATGACCGAGTTCCTGAAGCAACCGGTCGTCGTGGAGAGCCGCACCGGCGGTGGCGGCAGCATCGGCACCGCCAGCGCTGCGCGCGCCGAGCCTGACGGCTATACGCTGATGCTGGGCATCCCGGCGACGCACGCGATCCTGCCGCACATTTCGTCGAGCCTGCCCTACGACCCGGTCAAGGACTTCACGCCGATCGCGCTGGTGTCGAAGGTGGCCTACGTGCTGGTGGCCAGCCCCGGCAGCGGCATCGATTCGCTGAAGGCGCTGATCCAGCGCGCCAAGGCCGAGCCCTCGGCCTACAACTACGCATCCGCTGGCGTCGGCAGCGAGACGCATCTGATGGGCGAGATGCTGCGCAGCCAGGCGCAGGTCAACCTGTTGCACGTTCCCTATCGCGGGGTCGGTCCTGCGATGACGGCGGTGATCGGCGGCGAATCGAAACTGTTGTTCTCGCCTATCGCTCCCGCACTGGCGCAGATCAAGGCGGGCAAGGTGATCCCGCTGGCGACGATCGCTTCCCAGCGCTCGCCGCTGTTGCCCGACGTGCCGACGATCGGCGAAGCCGGGTTGCCCGGTTTCGCGCTGACTTCCTGGGTGGCGGTCTTTGCGCCCGCCGGCACGCCGGCGCCTATCGTCGCCAAGTTGAACGACACGATCGTGCGCATCGTGCGTAGCGAAAAGATTCGCGAACGCTTCAAGGAACTGGGCGCCGAATCGGTCGGCAGCACGCCTGAGGCGCTGCGCACCTTCCTGAACGAGGAACTGGACAAGTACGGCCGCATCGTGGCCTTGTCCGGCGCCAAGGCCGATTGACGGCGCCTTCTCGCGGCCTACTCCTGAGCGCAGTCTGCGATGCGAGCGATGAGCATTTCCGAACGCCTTGCGCAGCACGCGAGCCGTGTCCGCTTCGGCGACATTCCGGCATCGGCGCGGGCCGCGGCCAAGCGCGCGCTGCTCGATACGCTGGCGGTGGGATGGGCAGGATCGCAGGCACCGGGTTGCCAGGCCGTATGGCAGTTGCAGCATGATCGTGGCGGCGCTGCCGAGAGCACGGTCTGGGGATTCGGCGGCTATTTGCCTGCGTCGTCGGCGGCATTGATCAATGGGATGAGCGCGGCGGCGCTGGAATACGACGGGCTGCATGGCGGCTTTCACAGCGACGCTTGCGTGGTGCCGGCGGCGCTGGCGATGGCAGAGCAGCAGCGAGCGACCGGCGCCGAGCTGCTCACCGCTCAGGTCGTCGGCACGGATATCGGTTGCAGGCTGGTCGCGGCCACCGGCCTGGGCCGCGACGGCTGGTGGGATACGCCGCTGTTCGGCGCGTTCGGTGCCTGCGCTGCGGCCATCAGCCTGCTGCGGCTGGATACGACGCAAGGCGCGCACGCCTTCGGCCTCGTGTTTGCCAGGGCCGGCGGCACGATGCAGTTGAACATGGAACGTAGCCTGGCCAAACGGATCGCCTCGGGTATGGCCGCTGCCGCAGGCATCGAGGCCGCTCTGCTGGCCGCTGCCGGGGTGACGGCGCCGCGCGAGATATTTGAAGGGCGCTACGGCCTATTCCGGATGTATCAAGCCGACCAGGGGCCGGCGCTGCTGGAAGAACTGGGCACGCGCTTTGCGGTCGAAGGCGGCAGCATGAAGGCCTACCCGAGCTGCGCTTGCACGCATGCCGCGATCTGGGCCGCGCAGCAATTGATGCGGCAGCAAGGGCTGCATCCGGTCGACGTTGCAAGCGTGCGCGTTTCGGTATCGGCTTACGTTGCGGGCTTGGTGGGCGCGCCTTTCGACGTCGCCCCCGGCGACCAGGTCGGCGCGCAGTTCAGCATTCGTTACGCGATCGCCTGCGCGATCCAGCGCGGCGGCATGCGGGTGGCCGATCTCGAACCCGCGGCCATTGCCGACCCGGCCGTGCGCCGGCTGGCCGAGCGAGTATCGGTCGAGGTCGATCCGTCGAACGACAGTCCGCGCGCCTGCACCGTGACGCTGCGCACGACGGCCGGCGCCGAATTTGCGCTGCGTGCCGACCATGCCCCCGGCGATCCGCCATCGCCGTTGTCGAACGAGGAACTGCTCGCCAAGGCGCACGACTGCCTGTCGCAAGGCGTGCATCCGCTCGCGCCGGACGAAGCCCTGCAAGTGATTCAGGCCGTGGATCGCCTCGACTCGCTGCCTGGCGTCGACCGGCTCCATGTCCATCGATTCAGGGAAGCCTCACGTTGACTCGACCAACGCCATTCGATGCATCGCTGACGCATCCGACCTTGCAGCAGACCTTTGGCGACGTTTGCCGGCGCTTCGCCGACAAGGATGCCGTCGTTTTCCACGCCGATGGACACGCTGAACGGCACACGTTCGCGCAACTGTTCGATGACGCGCAAGCGCTGGCGTGCGGCCTGCGGACTTGCGGCCTGCGTGCCGGCGACCACGTCGGCCTATGGATGCCGAACTGCTACGAATGGATCCTGAGCCGCTTCGCCGTCGCGCTCGCGGGCATGGTGCTGGTGCCGCTGAATACGCGTCTGCGCAGCCAGGATCTGTCGCAACTGCTGCATCTGTCGGACGCCAAGGCGCTGATCGTCGCGGAACGTTTCAAGGACATCGACTATACGGCCCTGCTCGCGGCGCTCGGATTGATCGGCGAGCGCAAGTCGCCGACACCGCTGGTGATCTCGGCGGCCCGCGAACCGTCGCCGGGAACGATCGGGCTGCATACGCTGATGCGGCGCCCGGCCGATGGTGCCGAACCGGTGCAGGCGAGCTCCGACGACGTGCTGAACATCATCTTCACTTCCGGCACCACGTCTTTACCGAAGGGCGCGATGATCCGCAACGGTGCCGCCACGCTGAACATGTTGCGCATCAACGAACGCTGGGGCCAGCGGGCCGACGACCGGTTCATGCTGTGCGCGCCGCTGTTCACGTCGGCGGGTCTGGGCCGCGCAACCGCCTGCCTGATCGGCGGCTCGACGCTGGTGCTGCAGGAAGGTTTCGCCGCGCGCGAGTTTCTGCAAGTGGCCTCCGAGCAGCGCGTCACCGCCACGGCGCTCAGCGACACCAACGTTCTCGACCTGATCGACGAGCTTGCGCAGACCCCGGCCTTGCCGCCGCTGATGCTGCGGGTGGTGCTCGGCTTGTTCCAGCCCGGCGTGGCGTCGAAGCAGGATTTTCTGCGGCGGCAGCTGGGCGTGGCGCATGTGCTGAGCCACTACGGTCTGTCGGAAACCTCGCATATGACGACGCTGTGTTCGCCCGACGACGATCCGGCTTTGTGCGACGCTTCGGTCGGCCGGCCCTTGCCGGGGGTCAGCGTGGACATCGTCGATCCCGATGGCGGCGGGCCATGTGCCTGCGGGGCCTTGGGCGAGATTCGCGTGGGCGGCTACGTCGTGACGCCGGGCTATTACAAGCGGCCCGATGCGAGCCGCGAGCTGCTGGACGAGCAGGGACGCTTGTGCACCGGCGACCTCGGTTGGCTCGACGAAGCCGGCTTTCTGCACTTCCATGGCCGGCAGAAGGACATCGTCCGCGTGGGCGGGTTCAACGTCTCTGCGGGAGAAATCGAGAACCTGCTGCGCGCGCAGCCCGAGATCCGCGAAGCCGCGGTGGTCCCGATCCCCGACCCGCGGCTGGGCGAAGTGCCGTGCGCGTTCGTCGAGTTCTTCCCCGGCACATCGTTGACGGTCGAGGCATTGCGGGCGCGGCTGCGCGCCGACGTGGCCAGCTTCAAGATACCGCGCCACCTGATCGCGATCGATGAATGGCCGCGCACCGGCAGCGAGAAGATCCAGAAGCCCGCGCTGGTCGGACGCGCGATGGCATTGCTCGGCCTGGACGCCGAAGCGCGATAGGCGACCGACATGCGCGAACCGATGCCCATTCCAGCGCCCTTGCCGCGCGATTCCGCCGGCATCAGCATCCGTTCGGTGACCATGCGTTTCGGCACGCAGGGATCCGACTCCGACTATCTGGCATTGCGCGACGTCAGCCTGGAAGTGCAGCGCTGCGAGTTCGTCAGCCTGCTGGGCCGAAGCGGATGCGGCAAGAGCACGCTGCTCAGGATCGTCGCCGGCCTGCTCGCGCCGACCTCGGGCAGCGTGCTGATCGACGGGCAGCCGGTGACCCGGCCGACGCGGCGAGTGGGCTTCGTGTTCCAGAGCGCCACCTTGCTGCCGTGGTACTCGTTGCTCGACAACATCCTGCTGCCGCACCGGATCGCCGGCACGCTCGATCGCGCCGCTCGTCAACGCGCCGGTGAATTGCTCGAGATCACCGGTTTGAGCGGGCATCAGAAGAAGTTTCCCCGCGAATTGTCGGGCGGCATGCAGCAGCGCGCGTCGATCGCCCGTGCGCTGGTGACTTCACCCGATCTGCTGTTGATGGACGAGCCGTTCTCGGCGCTGGATGAATTCACCCGCGAGACGCTCAACGACGAGCTGCTGCGGATCTGGTCGGAAAGCCGCACCACGATTCTGTTCGTGACGCACAACATTGCCGAGGCCGTCTACCTGTCAGACCGCATCGCGGTGATGGACTCGCACCCGGGGCGCATCCGCAGCATTCTGCCCTCGCGCGTGCCCAGGCCGCGGCACGCCGCTTGCCGAACCGGCGATGCCTACTACGAAACCATCACCGCGGTGCGGCGGGCATTCGGCACCGACGACGCCGAGCCGGCGAGCGCGAGCGCGTCGGGGCCCTTGGCCACCGCAGGAGTCTGACCATGGCTTTCGTCTTTGCTCGCAGCGCCGGCGGCGGTGTTCCGCCGGTGGCGGTCTTTGCGATCGCGTTGTTGCTGCTGATCGGCCTGTGGGAAGCGGCGACGCGCCTGGCGCTGGTGTCGCCGCTGATCCTGCCGCGGCTCGAAGACATTGCCGGCCAGCTCGTGGCCGGACTGCTGACGCAGCGCGGCTGGTGGCTGCACGTCGGCGTCACGCTGCTCGAAACGATCGTCGGCTTCGTGGTCGGCGTGGTGATCGCGCTGGCGCTGGGTGGCGTGCTCGCGTTCATGACCACCGTGCGTCGCGGCATTCACCCGTTCATTCTCGGCATCCAGACTTTTCCGAAGGTGGCGATCGCGCCGCTGCTGATGACCTGGCTGGGCTACGGGCTGGCGCCGAAGATCGCGTTGGCGGCGTTCCTGGCGTTCTTTCCGGTGTACTCGGCGACGGTGGCCGGGCTGACCACGATCAATCCGGATCAACTCGCGCTGATGCGGATGATGGAAGCGCGCAAATGGCAGGAGCTGCGCCATCTGCGCTTTCCCAACGCCACCACCTACGTCGTGCCGAGCCTCGACGTGGCGCTGGTGCTGGCGTTTCTGGGAGCGCTCGTCGGCGAGCTGGTCAGCGCCCGTCATGGGCTGGGCTATCTGATCGCATTGAACACCACCTATGGCGACATGGCCGCGGTGTATGGCGTGCTGATCCTGCTATCGGCGCTGGGAATGGTGCTGCATCTGACGATGAGCATGATCACTCGCGGTCTGCAACGTTCCGGCAGCCGTGTCTAGCGGCGGGCGGATTCTTACCTTGGAGGAATCGTGATGAACTTGATTCATGCATCGACGCGTGCGCTGATCGGATGGATGCTTGCGGTGCTCGGTTCGGCCGCCTTGCCTGGCCTTGAGGCGCAGGCGCAGGCGCAGACGCTGCCGAAGCAGACGCTATCGGTTTCGATCGGCGACCCGATCCTCAGTGTCCATAACGGCAACATCATCGGCGTGCCGATCGCCGGCGGGCTGTACGAGCGCAACGGCATTCAGGCCAAGTGGACCGGCACCCAGGGGGCCACGCTGTCGATGCAGGCGGCGCTTGCCGGATCGGTCGACGTGGCCGTCGGCGGCACCTCAGCCGCGTTCCTGGTTGCCGCAAGCGCGCCGAACGCGCGAATCATCCGGCTGGATGCGGCCAATGTCTGGAACATCGCCGTGCCGGGTGACAGCCGGATCAAGACGATCGCCGAACTCAAGGGCAAGCGGATCGGTGTGCAGGCATTGGCTGCCGCGGGTTATCTGTTCGCCCGCGGCATCGTCGCGGCCGCCGGCCTCGATCCCGATGCCGATGTTCGCTGGGTGCCGGTCGGCGTTGGCGCACAAGCGGCATCGGCGATCCGTTCCGGCGAGATCGATGCCTATGGCGCGAACTACGGCATCACCGCGCAGTTCGCCCGCCGCGTGTCGCAGGGGATGCGCTTTCTGCCGTCGGCCTTCGACGAATTGCCCAACGGCTTCGCAGTGGTGGTGTCGGCCGAGCAGATCCAGAAGAACCGGCCCGCGCTGGTGGCTTTCCTGAAGAGCTACAACGAAGGCATCGTGCTGAGCGCGGCCAATCCTGCGATGGGCGTGACCCTGCATTGGAATGCCTTTCCCAATCAGCGTCCGAGCGGCACGCCGCTGCCGGAGGCGATCGCCGAAACCGCCGAAGGCTTGACGCGCAGTTGGGGGGCCTTCGCCACGCCGTCGGCGGATGGCCGCTTGGGCATCGCGAACCGGGAAGCGCTGGCCAAGCTGCAGGACCTGTATCTGCGCCACGGCATCACGAAGAAGGCGATCGACATCGATCGCGTGTTCGACCTGAGCATGGCGGACGAGGCGGCGCGGCGAACCGACGTCGACGCCCTGAAGCGGACCGCCGCCGCATGGCGCCCCTGATGGCCGCGCGTTACCGGCTCCCCCGAGCATTGACTGCATACGAAACGAAAGGCAAGCCATGAGCAGCGAGCTGTTGCAACTCGAGGTCTCCGACAAGATCGCGACGATCACCCTGAACCGGCCGGACAAGCACAACGCCGTGACCAACGTGATGTGGGATGGAATCTTCGAGATGATCCGTTCCCTGCGTGCGCGTACCGACGTGAGCGTCATCATCCTGAAGGGCGCGGGCAAGTCGTTCTGCGTCGGCCACGACATGCACGAACCGCTCGAGGTTTTTCCGAGCGCGACCGAATCGCCATGGTTCGAGGAAGTCGATCGGCTGCATGATCGTTGGCACAGCTATCGCGAAGTGATGTGGCGGGCGCCGCAGCCGATCATCGCGCAGATACAGGGCAATCTGTTCACGATCGGACTGGAGCTGGCGATGCAGTGCGATCTGGTGATCGCCGCCGACGATGCCAAGATCACGGTGCGCTCGCTGGGCGGCGCCAGCTTCCTGGTTCATATGTGGCCGTGGCTGATCGGCGTGCGAAAAGCGAAAGAGCTGCTGTTCATGGGCGCGCAGATCTCAGGCAAGGAGGCTGCTGAACTGGGCATGGTCAACGCAGCGGTGCCGCTGGAGCGGCTTGACGAGCACGTGCGTGAAATTGCGCAACGCATCGCCAAGGTTCCGGTGACGCTGCTGGCGCTCGAAAAGCGCGCCTGCAACCTCTGTTTCGATCAGATGGGCGTGCCCGTGGCGATCGAACATTCCGAAGCGATTCGCGCGGTCGGCTTTCTTTCCAAGGAAAGCCAGAGCGTTCGCGAGAAGATGTTCTCCGGCAACTGGCGCGAAGGCGTGCAGATGCGCGACGAACAGTACCGCAGCGAGTCGCCGCGATGAACCTGCCGCGGCGCACGCCCGACGAGGTCGATCGCATCCGCGCCGGCCTGGCACGGGTGGCTTTGCTCGACATTCGCGAGATGCGCGAATACCGGCAATGCCATCTGCCCGGATGCACGCCGCTGCCGCGCGGCGATCTCGAGTCGAGAGTGGGCCGCTTGGTACCCGATGCCGCGATTCCTATCATCCTTTGCGGTGCCGATGATCTGCGTGACGAATTGGCCGCGGGCACGCTGCGGGCGCTGGGCTATTCCGACGTGTCGGTGCTCGGTGGCGGCATCGCAGCGTGGCAGCGCGACCAGCGCGAAGTGGCCACCGGCTGGGGCTACGAGGGCAAGCTGCTGGGCGAACAGCTCGCGGCCGCCGAGGCGATACCGTCGGTCGACGTAGACGAAGTGGCGACGGCCATCGGGGATTCGCGCGTCCTGCTGCTCGACTCGCGCACCGAGGCGGAGTTCCTGAAGGGGCATCTGCCGGGCGCGGCATGGGCGCCGCCATTCGCCAACGTCGCGCTGGCCGCGGATCTGTGCGGCCGGTACGAACGGGTCTTCGTCAACTGCGCCGGGCGCACGCGCAGCCTGTTGATGACCCGCCTGCTCCGGGCAATGGGGCATGGCAACGTGTTCGCCGTCGAAAACGGCACCTGGGCCTGGGTGCATGCCGGACACAAGCTCGAGCGCGGTCCGGGCTTGCGCCTGCCCGAGCCTTCGTCTGCGTCGGTCGCCGCTGCACAGGCTCTTTTTCATGATCGGGCGCGCAGCATCGGCATCGGGCTGATTGCTGCCGGCGATCTCGCGGCCGCGCTGCACGGCGCGGCCGGCTACATCGTCGACATCAGGGACGTGGAGCAGTTCCGCCGCGGGCACATTCCCGGTGCGTTCCACGTCGAAGGCAGCGTATTGCAGTTTCTCGCCGAGGAACGTTTTGCCGTGCGCTGCTTGCCGATCACCGTGGTGGGGCAGGGCGATGCCGATGCGATCGCCGCCGCTTCACTGCTGCGCGAGCTGGGCTATGGCGCGCAGGTGCTGAGCGGCGGGCAGCCGGCCTGGCAGGCGGCCGGGTCGGCTTGCGCCTATGGCAGTGAGACCTGGGATGAGCCCCAGGCCGCGGCCCAAGAGCTCGCGGGCATCGCCGCTTGGCACGGTACCTGGCAAGAGGCCGCCGCCGCAGGGCGCGTCATCGTCGATGTTCGGCCGCTCGGCGAATTCGCGCTGGGGCACCTGGCCGGATCGCTGAACCTGCCGTTGGGGCTGCTCGAAATGCAGGCGCAGGCCCGTTTGCAGGGCCATGCCTGTCTGGTGGTGGCCGACGGCGACGCACGCAAGGCTCATCGCGGTGCCGTCCGCCTGCGGCATCTGGGCGTGGACGCGATCGCGCTGGGTACCGACGTCAATGCGCTTGGCGCGGCCTTGCAGGAAGGAGTCGATGGCGCCGAGGCCAGTCTGGACGATGCCAAGGCCGACGTCGATCCGTTTCGGCGGCGCGGGGCATTGCGCCAATCGGCGCAGGAATCGCGCGAGTACCTGGCGTGGGAGCAGGCGCTTGCGCACGGCACTGCGCCGGCGCGCTGACCACTCTTTGATCGATTGTCATAGCGGGTCGATCGACTCTTCTCGGAAAGGTAGAAACACATGGCCAATATTCTCGTCATCGGGGGCACCGGCCCCACCGGCCCCTACATCGTCAATGGTCTGATCGAAGCCGGGCATACGGTTTCCGTATTGCATCGAGGCACGCACGAAGTGCCCTACATCACGGAGATCGAGCATATCCATACCGACCCGCACTTCGAAGAGCCGCTGGCGGCCGCGCTGTCGGGCAGGCGCTTCGACACCGTGGTGGCCACTTACGGCCGCATCCGGCTGATGCCCAAGCTGTTGCGCGACAAGACGCAGCGGCTGGTGACGGTGGGCGGGGCCACGTATTACCCGATCGAGTCGCGCGCGGCGACCGAAGATGACCCGCGGATCAGCGGCATGAAGCTGTATGACCGCATGAACGAAACCGAAGAGGCCTTGCTCGAAGGGCATGCCGCCGGCTGGTATTCGCTGACGCACATGCGCTATCCGAACATCTATGGGCCGCGCCAGCTCGCGCCGAACGACTGGTCGACGATCCGCCGGCTACGCGACGGCCGCCGGCGTTTGCTGGTCGTCGACGGCGGTCTGATGCTGCGCAGCCGTGCCTATGCGGCCAACGCCGCGCACGCGGTTCTGCTGGCGATCCATCAAGCGCAGGCGTCCGACGGCCAGGTGTTCAACGTGGCCGATACCTTCGTTCCGTCCGATGCCGATCGGGTACGCAAGATCGCCGAGAAAATGGGCGTTGAGATCGAATTGGTCAGCGTACCCGCGCGCGCGCGGCTGCCGGCGTTCTATCCGGGTATCAGCCGTTCGCTGCGCGTCAAAGGCATCGGCGAGCCTCGATCCGAACACGAGATCGTTTCGGTGGCCAAGGCGCAGGCGCTGCTTGGCTACGAATGTCCGTGGGATTTCGATGCGGCGATGTCTGAAACCGTGGACTGGTATTTGAACAACCCGCCGCCGGCGGGGGGCGAGATCGAAAAGACGCTGGGCGATGCGTTCGACTACGCGGCCGAAGACCGCTTTCTCGAACAATACGACAGCCAGCTCGAACGGCTCGATGCCAGCAGCCTCGGCGCGGAGTACCGGCATCCCTACCACCATCCCAAGGCTGCTCAGGCGGCTGATGGCCAGTGAGGCCTGCCTGCCGCCGCCCAGCGTGGCCGCACGGCGGTTTCAAGCCGTGACGGCCCGTCCCTGCGCGCGCGGCAGGCTCTTCGCCGCGCTGCCCAGCAGCCCGATGACGAAATTTTCTGCGCCCGACAGCACCTTGCCGCGCCGCCTGACCAGCGAGATCTGGCGATCCCAGGCAAGCCAGGCCACCCGCACTTCGACGATGTCGCCCTTGCTTTGCTCGTAGGCGATCAGTTCCCGCGGCAGCAGGCTGAGAAATCCCTGTTCGATGACCAGGCTCTTGGACAGGGAACCCGATGAAGTCTCGATGACGGCCGACGGCGGATTGACGCCCTGCTTTCTGAAGCTTTTTTCGAATTCACGCCGCTGCACGCCGCGGCGCGGCGCCAGCACCCAGGGGCGATCGCAGAGTTCACGCGCCGTGACTTCCTTCCTGCGGGCCAGCGGGTGAGCGGCCCCGCAGCACACGACGAAGGTGTCGCGGAACAGATTCTGGAAGATCAGCTCATCGGGCTGTTCCGTCAGCGTCTTGGTGGTGATGGCGAAGTCGAACTTGCCCGACATGACTTTTTCCAGCAGCTCTTCGACCAGCCCTTCGGTGACGCTCAGGCTGATCTGCCGCTTCGAGCGCAGGATTCGCTCGACCACCTTGGGCAGGAAATAGCCGGCGACCGATGGCGACGCGCCGATCGAGACCACGCCCCCTTTGCCGCCCTTCATCGAATCGATGTCCTGCATCGCCGAATTCAGGTCGGCCAAGGCGGGTAGCAGGCTCTTGAGCAGAACCTCGCCATAGGCGCTGGGCACCACGCCGCGGGCCCTGCGTTCGAGCAGCTTGACGCCGACCTTTCGCTCCAGCTTGGCGATCGACTTGGAGAGCGCCGGCTGGCTGATGCCCAGTTCGGTGGCCGCCCGCACGAAGCTTCCCAGTTCCGCGATGCGGGCGAACTTGTCCAGATCGGAGAATTCGAACAGATCCTGCGCCATCGACAGTGGCCCTGAGTTGCCAAAAAGCTATGGATATTTAACCTTTTGATTATGGCAGCGTCAACGATCACGATGGACAATGCCCGCAAACGCCGGCGCGCCGCCGGCCCCTTCAACCGTGTCGCTGAGTTCATGCCCTCGATGACGATCGATGAAGCCGGGAACGCCGCAGCCCAGGAAGTCAGCTACGTTCCCGGTTCGCCCAGAATCGCCTACGTGCAGGCAGGCACCGGCGAGCCGGTGGTGTTTCTGCACGGCGTCGGCGGCAACCGGCACAACTGGGACGCACAGATCGAGCCGTTCTCGGCCACGCACCGGGTCATCGCCTGGGACGCCCGCGGCTATCTCGATTCAGAGGACTACGACGGCCCGTGCCGCTTCGAAGACTTCAGCAGCGACCTGAAGCGGCTGCTCGATCACCTCGGCATCGACAAGGCGCATCTGATCGGCTTGTCGATGGGCGGACGAATCCTGATGGATTTTGCCGCCAGGTACCCGGACAAGATCGGATCCTTGGTGCTCGCCGGTTCGTTTCCCAGCTTCGGCAAGGCATTGACGCCGGCGCAGCAGGACGAATACATGCGGCTGCGGCGCCAGCCGCTGGAATCCGGCCGCTCGTTCAGAGAGCTGGCCCCCGAACTGGTACAGGCATTGCTCGGGCCCGCCGCCAGCGACGGCGACCGGCGCGCGCTCACCCGCAGCATCGAACAGCTGCGTGCCGGTTCCTATCTGAAGACGCTGCAGGCCACGCTCGGCTTCGACAAGAGCGAAGAGATCAAGCAGATCACGGCACCGGTGCTGCTGATCTACGGCGAGCACGACCGGCTGGTCACTCCGGCGCTCGGCCTGCAGGTGCACGCCGCGATCCGCAACTCGACCTACGTCGTGGTGCCCGGCGTCGGCCATCTGATCAACATCGAGGCGCCGCGCGCGTTCAATGACGTTGTGCTGAAGTTCATCCGCGAGCACCCGATCCACAAGGCATGAGCATGCTGTACGCCATCCATTGCCTGGACAAAGAGGGCGCCGAGCCACTGCGTGCCCAGCATGCGCCCAGCCACGCGGCCTACATGCGATCGCACGCGCCGGCGATCGTCTTCGGCGGGCCGCTGCTTGCCGGCGACGGCGGCCAACGGATCGGCGTGCTGGTCATTGTCGAATTCGATGAGCGGCAAGCACTTGATGCGTTCATCGCGAATGAACCGTACAAGCGGGCGGGCCTGTTCAGGCAGGTCGACGTGCACCCGTACGAAATCGTGATGAACCGGTTTTCCAGCCGCGGCTGAACGGAGCAGGCATGCTGGTCGAGAGAATCGAAGGCAAATGGATCGAGATGTTCGTTCGCACGTTCCGGCTGTCCCGGATCCAGGATGGCGACATCGTCGCCATCCTCTCGGAAACGCAGTCGCGTGACGTGAACGTACGCCTGTCGGAACTGGCGCTGGCCCAGATCGGTGCCCGCGCTTTTCATCTGACGATACCGACGCCCAAGCTCAGCGCCCAGGTGCCGGTGCGCTCGACCGGTTCGTCGCCCGTGATCGGCGGCATGGCACCGGTCATCGATGCGCTGGCCGGTGCGCACACGGTGATCGACTGCACCGTCGAAGGGCTGCTGCACGCCAAAGAGCTGCGCCAGATTCTGGGCAAGGGCGCGCGGGTGTTCATGATCAGCAACGAGCATCCCGAAGTGCTCGAACGCTGCCAGCCCGATCCTGCGCTGCGGCCCATCGTCGATGCGGCCAAGGAGCGGCTCGCCCGCGCCACCGAGATGACGGTGCGCTCGCAAGCCGGCACCGACCTGCGCGTGAAGGTGGCCGGCGCACCGGTGCGCGGCGCGGCAGGCTTCGTCGATCAGCCGGGCCAGGTCGCCTACTGGCCGGCGGGCCTGTGCCTGTGTTTTCCGCTGGAACGCAGCGTCAACGGCCGCGTGGTGCTCGACGAAGGCGACGTGAACCTCACCTTCAAGCGATACATCGAGAAGCCGGTCGAGCTGATCATCGAAAACGATTTCGTCGTCGAGATCGGCGGCAAGGGCCTGGATGCGGATCTGCTGCGCAGCTATTACGCGGCATGGAACGATCCGATCGCCTACGGCGTGTCGCACGTCGGCTGGGGGCTGAACCCCGGCGCCCGCTGGGACGCCTTGACGATGTACGACAAGACGCAGGTCAACGGCACCGAGCTGCGTGCCTTTGCCGGCAGCTTCCTGATTTCCACCGGTGCGAACGATTTTGCCGGGCGCTTCACCGAGGGGCACTTCGACTTTCCGATGCGCAACTGTACGGTGGCGCTGGACGGCGAGGTGGTCGTCGACGAAGGTCGGCTCGTTGCGCCGGCCCAGGCCGCTAGTTGAGCCATGGACACGGCGCCGGTCGTCAAAACTCCGATCCTGATCGCCGGCGGCGGTTCGGTCGGCCTGTCGCTGGCCGCCGAGCTCGGCTGGCGCGGTGCCGCGTGCCTGGTCGCCGAGCCGCGCATGGCGCCGAATCCGCACCCGCGCGCCAATGCCGTGGCCAACCGCACGATGGAGTATTTCCGTCGCTGGGGCATCGACCGCGCCTTGATCGGCGCCGGCGTGCCGGCCGATTATTCGGCAGCATATTTCTGGGTCTCGACGCTGCATGGGCGCGAGATTCATCGCCTGGTGCTGCCCGGCCATGCCGAGCTTGAACGAATCCGCGCCGACAGCGTCGTCGATCCGCGCGCCGAACTGCATTGGTCGCCGTATCTGAAAACCATCGTCGGGCAGCACGAGGTCGAGCGCGTGCTGCGCGAACACGTCGCCGGCCTGCCGAGCGTGCAGACCCGCTACGGCTGGAGCCTGGAAGACTTCGAGGAGCAGTCCGACAAAGTCATTGCAACGCTCAAGCATCAGCAGACCGAAGCAAGGCTCAGCGTGCACGCCGACTGGCTGGTCGGCTGCGACGGCGGCCGCTCGCTGGTGCGGGAAAAGCTCGGTATCGGCCTGTCGGGGCGCGGCAACCTGGCGAGGTTCGTATCGATCTTCTTCAAGGCGCCGGACTTCATGTCGTGCCACGCGTTCGGCCCGGCCAACATCTTTTTTCCGCTGCATCTGAAGCATCGCGGTTTCCTGCTGAACTGGGACACCGGCAAGACCTGGACCTATCACCTGATTCTCGACGAGCACACCGATTGGCGTGATGTGGACCCGGTGCAGGCGATCGAATCGCTGATCGGGTGCTCGACGCCGATCGAGGTGATCTCGGTGCAGCCGTGGACGGCGCACGCGCTGACCGCCGAGCGCTATCGCAGCGACGGCGGGCGCGTCTTCCTGGCCGGCGACGCGGCGCACCTGTTCACGCCGACCGGCGGGCTGGGCATGAATACCGGCGTTTCCGACGCCATCGATCTCGCCTGGAAGCTGCAAGCCTGCGTCGACGGCTGGGCCGGTCCGGAGCTGCTGCGCAGCTATGAATGCGAACGGCGGCCGGTCGGGATCCGGAACACCGCGGAAGCCGCCGACAACTTCGATCGCCTGTATCACGTGATGCAGTACGGCGACGAACTCGATGCCGACAGCAGCGCCGCCGATGCGCTGCGGCAAACGCTCAAAGACGATCTGAAGAGCCAGGAAAAGCTGCTGAAGTCGTCGGGCGTATTGCTGGGCTACCGATATGCGTCATCGCCGATCTGCATTGCCGACGGCACGCCCGAGCCGCCGGATGATCCGCTGGTGTATGCGCCGGTGGCGCGCCCCGGACACCGGGCGCCGCATGCCTGGATCAGCGATGGCGAACACCAGGGCAAGTCGGTGCTCGACGTGCTGGGCGACTGGTTCACGCTGCTGTGCTTCGACGGCGCCCCCGCTTGCGTCGAAGCTTTTGTGCAGACCGCCGCATCGCACGGCATGCCGCTGAAAGTGGTGGCGCTGAATTCGCCCGACATCCGAAACCTGTACGGCGACCGCGCGTATGTGCTGGTTCGTCCCGACATGATGATCGCCTGGCGCGCCGATTCGATCGACGCCGCCGAAACGATCATCGATAAGACACGGGGCGCCTGACCGCCCTCAGGCGGCCCACCGATCGATGAGGAGACCACCGATGAAGACCATCAGGAAAATAGCCATTCATGCGCTTGCGATCTGGTTCGCGGCGCTAGCCGTCAACGCCGTGGCCCAGACTTATCCCGCCCGGCAGATCCGGTGGGTGGTGTCTTATCCGCCCGGCGGCGGCACCGACTTCCTGGCCCGGACGGTCGGCAACCAGATCGCCAAGCAGATCTCGCAATCGGTGGTGATCGACAACCGGCCGGGCGGCGCAGGCGTGATCGCCTCGGAAACCGTGGCCCGCTCGCCGGGCGACGGTTACACGGTCTTCACCGGCGACAACGGAACGCTGGTGTACAACGCGGCACTGTTCAAGAAGATCCCCTATGCGCCCTTGAACGATTTCGCGCCGGTCGGCCTGATGGCGCGTTTCCCGTTGATTTTGCTGGCCAACAACGACGCACCGTTTGCCAACGCGCAGGCGCTGATCGAGCAGATCAAGCGCAACCCGGCCAAGCTGAGCTATGCATCGCCCGGCGTGGGCAGCCCGCATCACCTGGCGATGGAACTGTTCAAGCAGCGGGCCGGGCTGTTCGTGGTGCACGTGCCCTATCGCGGCAGCGCAGGCGCGATCCAGGATCTGATCAGCGGGCAGATTCCGCTGTTCGTCGCCGACTCTGCCGCGGCGCTGCCGATGATCCGCGCCAAGAAGCTCAAGCCGGTTGCGGTGTTCTCCAAGAACCGCGTCGCCGCGTTGCCCGACACGCCGACTTTCGTCGAGCTGGGCTATCGTGACGTCGAGGCCTACGGCTGGCAAGGTCTGGTGGCGCCCGCGGGAACGCCGAAAGACGTCGTCGCGAAGCTGAACACCGAAATGGTGAAAGCCATTCAGGCACCGGAAATCGCCGGCAAGCTGGTCGAGTTCGGGCTGGAACTGACGCCGAGCACGCCGGACGAAATGGGCGCGTACCTGGCCAGCGAGACCAAGCTGTGGCATCAGCTCATCAAAGAGCGCGGCCTGACGCTGGACTAAGAGCGCCAATACCCGTGGGCTTGGCCTGATCCTAGTCCACGGCGTCGAGCAAGGCGTCGCGAAACGCCGGGTGGGCGACGAGGGCGATCGCCCGCGCGCGCGATCGGCCCCGCAGGCCTTTGATCGATGCGATGCCGAATTCGGTGACGATGAAGTCGACCGCGTCGCCTTCGGCAGTGGCCGGGTACGAGGGATCGAGGCGCGGCCGCACGTTGCTGCGCTGCGCATCGCGAGAGGTGGCGCGCAGCGCGATGATGCTCATGCCGTTTGGCGCCCGCGCGGCGCCGAACGCGAAATCCGGCAAGCCGCCCGGACCGGCGATGATCCTGCCGTCCATGTGCTCGGCGTTGACGGCGCCGCTCAGATCGACTTCCAGTGCGCTGTTGATCGCACACAATCCGGTGATCGACGACAGCAAGGATCGGTCGTGCGTCAGCGAACACGGGTGAAGCGCAATCTCGGGGTTGTCGTTCAGGAAGTCATAGAGCACGCTGGAACCGGTCGCCATGGTGGCGACCGAACGTCCGGCGAACTGGCGCTTGGCGGCGTTCGTGACGACACCGCTGCGTATCAAGGGCACCAGCGCATCGGTCAGCGTGCCGCTGTGCACGCCCAGATTACGCAAGTGACCCAGTCTTAGGGCCACTTGATCGGGGATCGCACCGATGCCGGTCTGGATGACCGCGCCGTCGTGCACCAGCGTGGCGACGTGATCGGCGATGCGTCGATCGACGTCCGAGGGCTCACTGCGCTGCACGTTCACGGGCCCGTCGATCGCGTCGACCAGGTAGTCGATCTGCGCCGGCGTGACCCAGGTGTCGCCGGTCGTGCGCGGTGTCAGCGGATCGATTTCAGCGATCACCAGTGGTCGTTGATCGAGCACGGCGCGCATGTAGTCGACCGAGACGCCGAGCGAGAATCGGCCGGCGGCATCGGGCGGCGACAATCGGAGCAGCAGCAGATCGACGCGCCGGCCGCTCGGCGGCGCGAACAGCGCGGGAATCCGGGACAGCGGCTGGCGTTCCGTTCGAACGTGGCCTTCATCGATGGGGCGCCGCAGCGCCTTGCCCGAAAAGAACGTCGTCACCTCGAGCCGGCCTGAGATCGCGGCCGCTGCGTAGGGGGCCGAGCCCATCGGCATGAGACTGAACAGCTGCGGCGCAGACGCAGACGCGGCATGCGTCGCGAGGTCTTGCAGCAAGCCGGTCGGCTCGGCGCATGCCGAGTGCGTGACGATCGTCGCTCGCGAGGGCAGGGCGCGGAGCACCGCAGCCAGATCAGTCAGCCGTTTCATCGCAGATGGGTTCGCCAGCTTGAGGCAGATTGCCGCTACGACGATTGGAACAGCCCGCTGTCTGCCCTACAATCCGGAATGATTAAATAGATCGATCAATGAATCTGATCAACGTCGGTCCAGGAGACTTACGCGCTTTCATCGCGGTGGCGCGCGCCGAGGGTTTTCGGCGCGCGGCGCTTCAGCTCGGCATTTCGCAGCCGGCGCTCACTGCACGCATCCAGCGGCTCGAGCAGGCAGTGGGCTTGTTGCTGTTCAGCCGGACCAGTCGCCGCGTCGCGCTGACCGACGCCGGCGCGCGCCTGCTGCAACGATCCGAGCACGCGATCGAGGAACTCGACTCGGTGCTGCAAGA
>JAFKGG010000224.1 GCA_017307915.1 Burkholderiales bacterium | reverse complement strand
AGCCTGGCGCTGCCGCGGCTGTTGCATGGCCTGCGCATGCCGCCCGAGCCGTCGCGCCAGGCCGAAGAAGACCGGGCGCGCGCGGCGGCGGCCGAAGCGGCGATCCGCGCCATCGAACGCGCGCACCATGAACTGGCCGCCGGGCGTGACGATGCCGATCTTTACGCCGACGCGGCGGCCCGCTTGATGGAAATCTATCGTCATCGCATCGAGGAAGCGGTCAAGACCGGCGAAGACCGCGTGTTGGCGCAGCACGTCGGCGAAATCGAACGCCGGCTGCGGCTGGCGGCGCTGCGTGCCGAGCGCGAAGAGGTGTTCCGCATGGCCCGCGACGGCAAGATCGGCGACGAGACGGCGCGCCGGCTGGTGCGCGAGCTCGACCTGCTCGATGCGCGCTACGACGGCTCGCCGCCGTGAATCATCGCGCGGCCCGGCTGCCGGCCTGCTTTTCTCCGACCCACCACAGGATCACGACGCCGGCGATCGCCGACAGCACCGACGCGGCGAATACGGCGATCTTGCCGGCGGCGAAATCGTCGGGTGCCGCATACGCCTGGCCGGCGATGAACAGCGACATCGTGAAACCGATGCCAGCCAGCGCGCCGGCGCCGGCCAGTTGCGCCCACGAGTATTCGGCCGGCTTGACGGCCAGGCCGCTGCGCACCGCCAGCAGCGCGCCCAGCAGCAGCCCGATGGGCTTGCCCAGCACCAGCCCGGCCATGATGGCCAGCATCAGCGGCTGGTGGCCTGCAAGCATCTGCATCGACAATACGACTCCGGCATTGGCCAGCGCGAAGATCGGCAGCACGAAATAGCTGGACCACGGCTCGATCGAGCGCAGCATGCGGTCGGCCGGCGATTCGAGCCGGTCATGGATGGCGTCGAGCGCACGCAGCGCCGGCAGCGACGGGCCGTGGCGCAGCACTTCCTCGCCGCGGCGCGTCTCGGCCTGCATGATCGTTTCGGCCTGCGTGACCAGCGCGCGCAGGTTCGGCGGCGGCCGCGTCGGAATGAACATCGCCAGCAACACGCCGGCCAGCGTGGCGTGCAGGCCGCCGGCATGCACGCAGGCCCACAGCGCAACGCCGGCCAGCGCATAAGGCAGCGGCCGGTAGATGCCCCAGCGATTGAACAGCGCCAGCAGCGCGACCAGCGCAACGCCGGCGGCCAGGTACAGCGGCTGCAGCTCGCCCGAATAGAACGCGGCCACCACGACGATCGCGCCGATGTCGTCGACGATCGCCGCCGCGGTCAGGAAGATGCGCAGCTCGACCGGTACGCGCGCGCCCAGCATCACGATCAGCGCGACGGCAAACGCGGTGTCGGTGGCCATCGGCACGCCCCAGCCGGCCGCCAGCGGCCCGGCCGGGATCAGCCAGGCATACAGCAGCGCCGGCACCGCCATGCCGCCGATGGCGGCCGCGATCGGCAGCGCCGCCGAGCGTCGGCCGGCCAGGTGGCCGACGGTGAATTCACGCTTGATCTCCAGGCCCACGACCAGGAAGAAGATCGTGAGCAGCGCGTCGTTGACCCACAGCCGCAGCGGCATGCGAAAGGCGGAATCGCCGAACGCCAGCGCCAGCGGCTGCTGCCAGAACGCTTCGAAGGCATCGCCGGCGGCCGAGTTGGTCAAGGCCAGCGCCAGCAGCGTGGCCAGCAGCAGCAGCACGCCGGTCGACGGCGCCCAGGCGGCGAAATCCAGCGCTGCCGAGCGCACCCGATGGCCGAGCGAGCCGAGCATCGCGTCGGCGAACGAGCTTTCATCCCAGGCGCCGTCATAGCGGCGGCCGTTGATGAAGAAGGTGGGCGTCACCAGCACGCCGCTGGCGCGTGCGCTGGCCAGGTCGGCCGTCACGCGCGCGGCGGCAGCGTCGCAGCGGCGCTGCCGTTCGCCGGCCGGCAGTGCATCGAGCCCGAGTTGCTGCGACACCGCCTGCAGATCCTCGTCGGTGAGCGATTGCGAGCGCGTCATCAGCGTCATGTGCACCGGCCAGAACTGCTGCGGATCGCACGTCTCGGCCAACTCGGCGGCGCGCTGCGCCAGCTCGCTGCCGGGCACCGGCCGGTGGCGGAACACGTAGCGCAGCCGGGCGCCGAACTGGTCGCGTATCTCGGCGAGGCGGTCGTTGGCGGCGCGGCAATACGGGCAGGCGTAGCTGCCGTATTCGACCAGCGTGATGTCGGCGCCCGGTTCGCCCAGCAGATGATCGAAGCGCTCGTCGACCGGTCGATCGAGCCGGTTGCTGCGGTCGTTCTGCGTCGTGCGCGGTCAGCCGATGAGGATTACCGGTAACGAGCGTGAAGGCCCGGCGGCGCGCGCCGCTGGGGCCGTCGCCTGGCCTCGCCGTCGCCAGGCGCATCGGCCGTATGGTAGCGTTCGGCGTTCGTATTGACCCGTTCAGCGTCCCAGGAATAGCCGTCGATGCCGCGCGCCTCGTCCGCCCGCAAGTCCGCCGTGCCGCCCGCATCGGCCGCGTCCGCTGCCGCCGCGCCGGCTGATGACGGCGACACCGATCGCCAGTTCGCCAATACGCTGGCGCGCGGCCTGCAGGTGCTGAGCTGCTTCACGGCCGCCGACCCGATCCTCACGAACAAGGACATCGCGGCGCGTACCGGCCTGGCGCGGCCCACCGTGTCGCGGCTCACCTATACGCTGACCCGGCTCGGCTATCTGCGCCACCATCCGCGGCTGGGCAAGTACGGCAAGTACGAACTCGGCACCGCCGTGCTGTCGCTGGCGCATCCGCTGCTGGCCAATATCAGCGTGCGGCAGATCGCGCGTCTGCCGATGAAAGAGCTGGCCGACTACGCGGGCGGCTGGGTGTCGCTGGGCGTGCGCGAGCGCTTGAACATGGTCTACATCGAAACGGCGCGCTCACGCGCCACGCAGCAGGTCACGCCCGACATCGGGCAGACCTTTCCGATCGTGGTGTCGGCGATGGGCCGCGCCTATCTGGCGGCGGTGCCGTCGCGCGAGCGCGAGGCGCTGATCAATCAGTTGCAGGTGAAGACGCCCGAGCTGTGGCGCGCGCATGCGGAGCACGTCGAACAGGGGCTGCAGGACTACATCGAGCACGGCTTTTGCGTCGGTCGCGGCGACTATCACCCGAAGACGCATACGGTGGCGGTGCCCTTGCGCCGCGCGTCCGGCGACGTGATGGTGTTCAACTGCGCGGTGCGCGTCGACAATCTGGCCCCGGGCGCGCTCGAAAACGACCTGGGCCCGCGGCTGGCGCAGATGGTGCGCTCGATCGAGAGCGCGCTCGATCAGGAGTGAAGCGGCCGCATCATACCGACTTGGCCGCCCCGCTATCCAGCATCGCGTCGATCGCCGTATCGGACAAACCCGCCTCGCGCAGCACCTCGCGCGTGTGTTCGCCCAGCAGCGGCGTGTGGCGGCGGAACTCGGGCTGCGTATCCGACCATTCCGAAGGCACCGCCATCGAGCGGATGCGGCCTTCGCTGGGATGATCGATCTCGCTGAAGTAGCCGATCGCCTGCAAGTGCTCGTCGGCGATGATGTCTTCGAGACTGTTCATGCGCTGCGCCGGAATGTCGGCCTGCTCGAAGGCAGCCATCCATTCGTCGGTGCTGCGCTGGCGCAGCTCATCGGCGACCAGCGCATAGGCGTAGTCGTAGTGGCGGCTGCGCGCCTGCTGCGAGGCGAAGCGCTCGTCTTCTTCCATCATCTGCGGCTTGCCGATCACCGAGAAGAACGCACGCCACTGCTTGTCGTTGTAGATCAGTACGCAGATGTAGCCGTCGCGCGTGGCGAACGGGCGCCGGTCGCGCGCCAGCAGCCGCGGATAGCCGGTATCGCCGACGCGCGGCTCGAAGGTGGCGCCGGCCAGATGCTCGCCCATCACCATCGCCAGCATGTGCTCGAACATCGGAATGTCGATGCGCTGGCCGCGGCCGGTTTTCTCGCGGCTGTACAGCGCCGCGCTGACGGCGCTGGCGATCTGCTGGCCCACCGCGCGATCGACCAGGTTGGTCGGCGAATATTGCGGCTCGCCGCCGTGCTGCTGGCTCAGCCAGGGCAGACCGATGGCGCCCTGGATCAGATCGTCGTAAGCCGGCCGCGCGGCGTTCGGTCCGCGCTGGCTGTAGCCGAAGGCGCCGACGTAGATCAGCCGCGGGTTCAGGGCGCTGAGCGTTTCATACGACAGGCCCAGCCGCGCCATCGCCTGCGGGCGGATGTTGTAGACCAGCACGTCCGCGTCGCGTGCCAGTGCCAGCACGGCATCGCGGCTCTCGGATCGTTTCAGGTCGAGCGCGGCCGAGCGCTTGTTGCGGTTGGTGTGCAGAAAGATGTGCCCCATGCCGGCATGGCGAAACGGCCAGGTGTAACGCATGACGTCGCCTTCGATCGGTTCGATCTTGACCACGTCGGCGCCGAAATCAGCCAGGATCTGCGTCGCATAGGGACCCATCAGCACCGTCGACAGGTCGACGACGCGCACGCCAGCCAGCGGGCCGCTCATGCGGGGCGTCCGCCGGCGGGGGCACCGCCGGGTGCATCGGTGTCGTCCAGATGCAGCACTTCGGCCAGCAGCTGCGGCGTGAGCTGCGCACCGGCGTAGCACTTGCCGTCGACTTCGAGCACCGGCGAAGAACGGATGCCGAGGTCTTCCATCCGCTCGGCGGCGTCTTCATCCATCATCAGATCGATGGCGGTGAAAGCCACGCCGTGCTGCTTGAGGAACTGCTTGAGCCGCTCGCAAGGCGCGCACAGCGGCGTGGAATAGACAGTGATGCCGTTGGACATGATCAGACCTTTCCTTCGGCCTTGAGTTGTTTGTAGAGCTCTTTCTTGCGCAGCCAGTCCTGCTCGACTTCGCCGGATTTCCACGGCTGCTCGGGCGTGAACACGCGTTCTTTCCAGGCGTCGCCCTGGCTCCAGCGATACGGCGTCTGCACCATGGTGCGCGGCAGGAAGGCGTGTTCGAGCAGCTTGAAGCCGATCTCGAGGATCTCGCGCTGCTGCGCGACATTGTGCGGCTCGCCGCAGGGGCTGCCGAGCGGGAAGTCGGAGTGCACGATGCGTGCCACGCCGACGTGCTCGACGATGTCGCGCGCCGCGGCCAGCACCACCGTCGGGATGCCGTTGGCTTCCAGGTGGCGCGCCACCAGGCTGATCGTCTGGTGGCACACCGGGCACACCGGCACCAGCACGGCGACGTCGGCGCCGTCTTCGCGGCAACGTTCCAGCACGGCCGGCGCGTCGCGCTCGCGCGTGCGCCGCTGGCTGTAGGCGTTGAACACGCCGTGGAAGCGCCGCGTCAGGCTGCCGATGCGGCCGGCGGCCACGGCTTCATGCAGCCGCGTGGTCGGGAAGAACGCGTCGACGTCTTCCAGCGTGGTGGCGTACTGGTCATAGCTGTGCGACGGGCTGTAGAGCTGCCCGACCGGCGTGTCGGCGGGGATCGTGTAGCTGCCGCCGACGATGCCCATCTGCTCGTCGTCGCCGGACTCGTTGCCGCGGATCGAGATCTCGCTGGTCGATACCAGCGTGACGCGGCATTCCGACAGCGGCTTGCTGAGCGGGGTGAAGGGCACGTCGTCGAACTCGGCCCATTGATAGGGCTTGTCGTAGCCCTGCGAACGATAGTACTCGCGTGTTTTTTCGATGTAGCGAACGTAGCCGGCCATTGCGAAATCTCCTGATGCAGCGGCGATCATCGGCAGCCGGTGGATATGGTGTCAAGCCAATGCCGTCAGCCGGGCGCAAGCGTTCGCATGTCGAAATTGGATGATCCGCCCCGCATTCTTGCATTGCAACAAGCGGTGGCAGTGGGTTTCGCAATGCGAACGCTTATGAGCTTGCGCCGATTGCTTCGTTTACAGACCGCGAAGCGCTGCCCAATACTTGCGCGAGACCATCTCTGCGGCTGTCGCGGCCGCTGCATTTTCACCGCAACCATCGCATGAACCCGCCCTGCAACGACACCGGCTCCTTACGCTCGATCGACGTATCTCAGCTCGACGCGCTGCGCGCGGCGGGCGAATTCGCGCTGTTCGACGTACGTGAGGCCGGGCAGGCGCATCGCGGCCATCTGTTCGGCGCGAGTTTCCTGCCGCGGCGGCAGATCGAGCTGCGCATCGGCGAGCTGGTGCCCGATCGCGCCACGCCGCTCGTGGTCTATGACGACGGCGGTGCCGACCGGCGCGCTGCACGCGCCGCCGACACGCTGCGCGCGCTCGGCTATACGCAGGTGGCCGAACTGGCCGGCGGCACGGCGGCCTGGCGGGCCGCCGGCCGGCCGCTTACCGAGGGCGCCAACGTGCCGAGCAAGCTGTTCGGCGAACAGGTGCACGAGCACGACGAGGTGCCGCGCGTACCGCCGCAGCAGTTGCTCGCCTGGCAAAGCGACGGCACGGCGCCGCTGGTGTGCGACATCCGTTCGCCCGAGGAATATGCGCGCTCGCGGATCCCGGGCGCGCGCGGCGCCTTCGGCACCGAGCTGGCCTTGCTGGCCGCCGATTTGCAAGGGCACGCCGGGCCGGTGGTGGTGCACTGCTCGGGGCGCACGCGCAGCATCATCGCCTGCCAGACGCTGCGCGAGTTCGGCCTGACGCGCGTCTATGCGCTGGAAAACGGCACGATGGGCTGGCAGCTCGCCGGCTTCGAGCTGGAGCGCGGCACGCCGGCCGGCGTCATGGTGCCCAGCGACGACAGCGCGCACAGCGGCGAGGCGCGCGCGCGTGAGCTCGGGCTGGCCGCCGGTGCCGCCAGCATCGACGCCGACACCTTGCGCCAATGGTTGAGCGAACGCGCGGCCGGCCATGCCAACGTCTATCCGATCGACGTGCGGCAAGTCGAGGCTTACGTCGCCGGCCACGTGCCCGGCTCGATCGTGGTGCCCGGTGGACTGGCGATCCAGCGCACCGACGAGTTCATCGCGGTGCGCGCGGCGCGCATCGTATTCATCGACGAGCACGAAGCGCGTGCCTGGCTGGCCGCCTACTGGCTGCGCCGCATGGGCTTTGCGCAGGTATACGTGCTGGCCGGCGGGCTGGCCGGCTGGGCGCAGGACGGCGGCGCGCTCGAAAGCGGGCGCGGCCGTGCGCCGGTGGGCGGGCTGGCCGCGGCGCGCAGCAAGGTCGACTACGTCGATGCGCAGCAGCTGGCGGCGGAACTGGCCGGTGCCGATGCGCCGCTGGTGGTCAACGTCGATACCAGCCGCAACGTGGAGCGTGCCCGCATTGCCGGCTCGCGCTGGCTGCGTTACGGCGACCTGGAAGATCTGGTGCAGCAAATGCCGGACGCCGAGCGGCGCCGGCTGGTGCTGAGCTGCCACAACGGCGTGCTGTCGACGCTGGCCGGCGCCAACCTGGCGCGGCTGGGCATCGTGGGAGTGCGGGTGCTGCAGGGCGGGCTCGTCGCCTGGCAGCGCGCCGGGCTGCCGGTGGCCAGCGGCTGGGAGGCGGCGTTCGGCGCGGCCGATGACCTGGTGGTGCAGCCCTACGACGGCGGCCGCGAGTCGATGGCGCGCTATCTGGCCTGGGAACAGGCCCTCACCGCAGAACGAAGGAGATGGTATGGACGCCTCCCCCTCGCTGATCGATTGCGACGGTGGAGATGGGGGTGATGAAGGGGGGGGCCTCGCAGTCGACGGCATCGAGTGCCAAAGTGGAAGTTCGAACTAGCCACTTAACAGACGGAGGCCCCGAAATGGA
>JAFKGG010000223.1 GCA_017307915.1 Burkholderiales bacterium | reverse complement strand
GATCCGGGCCCGGATACCGACGAACCTGCGATCCTCGATCAGTTCGGGCCGGCCGATCAGGCGGAACATCCGCTCCCACTGACGATCGGTATTGGCGACGATGCAGATGTAGCCGTCGCTGGTTCTTATCGGCCGGTGGTACGGCGAGAACATCCGGGTATAGCCGTAGTCGCGCGACTCCGGCGCGAAAAGACCGCCGCCGAGGTGATCGAGCAGATTGAACTGCACCATGGTTTCGAACATGGGCATCTCGATCATGTCGCCTTCGCCGCTGACCGCCCTTTTGTAAAGCGCCATCGCCACCGCGCTGGCAAGCACGTAGCCGCCCACCTTGTCGGCCAGCACGGTGGGAAAGTAGCGAGGGCTGCCCTCCGCGGAAGCACCGAGCCCGGCAACGCCGCTGAGGCCCTGGATGATGTCGTCGTACGCGGGCTTGGCCGCATAAGGGCCCTCGGCACCGAAGCCGACCCCTGCCGCGTAGATGATGTCCGGCTTGCGCGCGGCGATCGCGGCGTATCCGACGCCGAGCTTTTCCGCGGCGTTCATGCGCATGTTGTGAACGAACACGTCGGCGGTCTCGATCAGCTTTAACAGCGCCTCGAGCGCCGCCGGCTGCTTGAGGTCGAGGACCACGCTGGCCTTGTTGCGGTTCACGCCCAGGAAGGCGGCGGACATGCCGTGCGAACGCGTGCGCCCCACGTAGCGAAAGGGGTCGCCGCCAGGGGGCTCGATCCGGATCACCTCCGCGCCCATGTCGCCCAGCAGCATGGTCGCCACCGGGCCGAGAATCATCGTCGTGATGTCGACGACGCGCACGCCGGTCAGCGGCCCACCCGATTTCTTCGATGCGGCCATGCTCACCTCGCCCGATGGTCGCGCTCACCCGGCTGCCGCGGATGCGCATAGGCGTGCGGGCGGCGCTCGCCGGCAGCATGCCGGGTTGCGGCCAGCATCTGCTGCACGGCAGCCTGCTGAATGGCGATCAGTCGGTCCTCGGCTTCGTAGTCGAAAGAATCCGCCAGCCGCTGCTCGATCTCGCCGCCGCGCAACGGGGGATGCCGCAGATACCAGTCGACTGTGCGGCCGATTGCATCGACCGGATCGACGAGGTCGCGATAGCCGAGGTCTCGCTTGATCTTGCCGATGTCCATCACCCAGTGATGAAGATCTTCGCGCAGCGTCAGCGCACGGGACGTCACGGCCACATGGTTGGGCACGCTGACGATCTCCATCGAGACTTCCATGCGCCGCGCGATCACCTCCACCAGTTGCCTGACCGTCAGCGTTCGCTCGTCCCCGCAGTTGTAGGCCTGCCCGGCACTCGCGTCCGCCTGGTCCACCGCCAGCAGCACCGCATGAGCGAGGTTCTCGGCGTAGCCGTGGGTCGCCAGCATGAGCCCGCCCTCCGGAAGCGGAATCTGCCTGCGCCCGTCCAGGATCCGGCGTATCACGCTCCACTCGCGGGGAATCAGCTGGTTCGGCCCATAGACGTAGGGGTACCTGAAGATCGTCGCCGTGGGGTGGCTGGCGAATACGGCGTCCTCCGTTGCGGTCATGAGCCGCGAGAAGGCGGCTTCGTCGTCGGCAGTCACGCGCGCATCGTGCTCCGCCGTCGGAATGAGCATGCCCTGGGGGAACAGCCGCTGCGGTTCCTTGTAGCCGCGATAGACGGCCACTCCGCCGACGCCGATGAAGCGGCCCGCCCTGCCGCGCAGCGACTCGGCGATATGGCGCAATCGGCCGTACGTGGCCAGCACCAGGTCGAAGCTGCGTTCCTGCAAGGCCGCGTCGATGGTTTCCCGGAAATGCGGGTCACCATGAATGTGCTCGACCTGCGGGGGAATCTCGTCGCTTTCGTGAGTGCCGCGATGGAAGATCGCGACCTCGTAGCCGCGCCGGATCAATCCGCGAACCAGATGCGGTCCGGTCGGTCCCGTGCCGCCGACTACCAATGCCTTCATGAACGATTCCCTCTGAAGCGTACGGGTTGGCAGGATTCAATGCCGCGGCAGGCCAAGGCCGCGGTAAGCGATCAGATTGCGCTGGATGTCGTTGGTGCCGCCGCTGATCACGTGCATCAGCGAATGGCGCAGCCGCTGCTCGAAGCGGCCGCCAAAGACGGCATCGCTGGCGCCTTCCGACAGCGCCCACGCGGGGCCGCCCAGCCGCAAGGCCGCTTCGAAGAAGTCTTCCATCAGCTCGCTGCAGAACACCTTGCAGACCGCCGCTTCGACCAGCCCGGCTCGCGCCTGGTCGACGGCATTCGCGCTGCGTTGCGCCAGCGCCTGCCCGACGGCGATCCGCGCGCCGAAGGCGCCGATGAGTCCGGCCGCTGCTTCAGGGCCAGTCTGCCTTGCCCATCGCACCAGTTCGTCGAACGATTGCAGCAGACGCCCCAGGATGCCGCCGCCGATCACCGCTCGCTCTACCGAGAGTGCAAGCGTGAGGATGCGCCAGGCATCGTTGACCTCGCCCAGCAAGGCCTCCGGCAGCAGCTTGACGTCGTCGAAGAAGACGTTGGCGAACTTGCCGTCGTACATCGTGTCGGCGGGCACGATGCTCACGCCCGGCGTATCGGTCGGCATCAGGAACAGCGACAAGCCGGCATGCGGCGGCGAAGCGGCGGCATCGGTGCGCGCCAGCACCCACATGTGCCCGCCCCAATAAGTGGTCATCCAGATCTTCTGGCCGCGGATCACCCAGCCCTCGTCGGTGCGCGTCGCGCTCGTGCGCAGCGATGCCAGGTCGGAGCCGGCGTCGGGCTCGCTGTAGGCGATTCCATAGATGCCGTCGCCCTGCGCGATCCGCCGCAGATGCTCGGCCTGCTGCGCGTCGCTGCCGAACGCCATGATCGCCGCGGCATGAATCGGAGCACCGAAGCGCGGGGCGCCATTGCGCTCCATTTCCTCGGCCAGCACAAGCTGGTGCGTCACCGGCCGTTCCATGCCTCCGAAGCGGCTCGGCCAGGTCAGCGATGCCCAGCCTTCAGCGCCCACGCACTTCGCGAACTGCGGGTCGCGGTCACGAAGGTGGAACGGCCTGGCGGCCTGCGCCTGCTGCCGGGCATCGGTCCAGTGATCGGCGAGCCAGCGCCGGACCTCGCCGCGAAACGCCTGCGCATCAGGATCGAGCGGGCGATCCGGCATGCCGCCGGCTCGCAGGATGTGGGCGGCCACCGCGGCGCACGCGGCAGCCCGCCCGCCGCCGCTCAGCATGTCCCAGTGAACGCGCCTGAAATGGCGCGGCGATTCATGCTCCTGCGCATAGCCGATCGCGCCGAACGTGTGCTGCACGTCCAGCATGCAGCGAGGCAGCGCATCCGATGCATGGGCGAAGGCACTGTCCGCGTAGAAGCGCCATTCGGAACGGTCTGCGTCGCGCAGCGCAGCGGCGAACGAGAGCAGCTCGGCGATGCCTTCGATCGCGATATGGCAGTTCGCCAACCTGTGCTGGACTGCCTGGAACGCGCCGATCGGCTTGCCGAACTGACGTCGATCCACGGCATATTGCCTGGCGAGCTCGAAGGCTCGACGGGCCGCGCCCAGCGAGCGGGCGCAGAGACTGCCTCTGGCCAGCGACGCCGCATCGAACATGGCCGGCTCATCGAGCGCCAGCCAAGCGTCGATCGCCGCCGCCTCCAGGTGGATCGACTGCAACTCGATGCCGCCCATGGCGCTCTGCGCCTGCAGGCGCACGCCCGGCTGGGCCAGCGGCACGACGAAGAGTCGGCGCAGGGAAGCCGCCACGATGGCGACGTGCGTGCTGCCGGGGAATACCTCGACGCCGATCACGCTGCCTCGCAAGGTATCGCGATCGGCCTGCAACGCCGCCTCGCTCGCGGCCAGCACGGGACGCACGACGCCTTCGCGCATCGAGCGCAGCCAGCCGCGCGCGCCCTCGTCGCTGTCGTTGCTGCTGCGGTCGGCGAGCTCATTGAGCAAAAAGCTCGCCGTCAGATCGACCGCGCACGCTGCCCGGCCCAGCTCCTCGGCGGCGACGAACAGCTCGGCAGCACCGCCGCTGTCCCGCCCCGGCCCGAGATCGAACAAGCCGAGCCCTGCGATCTCTCGCATCAAGGATTCGCCTTGCGCAGCGGTGCATGCCAAAGGAGTGCGCGGCACGCCCCACTGCGCTTGCAGAAAGCGCCTGAAGCTGCCGCGCAGCAGTTCGCGGTCGGCGTCGGACAGCAGCGAGCCGGTCATGCGCTCGTCATTCGTCGAACTGGATGTTGGCCTGCTTGGCACGAGCGCCCCAACGCGCGTACTCGTCCCGGATCAATGCGCCGAAATCATCAGCCGAGCCTTCCGCTATCTCGTAGCCGAAATCGGCGAGCTTGCCGCGCAACTCCGGCAGGCGCAGCACCTCGACGATCGTCTTGTGCAGCGTGCCGACCGCGGCCGCGGGCGTCGCCGCCGGGGCCAGTATGCCGAACCAGTCATACGCATCCAGACCCGCGAATCCAGACTCTCGCGCCGTCTGGACGTCGGGCAGGTCGGCGAGTCTCGCTCTGGCGGTCGTGCAGAGGATGCGCAGCTTGCCGGCCTGGACCAGCCCCTTCACGCCCGCGTAGCTCGAAAAATAGATCTGGGTCTCGTTCGACGCCACGGCCTGAATCGCCGGCCCACCGCCCTTGTACGGCACGTGAACCATGCCGGTGCCGGCGTCGAGGTTGAGGCTTTCGGCCACCAGATGGTTCAGCGCGCCCTTGCCGGTCGACGCATAGTTGAACTTGCCCTTGCTCGACTTCGCCAGCTCGACGAACTCGCCCAGCGTCTTGGCCGGCATCGAAGCCGGCACGACCGCGACCAGGGGCACGCGGGCCAGTTGCGCAACCGGCGCGAAGTCATCGAACGGCCGGTACGGCAGCTTCCGGTATGCGATCGGCGCCAGCGCCTGGATGCCGTAGGTCAACAGCAGCGTGTGTCCATCGGCCGGCGCGGACGCGACATAAGCGGCTGCGATCGTGCCAGTCGCCCCGCTCTTGCTTTCCACGATCAGCGGCTGGCCCAGACGGCCGCGCAGCGGTTCCGCCAGCAGCCGCGCCAGGATGTCCGCGCCGGAACCCGGCGGCGTCGGAATGACCACCTGGAGCGGCTTCCACGGATAGGACTGCCCCCATGCGGGCAGCGCTGCGCTCGCAGCGAGAACGGCGAAGCTTCTGCGGCCGGGCGACGCGGGGCCGCCGTTTAGCCGCACCGGGCGAATGTTGCGGACCATGAATCATCTCCTCGTTGTATTGGATTCGGACAAGCTCAGCGACGCTGATCGAATCGCCGGCCCACGATCTCGCTGGCGATGTTGACCTTCTGGATATCGATGGCTCCGCCGGCGATGCCCCATCCCCAGGCATCGCGCAGCCGCTGCTCGATGGGGTACTCCTTGCTGTAGCCATAGGCGCCCATCAACTGCAGGGCGCTGCCCGCGACTTCGCGGATGATCTCGTTCGAGTAGCACTTGGCGATCGAGCTCTCGCGAATCGATGGGAACCCATCGGTGAGCTGGGTTGCCGCGCGCTGGATGAGCAGCCGCGCGGCATCCAGCTTCATGGCCATCTCGGCGATGCGCAGCTGAACCGCCTGGAAATCGACGATCGGTTTGCCGAACTGGCGCCGTTCCTGCACGTACTCGAGAACGAAATCGAAGGCGCCCTGCGCCACCCCGAGCCCCATGGTGGCATTGGCGCAGCGTTCGAGATTGAAGGCGCGCATCATCCGGCTGAACCCGCCGGCGGGCGCGACGACGTGCTCGGCCGGCACGAAGACCTCATCGAAGAACATGTCGGCGGACGGAATGCCTCGAAAGCCCATCAGGCTTTCCCGCTTTCCAAAGCTGAGGCCCTGCGCGTCCTTCTCGACGTAGACCGCACCGATCCCCCTCGAACCGGGATCGCCGGACATGCGGCAATAGACGACGTAGGCCTCGGCGTGCCCCGCTCCCGAACACCAGCGCTTCTGGCCGCGCACGCGATAGCCGCCCGGCACCGGCGTCGCCGTGGTCGACAGATCGGTCAGCGCCGAGCCCGCCTGCGGCTCGGACATGCTCACGGAGATCATCATTTCGCCCGCAACGACCTTGGGAATCAGCCGCTCGCGCAGCTCCACCGGGCCGAAATGAGCGATGGCGAGGATCGGCCCGAAACACGACTCGAAGACCGGAAAGGCCGCTGCGGGCGAGACCTTGGCGAGTTCCTCCAGCACCACGAGCGCGTCCATCGGCGCGGCACCGTATCCGCCGTATTCCTGCGGCAGGTTCATGCCCAGCCAGCCCATCTCCGAGAACTTGCGCACCAGTTCACGCGGCGTCGGCTCGCCGGTTTCCTCCATCCAGCGCCCGCTCTCGACCAGTTCGGCGCGGGCGAACTTGCGCGCGGCATCCCGCAGGTGAATCTGGAGCTCGGTCAGTAGGAAATCCATGCGCAAACCCGGTGACGAAGCAGCGTAATCAATATTGGACAGACCAAATAATTGATGGCTGTCTTCCTATGGATTAACCGCTATGTTTATTTCTAAATTAAAATGGTCAGGACATTCTAAGGAGGCTGCTTCCGGCTTGTCAACCTTCGGGCGGCCCGGCACGTCATGAGAAAATCGGATACGTGTCACGCCCGAGCGACCCTTCACCCTTGCGGAACGAGAATGTCCAGTCCAATCGTGTTCGACAAACTGAGGAGCCAACGGGTTTCAGACGAGATCGCCGCCCGGATCCGCGACGAGATCGCCGCCGGCCGACTGAGCGTCGGCAGCCGCCTGCCGTCCGAGCGCGCGCTTGCGGACCAGCTCGGGGTCTCGCGTCCGGCGCTTCGCGAGGCGATGCGCACGCTCGAGAACGCCGGCATCCTGCGCTTCGAGAAAGGCGTCAACGGAGGCGCCTTCGTTCAAAACCGGAGCAGCGATGCGATCGTGACGAGCATGCTCGACATGTACTACCTGGGCGGCATCGAACCCCGGCACCTGACGCAGGCCCGGATCGGCTGCGAAGGCGTCGTGATCCGCATCGCGTGCGAGAACGCCACTGCCGAAGACATCGCAGAACTCAACGCGAACATCGAAGCCTCGGAGGCGGCCGGCGCCAGCGGCGACACCAGCGCGCGCATCAGGCACCAGCTCGAGTTCCACCGCATTCTTGCCAGGATCACGGGCAACCCCATCCTGCAAGTGATCATGGAGGGGATGCTCGAGGTTCTACTGCGCTTCCTGCGCAGCCTCGGCCCGTACGACAGTTCGTACGTCACCCCTTCGCGCAGGCGCTTCATGAAGAAATTCGCGGCCAGGGATGCCGACGGCGCGGTCGCCGAGATGGAGTCGCTGCTGAAGAAGCTCGAAACGAGCTATCTGTCGCGTGCGGAGTTGATCGAGAACCCCGTGTGGCCGCCGCGCAAGCGCACCTCGCCGGGCCCGCGCAAGCGGTCGGCTTCCACGGCGCGCGATTCGGACGCGGCGCAATGACGCCGCGCCGGTTGCCTCAGGCCGTCACGCCGAAACCCAGCGCTGCCTAGGGCCTGTTCACACAACGATCGTCCCCACGTGAGCCCGAGGGCCAGGCGTAATCAAGGCGCAAAGCACAGCCGTGGCGGGGCCACGGCGAGCATTTGCAACGCAGGGTGCGCCTGGCCCTCGGGCTCACCCTTCGGGCCGAGGCCTGTGCGGGCGCCATCCTTCGTTGCCGGCTCCTTACGTGGCACCGCCACGTGCGT
>JAFKGG010000222.1 GCA_017307915.1 Burkholderiales bacterium | reverse complement strand
CGGCGCCTTCGATCAGCGCCGCGCGTATTGCGTGGCGCCGAACAGGATTTCCTTCGCCTTGGCGTCCATCGCCGGCGCGCGCCGGTCGGCCAGCACGGTGACCGCGCGTTGCACCGCCGGCCGTGCCGCGATCGTGTCGAACCAGCGGCGCAGATGCGGGAATTCGGCGATGTCCACGCCCTGATTGGCCGGCAGGCGCAGCCACGGCCACACCGCCATGTCAGCGATCGTGTACTGGCCGCCGGCCAGCCAGTCGCCGGTTCGCGCCAGTTGCCGATCGATGACGCCGTACAGGCGCTTGGCCTCGTTGCTGTAGCGGGTGATCGCGTAGTCGATCTTCTGCGTGGCGTAATTACGGAAATGATGCGCCTGGCCCAGCATCGGGCCGACGCTGGCCATCTGGAACATCAGCCACTGCAGCACCTCGTAACGCTCGCGCGTGCCCGGCGGCAGGAAGCGGCCGGTCTTGCCGGCCAGATAGAGCAGGATCGCGCCCGATTCGAACAGCGCCATCGGCTTGCCGTCGGGCCCTTCGTCATCGACGATGGCGGGAATCTTGTTGTTCGGGCTGATCGCCAGGAATTCGGGTTTGAACTGGTCGCCGGCGCCGATGTCGATCGCGTGCACGGCGTAGGGCAGCTCGCACTCTTCGAGCATGATGTGCACTTTGTGGCCGTTCGGCGTGGCCCAGCTATACAGATCGATCACGAAGCAACTCCTTGGCGATGATGAACGCTGCGGCGGTGGCAGTTAGCGCACGCGCTGCGCGATGCTCCAACCCAGCTCGGCCAGCGGCCGTGCGCGGCGGCCGGTTTCCAGCGCCTGCGCGCTGGATGCGGTGCCGTCGACGTGGCGCTTCATGATGCCTTGCAAGATGGCAGCCAGCCGGAACATGTTGTAGGCCAGGAAAAAATCCCAGTGCGCCAGCGTCTGTGCCGGATCGCGGCCGGTGCGCCGGCAATAGAGTTCGACGTAGTCACGCTCGCTGGGAATGCCCAGTGCCGCAATGTCGAGCCCGGCGATACCGCGGAACTTGCCCGGTTCGATGTGCCAGGCCATGCAGTGATACGAGAAGTCGGCCAGCGGGTGTCCGAGCGTCGACAGTTCCCAATCGAGAATGGCGCGCACGCGCGGCTGTTCGCGATCGAAGATCAGATTGTCGAGCCGGAAATCGCCGTGCACGATCGAGGTCTCGTCACCGGCCGGCAGGTGCTGCGGTAGCCACTCGATCAGGCGATCCATCGCGTCGATGGTTTCGGTTTCCGAGGCCTGGTACTGCTTGCTCCAGCGCGCGATCTGCCGTGCCACGTAGGCGCCGGGTTTGCCGTAGTCGCCCAGCCCGATCGCCTGGTAGTCGACCGAATGCAGCGCGGCGATGACGCGGTTGGTTTCGTCGTAGATGGCGCCGCGCTCGGCGTTCGACATGCCGGGCAGCGATTGCTGCCACAGCACGCGGCCGTCGACGAATTCCATCACGTAGAAAGCGCGGCCGATCACCGATTCGTCTTCGCACAGCGCATACACGCGCGCCACCGGGATGTCGGTCTTGCCCAGCGCCTCGAGCACCCGGTATTCGCGCTCGATCGCATGCGCCGATGGCAGCAGCCGTGCCACCGGGCCCGGCTTGGCGCGCATCACATAGGTGGTGCGCGGCGTGATCAGCTTGTAGGTCGGATTGGACTGCCCGCCCTTGAACAGCTCGATCTGCAAGGGGCCGGTGAAATCGGGCACGCGCGGCGCCAGCCATTCGGCCAGCGCCTGCTCATCGACTCGATGGCGCTCGGGCACTTCGCCGGTGCCGCTGTAGGTGGCGTCTTCGGCGGCGCTTGCGTCGCTGGGGCGGGGCTCAGTCACGGCGTCTCCACTTCAGATATTGTTCGAGCAACTGTTCCATCGTGCTGGCGCGTGCGTCGCGCTGCAACAGGTCGTCGGCGAACAGATTCACGTAGCGCACGATCCAGTCGCGCGGCGCGCTGCCCACGTCGAGCGCGTTGATGCAGGCCGGCGATTGCAGCAGGCCGCCGAGCAGCATCGGTTGGCCGGTCAGTGCATACGACAGCACGACACGATTGACCGCACCGTGCAGCACCAGCAGCGCGCATTGCCAGTCGGCGTCGGCACGCAGCGCATCGATTTCGGGCAGCACCCGCCCGATCAGCTCGCCGACCGTTTCGCCGCCCATGAAGCGGGTGTCTGCCGGCGGTACGCCGTCGAGAGCACCAAGGAAGGCGCTGCGCAGTTCTTCGTCGCGCAGCCCCTGCAGGTCGCCGCGGCGGATTTCCTGTAATTGCGGACGCACGATCGGTGTGAGCTGCTGGCCAGCCGTGCGCAGCACGATCTCGGCCGTTTGCGTGGTGCGCGGCAGGCCGCTGGTGATGGCGCGATCGAAACGCACGCCGTGCGCGGCGAACAGGCGCCCAGCCGCCTGCGCCTGCGCGACGCCATGGTCATTGAGCGGAACCTGGGAATCGCCCAGCGGCCGCCCGTCCTCATCGAAGTAGCTGACACTGCCGTGCCGCATCAGGTAGAGGCGGCGGCGCGGCGGTGCAACCGGCGAAGCAGGGGCGGTGCTGTTCATCGTTCGCCCGCGTCGCGGTTGAAACGAGGCGGGCGTTTTTCGAGAAAGGCCTCGATGCCTTCGCCGGCATCGTGATGGAACAGCGAGGCGACGAAATTTTCGCGCTCGCGCACGAGCTGGTGCGCCAGTACGTCGTGCTCGCCGGCGGCCAGCAGTGACTTGACGCGGCCCAGCGCGAATGCCGGGCCGTCGGACAGTTCGGCGGCACGGGTCAGCGCCGTGCTGACCGCTTCACCCGGCGCGCAGATTTCATTGACCAGGCCCAGCGCATGCAAGCGCTGCGCGCCGATCGGCTGGCCGCGCGCGATCAGTTCATAGGCCGTCTGGTAGGGCAATCGCGTGCCCAGAAAATGGCTGCTGCCGCCATCGGGCGTCAGGCCGATCTTGATGTAGGCCATGACGAAGCGTGCGTTGTCGGCGGCGATGATCAGGTCGCAGGCCAGGACCAGTGAGAAGCCGGCGCCGGCGGCGGCGCCCTCGACGGCGGCGATGACCGGCTTGGGGCAGGCGCGCATCGCGCTGATCCACTCGTGCATCAGGTCGATCGTGGCGGCCTGCTGCGCGGGGTCTTTGCTGCGGTTCTCACGCAGGCGGTTCAGGTTGCCGCCGGCGCAGAAATGCTCGCCCTGGCCGGCCAGCACCACGGCGCGGATCGCCGGATCGTCGCTGGCCTGGCGCAGTGCCGTGATGCCGCTCTGGTAGATGTCGGGGTGCAGCGCGTTGCGTGCTCCCGGGTTCGAGATCTGCAGCAGCAGCACCGCCCCATGGCGCTCGGCCAGCAGTTGCGCGGCCATCTCAGTCTTCCTGCAGCAGCGACAGGCCAAGCTGTGCGCGGCGGCGCAGCCAGCCGCCCGGGCGATAGCGCGGATCGCCCGTCACCGCATGCAGGTTGTTCAGGATTTCGAGCACCACGGCCGGGCCCAGCGCATCGCCCATGGCCAGCGGGCCTTTCGGATAGCCCAGGCCGATGCGCACGGCCATGTCGATGTCTTGCGGCGAGGCGATGCGTTGCTGCGCGATCTCGGTGGCGATCGACACGATCATTGCCAGCACGCGCTGCGCGATGAAGCCGGGGCTGTCGCGCAGCAGCGATACGGCCGCGCCGTCGCTGGCGAACAGCGCCAGCGCCGCGTCGCGATAGGCCGGCTGCGTGGCCGGCGTGCACATCAGCACGCGGCGCCGGCATTGGCCGGGTGCGATCGGAAACAGCGCATCGATGGCGACCACGCGATCAGCCGGCAGGCCGGCGGCGGCCGAAGTGGCATCGCCACCCAGCGGCGCCACCAGCACCAGCGCCTGCGGCGACGGCGAGGAATTGCTTTCGACCGTGGCGCCGAGCGCGGCGACGGCTTCGATCAAGCGGTCAGCACGCGGGCCGGGCGCGACCCAGACCGGCGGCAGCGCGGCGACCGTGGGTAGCGCCGGCTCGGCAGGTGTCTGCTGCTTGCCGTCGGCGTGCACGTAGAAGCCTTCGCGGGTCTTGCGGCCGAACAGGCCCGCCGCATAGCGCTGCGCGGCCAGCGCCGAGGGGCGGAAGCGCGCTTCGTCGTAGAACTGCCGATAGATGGATTCCATCACCGGATGCGAGACGTCGAGCCCGGTGAGATCCATCAATTCGAACGGGCCGAGCTTGAAGCCCTGGCCGTCGAAGTTGACCTGTTCGCGCAGGACGCGATCGATGGTCGGCACGTCGGCGGCGCCTTCGCCCAGCGCCTTCAGCGCCTCGGTGTTGTAGCCGCGGCCGGCGTGGTTGACGATGAAGCCGGGCATGTCTTGCGCGACCACCGGCGTATGGCCGGTGCGCTGCGTGAGCGTGACCAACTGGTCGACCGCGGCACGCCCGGTGCGTGCGCCGCTGACCACTTCGACCACTTTCATCAGCGGTACGGGATTGAAGAAGTGGTAGCCGGCAACCCGTTGCGGGCGCTGGCAGGCGGCGGCGATGGCAGTGACCGACAGCGACGAGGTATTGGTGGCCAATACGGCGTTCTCGCCCACGATGCCTTCGAGTTCGACGAACAGCTTCTGCTTGACGTCGAGCCGTTCGACGATGGCCTCGATGACTAGATCGCAGCCGGCCAGCGCCTGCAGCGTGTCGACGCTGCTCAGCCGTGCCGTGGACGCCTGCGCGTCGGCCGGGGTCATGCGGCCTTTTTCGGCGAGTTTGGCGAAGGTTTCAGCCACCGCAGCGATGGCCGAGGCCAGCGCCGCCGGGTTGGTGTCGAACAGCCTGACCGGCACGCCGCTTTGCGCCATCAGCTGCGCGATACCGCGCCCCATGGCGCCGCTGCCGACGACCCCGATCGTTTGAAAGGATGCTAGTGTGCTCATGCGGCACATTCTACTAAACGCCCGCCGCCGCTCGTCACCGGAAGGAAAGACAATGCTTGCACTGGCCGGCTTCGCCGTCAGCAACTATTTCAACAAGGTGAAAATCGCGCTGCTCGAAAAAGGCGTCGAATTCACCGAAGAAGCCAACTACGCGACCAAGGACGACGCCACGCTGGCCTGCAGCCCGCTGGGCAAGATCCCGTTCCTGCGCACCGACCAGGGCCCGCTGTGCGAATCGACGGTGATCATGGAATACCTGGAAGACGCGTTCCCGCAGCAGCCGCTGCTGCCCAAGGATCCCTACCAGCGCGCCAAGGTGCGCGAAGTGTCGCTGTTTCTCGAACTGCATCTGGAACTGGTGGCGCGCCGGCTGTATCCGCAGGCGTTTTTCGGCGGCACCGTGTCGCAGGCCACCATCGATGAAGTGCGCGAGCAGTTGACGAAGAACGTCGCCGCTTTCAGCCGGCTGGCCAGGTTCGGCCCGTATCTGGCCGGCGATTCGTTCACGATGGCCGATTGCGCCGGCATCGTGCATCTGCCGCTGGTATCGCTGGCCAGCAAGACGATCTACGGCGAAGACCTGCTGGCGTCGCTGCCGGTGCGCGACTACATGAAGCTGCTGGGCGAGCGGCCCAGCGTGCAGCGGGTCAATGCGGATCGGAAGACCAGCCTGGCGCAGATGGCCGAGCGCAGCAAGAAGAAGTAGATCAAGCCTCGCTCTCGAAGGCTTGCCTCACCGCATCCCGCTCGGTGCTGGCCGTCAACCAGCTCTCTTCGCAATCGGCCTGCTCGCGTTCGAGCGCAGCACATTCGCGCGCCAAGGCAGTGGCGCGCGGCACGTCGTCATACAGCGCGGGGTCGGCCTGCTGGCTTGCGATATCGGCCAGGCGCGCTTCGATCTCCGCGAGGCGTTTTTCCTGCGCGGCGATCTGCTGCTCGAAGGGGCGCAGCCGTTCGCTCAACTGCGCGCGGCGTTGCGCGGCCGCGCGGCGATCCTCACGCCGGTTGCCGCTGGCGGGCGAGGGGGCCGGCGCATTGCCGGCGGCGGCCGAGGCAGGCGCAGCGGCTCCGGCAGCACCAGTGTCGTCGGCGCGGGCGCCACGCGCCGCGGCGCCTTCCTTCAGCAGCCACTGCGCATAGTCTTCCAGATCGCCGTCGAACTCACGCACGCCGCCATCGGCCACCAGCAGCAACTGCTCGGCGGTGGCGCGCAGCAGATACCGATCGTGCGACACCAGCACCACCGCGCCGTCGAACTCGGCCAGCGCGTCGGCCAGCGCATCGCGCGCCTGTGCGTCGAGGTGGTTGGTCGGTTCGTCGAGTACCAGCAGCTGCGGCCGTGGCCACAGCATCAGCGCCAGCGACAGCCGCGCCTTTTCGCCGCCTGACATCGGACCCACCGGGCGCGTGGCGTCGTCGCCGGAAAAGCCGAAGCGGCCAAGGTAGTCGCGCAGCGTCTGTTCGCGTTCCTGCGGCGCTTCGCGTTGCAGCTGGCGCAGCGCCGATTCGTCGGCGCGCAGCCGTTCCACGCCTTGCTGCGCGAAGTAGCCGATGCGCAGCGTGCGCGCAGTGCGCACCTCGCCGGCCAGGGGCGGCAGTTCGCCCACCAATGTGCGGATCAGCGTGCTCTTGCCGGCGCCGTTGCGTCCGAGAATGCCGATGCGTGCGCCGCGCCGCACCGACAGTTCGACCTTACGCAGAATGACGGTGTCAGGCGCGTAGCCGGCGGTCAGGCCCTCGGCCTGCAGCAGCGGATCGGGGCTGTCGCCCACTTCGTGCAGGCTGAATTCGATGCCGCGCAGTTGCCGGATCGGCGCCACCTCGGCCATCCGTTCCAGCGCCTTGATGCGGCTTTGCGCCTGCCGCGCCTTGGTCGCCTTGGCGCGAAAGCGTTCGATGAAGCGGGTAAGCTGGGCGCGTCGCGCTTCATCGGCGCTGCGCTGCTTGTCGGCCTGCATCTGGCGTTGCGCGCGCAGCCGCTCGAACTCGCTGTAGCCGCCGGCATATCGCACCAGCTTGCCGTCGTCCAGATGCAGCGTTGCAGTGGCGACGCGGTCGAGAAAATCGCGATCGTGCGAAACGATGATAGCCGTGCCTTCATAGCGCAGCAGCCAGCGTTCCAGCCACAGGATGGCATCCAGATCCAGGTGGTTGGTCGGTTCGTCCAGCAGCAGCAGGTCGCTGCGCGCGAACAGCGCGCGCGCCAGGTTCAGGCGCATGCGCCAGCCGCCCGACAGCGCATCGACCGGCGTATCGGCCTGCGCTTCGGAAAAACCCAGGCCAGCCAGCAAGGCGCGGCAGCGTGCCTCGGCGGAAAAGCCGCCGGCCTCCTGCCAACCGTCGTGCGCGTGCGCCAGTGCGGTGCCGTCGCCGCTGTGTTCGGCGGCGCTGAGCGCCGCACGCGCCGCGTGCAGTTGCGGGTCGCTCTCGATGATGAAGGTCCAGGCGGGCAGCGGGCTGGCGGGTAGGCGCTGCTCGAGCCGGATCACGTCGCGCCACGGTTGCTCGATATCGCCGTGGTCGGGCGCGAGGTCGCCGGCCAGCGCCGACAGCAGCGTGGTCTTTCCAGTGCCGTTCTGGCCGATCAGCGCGATGCGTTCGCCGACGGCGATGGTGGCGTCGACTTTTTCCAGCAGGACGCGGCCGCCACGCGACAGCGTTAGCTCACGCAGCCGGATCACGCTTTGCGGGCGCGCCGGGCGGCCGGGCGTTTGCGCGGCACGGCCGGCTCAGCGGCGGCAGCGAGCTGCGCGGCTTCGATCAGTACCAGCATCTGTTCGCCGGCGGTCACCGGCAGATAATGGAACTCGAGCGTCGGAAAGGCCGCCTCGAAGTGGC
>JAFKGG010000221.1 GCA_017307915.1 Burkholderiales bacterium | reverse complement strand
GCCGGCATGTTCGACTGCGGCACCACCTGTCGCGGATCGAGCAGATGCAGGCGATGCCATTGATCGGAATACTTGCCGCCGACGCGAGCCAGGTCGGGGCCGGTGCGCTTGGAGCCCCATTGATGCGGGCGATCGTAGAACGACTCGTCCGCGGTCGAATACGGGCCATAGCGCTGCACCTCGAAGCGCTGTGCGCGGATCATCTGCGTGTGGCAGAGATAGCAGCCGTCGCGCACGTAGATGTCCTTGCCGATCAGGCGTAGCGGATCATAGGGCTGCACGTTGGCCGGCGGCTGCACCGCCTGCGCGCGCATGAACAAGGGCGTGACTTCCGCCAGGCCGCCGATCGACACCATGATCGCGATGCCGATGCCGAGCAGCCCGGCATGCTTCTCGATCTTCTCGAAATACTTGTAGCCACCAGCCATGTCGTGCTCCTCAGCCGGCCGCCGGCAGCGGCATCGGCATCTGGTGCGCCACCGGCTCGGGAACGGGAATCGGGATCGGCACGATCAGGCGTGCGCGCGCCTGCGCCGCCGTGTGCCACAGGTTCCAGGCCATCACCACCATGCCCGAGACCACCATCAGGCCGCCGATGAAGCGGATCACGTAAAACGGCTTCACCGCCTCCAGGCTGGCGAGGAACGAATAAGCCAGCGTGCCGTCGGGCAGCGTGGCGCGCCACATCACGCCGGCGGTGACGCCGGCGATCCACATCGAGATCACGTACAGCAGCAGGCCGCTGGTGTGCAGCCAGAAGTGCAGCTCCATGGCGGCGGCCGAATGCATGGCCGGGCGTCCGAGCGCGCGCGGTGCCATCGCATACAGCGAGCCGATCGTGATCATCGCAACCCAGCCGATCGAACCCGAGTGCACGTGCGCCACCGTCCAGTCGGTGTAGTGCGACAGCGAGTTGACCGACTTGATGGCCATCATCGAACCTTCGAAGGTCGAGGCCGCATAGAAGACCAGCGCCACCACCATGAACTTGGCTGCCGGGTCGGTCTTCACCTTGTGCCATGACCCGTTGAAGGTGAGCAGCCCATTGGCCGCCGAGCCCCAGCTCGGCATCAGCAGCACCAGCGAGAACGCCATGCCGACCGACTGCACCCAGTCAGGCAGCGCGGTGTAGAGCAGATGATGCGAACCGGCCCACATGTAGACCGAGATCAGCGCCCAGAAATTGACGATCGAAAATCGATAGCTCCACAGCGGCTGCTGCGCCTGACGCGGAACGAAGTAATACATCATTCCAAGAAAGCCGGCGGTGAGAAAGAAGGCCACCGCATTGTGGCCATACCACCATTGCACCATCGCATCGACCACGCCCGAATAGATCGGATACGACTTGGTCAGCGACACCGGCACGGCCAGGTTGTTGACGATGTGCAGCAAGCCGACCGCGATGATGAAAGCGCCGTAATACCAGTTCGCCACATAGATGTGCTGGATGCGCCGGCGCGCCAGCGTGGCGAAGAACACCGTGCCGAACGATACCCACACCACCGCGATCAGCAGGTCGATCAGCCATTCGGGTTCCGCGTATTCCTTGCTTTGCGTGATGCCCAGCGGCACCGTCACGAGGGCCAGCACGCAGGCGAGCTGCCAGCCCCAGAACGTGAAGTGCGCGAGTTTTTCAAGGGCCAGGCGGGTATGCCCGGTGCGCTGCACGACGTAGTAGCAGGTGCCCATCAGCGCCGAGCCGCCGAACGCGAAGATCACGCCGAAGGTGTGCGCCGGCCGGATCCGGCTGAAGGCCAGCCAGGCGATGTCGGTGTTCAGTGCCGGCCAGGCGAGCTGCGCCGCCGCGAAGACCCCGACCGACATGCCGATGACGCCCCATACGGCGGCGGCAAGCAGAAACAGCCGAACGATCTGGTCATTGAAGGTATTGCGGTACATCGCTGCCCCTTGCGCGACGTCGCATGCCCCATTGCATTGATGGCGTGCATGCGCCGTATAAGATTCATATTTGATGAATGTTATACTACTTCGCAATGCAGGTGGGTGCGCCGCGCTTGCATGCAGCCGCCATCCTGTGACAATGGCAGTACGCCAGGCGACCGGCGCCGGGGCCGGCCCGACGCAGGCGCTGGCGCGAACCAATGGTGATCGACATGAGCATTCCAGTCGAGTTGTCGGGCCTGGCCGAAGCCATGGCGCGCTATCGCTTCGCCTACCTGCTGACGAGCACTACCCAGGGAGCGCCGCACGCGGTGGCGGTGGTGCCCAGCCTGCAAGGCGGTGCATTGGTGGTGAACGGCATCGGCCGCCGCACTCGCGAGAACCTGCTGGCGCGCCACGCCGTCGGCCTGGTCTGGCCGCCGCTGGCCGAGACCGATTACTCGCTGATCGTCGATGGGCAGGCGGCGATGGTGGGCGACACGCTGCGCGTCACGCCGACCCGGGCAGTGCTGCATCGGCCGGCGCCGCGCCCCGAGCCGGCGCAATCGGGTGCGTGCGGCTCGGATTGCGTGGAGCTGGCGGTTTCGCCGGCGCAGCAGTCGCTATAGTTCGGTGGCTGATCGCATCGGCCGATCCTGATCGGGCGCTGCTGTCGCGGCATTGCAAACAGACCGCGGGTTGCCGGTATGAGCCGCAGCCAGCGGCGATCAGGTCCTGCGATGAGTTGCCGCACGCCAGCGTTTCGTGCCGGCCATGACGAGCAGCGCGGCCGCCGCTAGGCCGTAGCCGTACAGATGGGCGACGCCGACGATGGACCCACCGATCAGTCGTTCCTCTGACGGCGCAGGCCCGGCCGCCCACTGCCATAGCATCCACGCGGTGATGCCGAGCAGCGCCAGTGCCCCGTGCAATGAACCGCGCAGCGCCTGCGGCGCGAGGCCGAGCACGAACAAGCCATAGAGCACGCCCGACAAGCCCACGTAGGGCAGCGCAGCGGGCGAAAACAGCCACAGGCACAGGCCGACGCCGAGCGCCAGCCCGGCGACGCGCCACACGGCGCGGCGATCGAAAACATCGGGAGCGAGCGCGCAACACACCAGCACACCGGCGGCGTTCAGCAGCGCATGCGGCCAGCTCAAGTGCACGAAATGGGCCGATAGCAGGCGCCAGTATTCCCCCTGGCCGAGTCCCGCGGTATCGAGCCGTAGCGCGATGTGCGTATCGTCGCTCGCTGCCTGCGCGAGCAATAGCAGCAGAGCCAACGCGGAGGCTCTGGCCCATGCGATCGGCATGACGCGTCGACCGACATGAACGGGCGCTACGTTCACCCTCACGCTCTGAGCAGCGTCAATCGGCGGCGGAGTGCGATCCAGTCGAAAGCAGGGGCGAGCGCAGGCGAAAGAGGCTTGTGCATGTGAGGGCCGTTCAAGTCCATGGCGATGATAGAGCCCGATGGCGCCGGATGCGTTTGCGAATTGTCGCGGGGCCGACCAGCCGGCGCCGGCTGCCCGAAGCCGTCCGCAAACTTGTTCCGACCAGCCCGATCGAATCGCTGGTCGGCGATGACAATTGTCAATCCCTGTTCCCGGGCGCTTGCCTTATTATACGTTGTGAATAATATTCATTCTCAATAAGATCGCCGAAGACTTCCCCGCGTCAGTTAACGCATCGGGTTCGGCGAATCGTTCGCTCACCGATCGATCTTCGATAGATGAGCGCTCCGACTATCGTGACGACACCGTCTGTTACTTCCGCATCGAACGCTTCATCGATGCTCATCGATGATCCGCATGCCGGTCGGCGGCGTCGCCGCTATGCGCACGTGTCATGGATGATCCTGGCCGTGCTGCCGGTTGGTCTGTGCGCGCTGCTGGTGATGCCAGCGAGCTGGCTTGTTGCCGCGCTGTCGATTCCCGGGCCGCTGCTCGCCGTGGAAGCCAAGGGTTCGCTCTGGTCGGGCAGCGCCGCCTTGGCGATCGGCCGGGCCGAGCTGCGCCGGCCGATCGACGAACCGCTGCGCTGGGAGCTGCGCTTCACCGGCGGGCCGCGCCTGGTAGCCACGCACCCGGCCTTGGCCGGCGAACTGGATCTGGCGCTGAGCTGGCGCGGGCTGCGCGCCGCTCCCCAGTCGCTGCGCCTGCCTGCCGGGCTGCTCGGTGCCGTGCATCCCAAAGTCAATCTGTTGATGCCTGAGGGAGAGTTGCTGCTGAGCTGGCCGGAAACCGTCATCGGGCTGGGGTCGCCGCGGCAGGGCACGGAGCTGGCCGACCTGCGCTGGAATAGCGCCGGCTCGTGGCTGACACCGGTGCGGCCGATGGGCGCCTACCGCGTCGTGCTCAGCCAGGGCAGCGCAGGCCAGGTCGAGATCGGCTTGTCGAGTCTGGTCAGTCCAGTGCTGCTGCAGGGCAAGGGCAGCTACAGCGCTGACCAAGGGCTGCGCCTGGACGGCACCGCCCGAGCGGATCCGGCCACCACGCGCGAGGCCCGTGTCGAACTGCGCACGCTGTTCGAAGTGCTCGGTGCCAGCGCGGCAAACCACTACCGATTCAGTCTGCAATGACGGCGGCGGCGAGTACCACGGCAAGCCTTGGCTTGCCGGCTTGATCGAGGTCAGGGTTTTGTCAATTCTTTGTTAATGATTATCATTTGTGATTGAATGCAACACACCCGAGCGGTGGTAGCGAAACATGAAGCCTGCTGCTCTGATCCAGATGCTGGCGCAATCGCCGATCTTCGAAAAGGTGGGCGAAGACGCGCTGCATTCGCTGGTGGCCGATGCCGATGTGGTGCACCTGAAGGCCCGGCAGCATCTGTTCTACATGGGCGACAGCGCCGACCATTTCTTTCTGGTGGGGTCGGGCACGATCACCCTGTATCGCCCCAGCTATGCCGGCGATCACAAGGTGTTTCGCAACGTGGAGCAGGGGGATCTGCTGGTCGAAACCGCGATGTTTCTCGACCCGCCCGAGTATCCGCTGTCGGCACAGGCCGCCGGCAACGCCATCTGCTATCGCTTGCAGCGCGCCAGCCTGCTGCGTTTGTGCCGTGAGTCGCCCGATTTCAGCCTGGCGATGCTCGGCGGCATGGCGCTGCGCATCTCGCAATCGCTGAACCGGATCGATCTGCTGACCATCGGCAATTCGGCGCAGCGGCTGGTGCTCTACCTGATGGACCTGTACGTGCAGCAGGGCCGATCCTGGCTGACGCTGCCGTCGAGCCAGGCCGTACTGGCTCGCCAGTTGAACATCACGCCGGAAACGCTGTCGCGCCAACTGAGCAGCTTCCGGCGTGCCGGCCTGGTCGGCGAACACACCGGGCAGCAGGTGGTGCTGCTCGATGTGGCCGGCTTGTGCAAAGCGGTCGATCTGCCGCCGCCGGATCTTGATTTCGACCTGGTCAAGCCGGCACGGCGCTTGGGCAGCAGTTTGTTTGACTGCTGCAACTATGCGAGCCAGGTACTGGGTCGCGCCGAGCCGGGCGCGGCGGGGCGCTCGTAAATCAACCTGGACGTGATCAGCGGCCGGTGAACCCCGCCGCGTGATGGGCGAAGTGGTCGGCCAGAAAGCTGGCGATGAAATAGTAGCTATGGTCGTAGCCGGGGTGGATGCGCAACTCCAGCGGATGGGCCGTGCGTTCGCAAGCTGCCTTCAGCAACTCGGGCCGCAACTGCGTGCCGAGGAATTCATCGCCTGCCCCTTGGTCGACGAGCAGAGGCAGGCGCTCCTGCGCCGTCGCCACCAGGGCCGTGGCATCCCATTGCCGCCAGGCGGCCGTGTCGGCACCGAGATAGGCGCTGAACGCTTTCTCCCCCCACGGCACCTGGCTGGGGGCCACGATGGGGGAAAAGGCCGACACGCTTCGATAGCGACCGGGGCAGCGCAAGGCCGTCACCAGGGCCCCATGCCCGCCCATGGAGTGCCCGAAAATGCCGCGCACGTCGGTAGTGGGGAAGGATGCCTCGATCAGCGCCGGCAACTCCTCGGCGATGTAGTCATGCATCCGGTAGTGCGCTGCCCAAGGTGCCTGCACGGCATTGAGATAGAACCCCGCCCCCTGGCCCAGGTCGTAGGCCGCATCGTCGGCCACCTGCGCGCCGCGCGGGCTGGTATCGGGAGCCACCACGATGAAGCCGTGGCGCGCGGCATGCGCTTGCGCCCCGGCCTTGGTGATGAAGTTCTGCTCCGTGCAGGTCAAGCCCGAGAGCCAGTACAGCACCGGGCAGTGCTGGCCGCGCAAGGCGGCCTCGGGCAGATAGATGCCGAATCGCATGTCGCAGCCGAGCGTGGCCGAGACGTGTTTCCACACCTCCTGCCGGCCGCCGAAGCTGGCGTGTTGTTCGATGCGCTCCATCGTGCGTCTCAAGCGTAATGCACGACGCTGCGGATCGACTTCCCTTCGTGCATCAGGTCGAACGCCTCGTTGATGTCGGTCAGCGGCATCGTGTGCGTGACGAACGGCGCCAGCTGGATCTTGCCGACCATCGCGTCTTCCACCATGCCGGGCAGTTCCGAGCGGCCCCTGACGCCGCCAAAGGCGGTGCCCAGCCATTTGCGTCCAGTGACGAGCTGGAACGGGCGAGTACTGATTTCCTGCCCCGCGCCGGCCACGCCGATGATCACGCTCTGGCCCCAGCCGCGGTGCGCGCATTCCAGTGCGGCCCGCATCACCTGCACGTTGCCGATGCATTCGAAGCTGTGGTCAACGCCCCAGCCGGTCATCTCGACGATGACCTGCTGAATGGGTTTGTCGAAATCCTTGGGGTTCACGCAATCGGTGGCGCCGAAGGTGCGCGCCAGATCGAACTTGGCGGGATTGGTGTCGACGGCGATGATGCGCCCGGCCTGCGCCATCTTGGCGCCGTGGATCACCGCCAGGCCGATGCCGCCCAGGCCGAATACGGCCACCGAATCGCCCGGCTGCACCTTGGCAGTGTTCTTTACTGCGCCCAGGCCGGTGGTTACGCCGCAGCCCAGCAGGCATACGTGTTCGGGATTGGCGTCGGGGTGGATCTTGGCCAGTGAAACCTCGGCCACCACGGTGTATTCGCTGAACGTCGAACACCCCATGTAGTGATACACCGGCTGGCCGTTGTAGCTGAAACGCGTGCTGCCGTCGGGCATGACGCCTTTGCCCTGGGTGGCGCGCACCGCCACGCACAGGTTGGTCTTGCCGCTCTTGCAGAACAGGCACTCGCGGCATTCGGCGGTGTACAGCGGAATCACGTGGTCACCGGGCTTGACGCTGGTGACGCCTTCGCCCACCTGCACCACGATGCCGGCGCCTTCGTGGCCAAGCACGGCGGGGAAGATGCCTTCAGGGTCATCGCCGGACAAGGTGAAGGCGTCGGTGTGGCATACGCCGGTGTGGGTGATCTTGATCAGCACCTCGCCCTGCTTGGGCGGAGCGACGTCGATCTCGACGATCTGCAGCGGTTCTCCGGCCTTGAAGGCCACGGCGGCGCGGGATTTCATGCTCAGGTCTCCGGAATCAAAAGGGGTTAGCGAAGATAGGTACGCACCAGCGTGGTCATGTCGCGCACGCTCTGGGCGTGCCGCGGGTCGGCCCCGAACTCTTCTCGAATGTGCGATTCGAGCACTTCCGACATCAGCCCGTTGACGGCCCCGCGAATGGCCGCGATCTGCTGCAGCACCGAGCCGCAGTCTGCGCCGGCTTCGAGTGCGCGTTCCAGCGCCTCGGTCTGCCCACGGATGCGGCGCACGCGAAGCAGTGCTTTCTTCTTCTCGGCGGGCGAATGGGGCATCGTTGCGCTACTGAATGCTATACACCCCTATAGTATATAGGTAGTGGCTGGTCTGGTCAGCTTTTCGGGTCGTGCTGGGGCATTCAACGTCGAG
>JAFKGG010000220.1 GCA_017307915.1 Burkholderiales bacterium | reverse complement strand
GTCGTCGCCGTGATCTCAGCCCCGCCCAGCATGCGCGCGACTTCGGCCACGCGTGCGTTGCGATCGAGCACCGTGATGCGGCTCACAGTGCGGCCGTCGTGCGTTTCCTTGCTCACCTGCCAATGCTGGTGGGCCTTGGCCGCCACCTGCGGCAGGTGCGTCACGCACAGCACCTGGCGATCGTCGCCCAGGCGCCGCATCAGCGCGCCGATCGCATCGGCTACCGCGCCGCCGACGCCGGCGTCGGCCTCGTCGAAGATCAGCGTCGGCACCGGGTTGGCCTGCGCGGCCAGTACCGCGATCGCCAGGCCGATGCGCGACAGCTCGCCGCCCGAGGCCACTTTCGATAGCGGCCGCGCGCTGGCGCCGGCGTGCGCGGCGACGCGGAATTCGATCGCGTCGATGCCGGCGGCGCTGGGTTCGGCTGCTTCGCTGGCAATCTGCAAGCGGCCGCCGGCCATGCCCAGCGTGGCGATGTGCGCCGACACCTGCTCGCCGAGCGTGGCGGCGGCGCGCTTGCGGCGCTTGGACAGCGCTGCGGCCAGCTTGTCGAAGGCGCGCCGCGCCTCGTCGGCCTGGGCGCGCAGCGCATCGATATCCTGCGCGGCGCGCAGTTCGGCCAGCCGTTGGCGCAAGACCTGCAGTTCGTCATACAGCGCCTCGGGCGCGATGCGCAGCTTGCGCGCCGCCGAGAACAGCGCGCCGATGCGCGCTTCGGTTTCGGCCAGCCGCTGCGGATCGAGATCGATGCGCTCGGCGTAGTCGCGCAGCGTGGTGGCAGCCTCGTCGATCTGGATGGCGGCGGAATCGAGCATGTCGAGCGCTTCTTTCAGCGTCTCGTCGATCGCCGCCAGCGGACGCAGCCGCTGCAGCAGTGAATGAAGCTGCGAGCCGATCGCGTCATCGGCATCGGACAGTGCGTCGGCCGCCCCGCGCGTGCCTTCGATCAGTGAGGCGGCATGCGCCAGGCGCTTCTGCTCGCCGTTGAGCTGCTCCCATTCGCCGGGTTCGAGCTTGAGCGTTTCCAGATCGCCGGCCTGCCATTCGAGCCGCTCGCGCTCCAGCGCCAGCGTGCGGCCGTCGCGTTCAGCGGCTTCGAGCCGGCGCTGTACGGCGCGCCATTGCGCGTGCGCCTCGGCCACTTCGCGCGTGGTCTGGGTCAGCCCGGCATAGGCATCGAGCAATAGCCGTTGGCCGTCGGCGCGCAGCAGCGACTGCGAGGCGTGCTGGCCATGGATGTCGACCAGCCGCTCGCCGATCTCGCGCAGCAGCGCGGCGGTGGCCGGATGGCCGTTGACCAGCGCACGCGAGCGGCCGTCGGCGTCGATCACGCGGCGCAACTGCACCGTGCCGCCGTCGCCGTGCAGCTCGCGCTCGGCCAGCCAGGCGTCGAGCGCGGTGTCGCTGCGAAACTCGGCCGTGATGTCGGCGCGCGCGCAGCCTTCGCGCACCACGCCGGCGTCGGCGCGTCCGCCCATGGCCAGTGCCAGCGCGTCGAGCAGGATCGACTTGCCGGCGCCGGTTTCGCCCGACAGCACGGTGAAACCGGGGCCGAACTCCAGATCGGCCGAATCGACGATGACGAAGTCGCGAAGCCTGAGGGCGAGCAGCATCGGAGCGAACGGTCAGTAGGAAGAGGGGTTCAGCGTGGTGCGGGGTTCAGCGCGGCGCCTGCAGAATCGGCAGCTCGTGCCAGTTCAGCTTGCTGCGCAGCGTCGTGTAATAGCTGTAGCCGGGCGGATGCAGAAAGCGCGTGGTGAACGGCGCGCGTTGCACGATGATGTCATCGCCCACATGGAGATCGCTGAACACCTGCATGTCGCCGGCCACGCGCGGCTCGCGCCCTTCGAGCACGCGCACAGTGATGGTGACGTCGTCGGGCAGCGTGATCGGCCGGTTCGACAGCGCCTGCGGCGCCACCGGCACCAGCACGATGCCTCTGACCTGCGGGTGCAGGATCGGGCCGTTGGCCGACAGCGCATAGGCGGTGGAGCCGGTGGGCGTGGCGATGATCAGGCCGTCGGCGCGCTGGCTGTACATGTACTGGTCGTCGACATGCACCTGCAGCTCGATCATGCCGGTGCGCGATGAACGATTGACGACCACGTCGTTCAAGGCCAGCTCGGTCCAGATCAGTTCCTGGTTGCGCACGACGCGGGCGGTGAGCAGCGTGCGTTCCTCGGCGGCGTAGTGGCCGTCGAGGATCGAGCCCAGCGCTCCGGGCAGGCCGTCGAGCCCGATGTCGGTGATGAAGCCCAGCCGGCCGTGGTTGATGCCGACCAGCGGGATTTCGCGCCGCGCCAGCTCGCGCGCCACGCCGAGCATGGTGCCGTCACCGCCGATCGCGATGGCCAGATCGGCTTCGTCGCCGATGCGCTCGAAATCGCCGACGTCGTAGGTGTCGGGGCCGATTGCCTCGGCAGTGCGCTGCTCGACCAGCACCGAGATGCCGCGCGCGCTCAGCAGGCGCACGAGGCCGTGCAGCGTGTCGGATAATCCTTCGGTCTGGTAGCGGCCCACCAGGGCGACGCGGCGGAAGGCGTTTTTCATTGGCGGCGCTCTGCTGCGTGTGTGCCGTGCCGTGCCGCGCTGGGCACCCTGGTCGCGCCGCTGCCTGCTGCGCTGCGCCAAATGCCGGCCGGCGCAGCCGGCGAACAGGCCAGGGCCGCGCGGCCGTGCATCGAAGCGGAAAAAACCGAAAGTGGCGGAAGGTCGGGTCTCATCCCGCCGATTAGAGCACAAGCTGGCCGCGCCAAGGCGCAAGACCGAGCGCCGGCTCCGCACCGGAAGACTTAGGCTGAAAGTCAGCAACCAACCGCCTCGGCCAGATGGACTCGGCCCGGCGAACTCGGTCGCTGGACGGGGTTGCCGGATGGGGTCGCCGGACAGGGTCGCCGGAACAATCCCCGGACCGGTCGCCCGCCAGTCGCCCAGGCCGGTCGCCGCATGGAGTTTCCCCGGCTGAGCCCCACCGGGCCGCCCCCGGCTTGCACTGTCGCCGGCTCGCTCTACAATGAGCAAGATGCTGGATCCCCGCGCGAAAACACTGCTAAAGACGCTGATCGAACGGTACATTGCCGATGGCCAGCCGGTTGGTTCGCGCACGCTGTCGCGCCATTCCGGGCTCGACCTGTCGCCGGCCACGATCCGCAATGTGATGTCCGACCTCGAAGAGCTCGGCCTGATCATCAGCCCGCACACCTCGGCCGGCCGCGTGCCCACCCCGCGCGGCTACCGGCTGTTCGTCGATACGCTGCTCACCGTGCAGCCGCTGCAACAGACCCAGGCGGCGGTCATCCAGGGCAAGCTGCAGGCCGACGAACCGCAACGGGTGCTGTCGACCGCCGCGTCGCTGTTGTCGAATCTGTCGCACTTTGCCGGCGTGGTGATGACGCCGCGGCGCGAATCGCTGTTTCGGCAAGTCGAGTTCCTGCGCTTGTCGGAGCGGCGCGTGCTGCTGATCATCGTCACCCCCGACGGCGACGTGCAGAACCGCATTCTCACCGCCGATCGCGACTACACGCCGTCGCAACTGGTCGAGGCTTCCAATTATCTGAATCTGCACTTCGCCGGCCTCGATTTCGAAGCCATCCGCACGCGGCTGCAATCCGAGCTGGCGACGCTGCGCGACGACATCAACACGCTGATGCAGCAGGCGCTGGAAGCCAGCAACCGCGCGCTGAACGAAGAAGCCGAGCCGGTCGTCATTTCCGGCGAGCGCAACCTGTTCGGCGTGGCCGATCTGTCCGACAACATGGATCGCCTGCGCCAGCTCTTCGATCTGTTCGATCACAAGGCTGGCCTGGTGCAGTTGCTCGACGCCTCCAGTCGCGCCCAGGGGGTGCAGATATTCATCGGCGGCGAGTCGGCGCTGGTGCCGATGGATCAGCTGAGCGTGGTCGTTGCGCCATATGAATCCGACGGCAAGATCGTCGGCACGCTGGGCGTCATCGGCCCGACGCGAATGGCCTATGAACGGGTGATCCCGATCGTCGACATCACCGCTCGGCTGGTGTCGTCGGCATTGAGCCAGCACGGCTGACAAGGTGTGAATAAACCTACTGCGCGACCCGAGCTTGCTACGGTTTCTTCACACCTTGTCGCGGCGCGGGACTGTACGCAGAGCTGTGACCCCTTGGTAAACCATGTCTGAATCGGTCATCCGCGGCTTCTACGAGGCTTTCGCGCGGCTCGACGGCGCCGCGATGGCGGCTTCCTATCACCCGCAGGTATCGTTTTCCGACCCGGTGTTTCCCGATCTGCGCGGGGCCCAGGTCGGTTCGATGTGGCGCATGCTGAGCGCAGCGGCGGCGGCGTCGAATCAGTTCAAGCTCGACTACCGCATTCTGATGTGTGACGAGCGCAAGGCGATGGTGCGCTGGCAAGCCGATTATCGCTATGCCGGCAACCGTAAAGTGCGCAACTCGGTATTGTCGACGCTGACGATCTGGGACGATGCGATCGTGCGTCACGTCGACGAGTTCCCGTTCTGGCGCTGGAGCCGACAGGCACTGGGCACCACCGGCTGGCTGTGCGGCTGGGCGCCGCCCTATCAGCGCGCCGTGCAGCGCGCCGCGCAGCGCCGGCTCGAGCTGTTCATGGCGCGCGAGGCGCCACCCTGAGGGCAGGCGCGACGCGCTTTCCGAACCGAACTGCCTTCCGAACCGAACCCCTGGCATCGATGCCCCGTTTCTCCGCTGCCGCCACTTTCGACCACGCGCTGCCGGCGCGCACCGCCGTGCTGCTCGTGCAATTGGGCACGCCCGACGAGCCGACACCGGCGGCGGTGCGCCGTTTCCTGGGCGAGTTCCTGGCCGATCCGCGCGTGGTCGAGATCCCGGCTGCGGCCTGGCGGCCGATTCTGCACGGCGTGGTGCTGCGCACGCGGCCGGCCAAATCGGCCGCCAAATATGCATCGGTCTGGGGCCGCGACGGCTCGCCGCTGATGGTGCAGACGGCGCGCCAGGCGCTGCTGCTGCGCGGTGCGCTGGGCGAGCGCGGCCATGACATCGAGGTGGCGTTCGCAATGCGCTACGGCAATCCATCGGTCGCCTCGGTGCTGCGCGATCTGCGCGAGCGCAACGTCACGCGGCTGCTGGTGCTGCCCTTGTATCCGCAATACGCCGCCTCGACCACCGCCAGCGCCTTCGATGCCGTCTCGCGCGAGTTGCGCAACTGGCGCAATCTGCCCGAACTGCGGCTGGTGCGCAGCTTTCATGACGACGACGGCTATCTCGATGCGCTGGCTGCGCGCATCACGGCCTCATGGGAGGCTGATGGCCCGCCGCAGAAACTGGTGATGAGCTTTCACGGTGTGCCGCGCCGTTCGCTGATGCTGGGCGATCCGTACCATTGCGAATGCCTGGCCACCGGCCGCTTGCTGGCCGAGCGCCTGGGTTTGCGCCGCGACGATTGGGTACTGAGCTTTCAGTCGCGCTTCGGCCGCGCGCAATGGCTGCAACCCTATACCGAGCCGGTGCTGCACGACCTGGGCCGCAGCGGCATCCGCCGGGTCGACGTGGTATGCCCCGGCTTTGTCGCCGAGTGCCTGGAAACGCTGGAAGAAATCGCCATCGAAGGCAAACAGGCCTTCGTGTCGGCTGGCGGACAGGATTATCGCTACATCGCCTGCCTGAACGATTCGCCGGCCTTCATCGACGCGCTGGCGACGCTGGTGCTGCACCACACCACGGGCTGGGCCACTGGCCGGCTCGATGCGGCCGGCGCGCAGGCGCGCCAGCAAACGCTGTCGGCGAGGGCCCAACAGGCGAGGGCGCTAGGCGCCGCACGCTGAAAGTTGTGCGGCGCGCCGAGGTCGCGGCTGCGGCCTGCGCCCGCCGCGCGCCCACCACGGCCAGCCCGGCGCAGACCGGCCTTCAGGCCCGCGCCGGGCCGCTGCAACTGCTTAGGCCTTCGGCGGAATCCGCAGCGTCTGCCCCGGATAGATTTTGTCCGGATGGCTCAGCATCGGCTTGTTGGCCTCGAAAATCTGCATGTAGGCGTTGGCGTTGCCGTAGAAGTCCTTGGCGATCTTCGACAAGGTATCGCCGCGTACCACCGTGTAGTACTGCGCCGCCGGCAGCGCATTCTTGACCGTCATGTTGTCCTCGACCTTCTCCACGCTGGCCACGTTGCCGCAGCACAGCACGATCTTCTCGCGCGTGGCCTGGTCGGCTGCCTCGCCGGACACCTTCACCGTGCGGGTCGATGCGTCGAAGGCGACCTTCAGCCCGTCGGCTTGCAGATTCATCGATCGGATATAGTCCTCGATTGCCTTGCCGGCCGCTGCGCTGGCGGCGGCGATGTTCTCGGGGCTTGGATTGCCTTCGGCCGCTTTCTGTGCCGCCTGCGCCTGGCCTGAGCCGAACAGTTTCTCGCCGGCGTCCTTGATGAATGACAACAGTCCCATATGTTTCTCCTTCTTGCACGGTGCAGATGAGCCCCCCGGGTGGGTGGCTTCCCGCAGATTAAACCTCAGCGGCGCTGCTTTCCCACTTGAAATCCTCACGTTCGTCCCCATGTCGAGCGAAGCCAGCACTGGCGAAAACCCTGAGATCATCGCCAAGCTTTTGATTAAAAACGTTTTTTCGGAAAAGAGGATTGGGGATGCACCCTGAACACCCGGAACGGCCGGATGACCCGCAAAGCGCCGCTGGCGCCTCCTCAGCCGCGGCCGGCGACGCTACCGACGGCCGGCCCGGCGCTGCCGGCGCCGAGCAGCCGTCCGCCGAGCAGGCCGGCCTGGCCGAACAACTGGCCCAGGCGCAGGCCAAGGCCGCCGAGCACTACGAACACTATGTGCGCGCTGTGGCAGAGGCCGACAACATCCGACGCCGCGCGCAGGAAGACGTCGCCAAGGCGCATAAGTACGGTATCGAATCGTTCGCCGAAAGCCTGCTGCCGGTGAGAGACAGCCTGGAAATGGCGCTCGCCGCTCCTTCGCCGACGATCGAGAACCTGAAGGAGGGCGTCGACGCCACGCTGCGGCTGCTGGCCAGCGCCTTCGAAAAGAACCGCCTGCTCGAGATCGACCCGCGCGGCGAGAAATTCGACCCCAATCAACACCAGGCGATCTCGATGGTGCCGGCGGCCAGCGTCCAGCCGGCGCTGCCGCCGAACCACGTCGCGCAGGTGCTGCAAAAAGGCTATCTGATCAACGACCGCGTATTGCGTCCGGCGCTGGTCATCGTGACGCAGGGATGAGCGGCCGAATGTTTGCGCGGCTGACGCGCGCTTGAATTTTCGCCTGGCCACGCACATCTACCGGGCAGACAACTTTCAATTTCGAGGATAGAGGAAATGGGCAAAATCATCGGCATCGACCTGGGCACGACCAACTCCTGCGTGTCAGTCATGGAGGGCGGCCAACCCAAGGTGATCGAGAACTCGGAAGGCACGCGCACCACCCCGTCCATCATCGCCTACATGGAAGACGGCGAGATCATGGTCGGCGCGCCCGCCAAGCGCCAGGCCGTGACCAATCCGCGCAACACGCTGTACGCCGTCAAGCGCCTGATCGGCCGCAAGTTCGACGAGAAGGAAGTCCAGAAGGACATCCACCTGATGCCCTATGGGATCGTCAAGGCCGACAACGGCGACGCCTGGGTGCAGGCGCGCGACAAGAAGCTGGCGCCGCCGCAGGTGTCGGCCGAAGTGCTGCGCAAGATGAAGAAAACCGCCGAAGACTATCTCGGCGAGCCCGTGACCGAAGCCGTGATCACGGTGCCGGCCTATTTCAATGACAGCCAGCGCCAGGCCACCAA
>JAFKGG010000219.1 GCA_017307915.1 Burkholderiales bacterium | reverse complement strand
CTCGACCTGTTCGGCCAGGGCTGCGTGCTGCTGCGCTTCGGCGCGGCGGCGCCGCCGGTCGATGGTCTGGTCGATGCCGCGGCACAGCGCGGCGTGCCGCTGCGCGTCGTCGATATCGAGCATGAGCAGGCTCAGCAGTTGTACCAGCGGCGACTGGTGCTGGTGCGGCCCGACGGCCAGTCGTGCTGGCGCGCCGATGCCGAGCCGGCCGATGCGCTGGCGGTGATCGACGCCGTGCGCGGGGCGCTGCCGGCGGCGAGCGATGGCGCATGATCCGCGCGGCACAGCCCCGCTGCGTACCGAATTGGCCGAGGAGAGAATGATGAGCGAATCCACCACGATGTCCGATGCCGCGGCGCGCCAGGCGCTGCAGGCCGATCTGGCGCGCGTGTACTGTCGCGTGCATCAGCCCGATGACCCGCCGCTGTTCACGCGCGAGCCGAACTCGACGATGGTGCCCTTGCACTGGCGCTGGTCTGAACTGGGCCCGCTGCTGGATCGGCTGGGCGCCGAGATCGCCATCGGCTCGGGCGGCCAGCGTCGCACGCTGCGGCTGTCCAATCCAGGTCTGCCCTACGGCACCACGCCGACCTTCTGGGCATCGATCCAGGTGATCCAGCCCGGTGAAGTGGCCGAGGCGCACCGGCACACGGCCAGCGCCTTCCGTTTCATCATGCAGGGCAGTGGCGCCACCACCACGGTCAACGGCGAAAACTATCCGATGAACGAAGGTGATCTGGTGCTGACGCCGCCGTGGGCCTGGCACGATCACGTGCACGGCGGCAGCCAGCAGATGATCTGGCTCGACGTGCTCGACATCTCGCTGGTGCGTTCGATGCATGCCGTGTTCTTCGAGCCGTTCACCGGCGCCACGCAGCCGGTCGATGCGGTGCCTGATCACTCGTATCGCGCGCTCGGCAGCGGCATCATGCGCCCGCCGCGCGTTGGCGCGCCGGCGCCGGGCTTCAATCCCTTGCTGGCCTATCCGGCCGATCGTGCGCTGACCGCGCTCGACTTGGCCGCCGGCCTGGCGCCGGATCCTTTCGACGACGTAGTGCTCGAATACCAGAATCCGGTCGATGGCGGCCCGGCGATGAAGGTCATGTCGATGAAGCTGCTGAAGCTGCGCGCCGGCTTCCAGGGGCAGGCGCGGCGCCAGGTCGGCAGCAAGCTCTATTACGTGTGCAAAGGGCAGGGCACCACCGTCGTCGCCGGCCGGCGCTTCGATTGGAAGGCGGGCGATTTCTTCGTCGTGCCGCCGTGGTGCTGGCACGAGCATGCGATGCACGCGGCCAGCGGCGAGGCCGTGCTGTTCCAGGTCGACGACACGCCGGCGATGGACGCATTGGGCTACTACCGGGAACAGGCCGCCGCTGCCGGCACCAGCCTGGGCCACCACAAGGAGAACGCATGAAACTGGCGGTATTCGACGACTATCGCATCGGCGTGGTCGATGGCGATTCGGTACGCGATGTCAGCGATGCGGTGCCCGCGGCCTTGCGGCAATGGCCGCCCGCCCTGATGAACTGGCTGATCGCCAACTGGAGCGAAGCGCTGCCGCGCGTGCTGGCTTGCCGCGATGCGGCCGCGCCGCTGCCGCTGGCCGGTGTCGAGCTGCTGCCGCCCAACCCGGCGCCCTCGCACGTGTTCGCCGCGCCGGCCAACTACCGCAAGCACATCGGTGAACTGGGCTCGCGTGCCGTCACCAAGGGCGGCCGCAGCGCGCGCGAGCAGGGTTTCTTCCTGAAGGCGCCCGGTTCGCTGGTCGGCGCCGGCGGCGCGCTGCTGCTGCCGCAAGGCTCGCAGCGCCGCTTCGATCACGAATCGGAACTGGCCGTGATCGTCGGTCGGCGTGCGCGCAACGTGCCGCGCAGCGAGGCGATGCAGTACGTGTTCGGCTATTCGTGCCTGATCGACGCCACCATGCGTATCGAACCCGGTGTGGCCGAGGAAGAGCGCTCGATGCGCAAGTCGTTCGAAACCTTCACGCCGCTGGGGCCGTTCCTGGTCACCGCCGACGAAGTGCCCGATCCGCAGGCGCTCGACAACCGTCTGTGGGTCAATGGCGAGCTGCGCCAGCAGGCCAATACGCGCGACATGATCGTCGACGTGGCCGAGCTGATCGAGTTGATCTCGTCGGTGCTGACATTGAACCCGGGCGACGTCATCGCCACCGGCACGCCGGAAGGTGTCGGCCCGTTTGCGCCTGGCGATACCGTGCGCATCGCGATCGAGCAGGTCGGCGATATGAGCCTGTCGGTACGTGAACAGCCGCAGCGCTCGCCGCGTCCCTATTAAATGAATCGCTGGCGGCCCCGGCGGCAGCCGGGGCGTGAAGCGATCGATCACCGATCCCGGAGCAGGTGGAGATGAGAACCGGATACAAGGCCGTATTCGCGCGCGGCGGCACCAGCAAGGCGCTGATCTTTCATCAGGCCGATCTGCCGGCCGAGCGCAGCCGCTGGGACGAGCTGTTCCTGGCCTGCATGGGCAGCCCTGATCCCTACGGGCGCCAGCTCGATGGCATGGGCGGCGGTGTTTCGTCGTTGTCGAAGGTGTGCATCGTCGGGCCCGCGACGCGGCCCGATGCCGACGTCGACTACACGTTCGCGCAGGTGCAGGTCAAAGACGCGCGCGTCGACTACAGCGGCAACTGCGGCAACATGTCATCGGCGATCGGGCCGTTTGCGGTCGATGAAGGGTTGGTGCGTGCCGATGGCGAGACCGCCGTGGTGCGCATCCATAACACCAATACCGGCAAGATCATCCATGCGAGCTTTCCGGTGGCCGGCGGCCAGAGCGTCGAGCGCGGTGAACTGGTGATTCCCGGCGTGGCCGGCAGCGGCGCGCCGGTGCGGCTCGATTTCCTGGAGCCGGGTGGTGCCTCGACCGGCAAGCTGCTGCCGAGCGGCCGCGCCCGCGACGTATTGACGGTAGCCGGCGTCGGCGACGTCGAAGTGTCGCTGATCGATGCCGCCAATGCCTGCGTGTTCGTCGATGCCGCCTCGCTGGGCTTGGCGGGCACCGAGCTGCCCGACGAACTCGATGCGCGCACCGACGTGCTGGCCAAGCTGGCGGCGATCCGTGAGCATGCCTCGGTGGCGATGGGCATCACCGCATCGCTCGACGAAGCGCGGCGCAAGCCGATGATCCCGCTGATCGCCTTCGTCAGCGCGCCGACGCAGTCGCGTCTGCTCGACGGCAGCACGCTGCCGGCGTCGGCGGTCGATCTGACGGTGCGGATGATCTCAAGCGGCCAGCCGCACCGCGCGCTGCCGGTGACCGGCTCCTTGTGCACGGCGGTGGCCGCGGCCATCGAGGGCAGTCTGCCGCATCGGCTGGCGCAGCGCGCGCAAGCGGGCACGCTGCGGCTGGGCATGCCCTCCGGGGTGATCTGTGTCGACGCCGACGTGCTGCACCGGCCTGAAGGTTGGTATGCGGTGCGCGGCTCGTTCTATCGCACTACGCGCCGCCTGTTCGACGGCACCGTCTACGGCTGATTTTCTCAACTCTGACTCCAATCCTTCAACGAAGAGCAACGACCATGACCGACAAGATCCGATCGCTGCCGCGCGCGTCGCGGCGCCTGGCGCTGGCCTGCCTGGCCGGCACGCTGCTGGCGGCACCGCTGGCAGGTGTTCATGCGCAGGACTATCCAAAGGAGAACGTGCGTATCATCGTGCCGTTCCCGCCCGGCGGCGGCGTCGACATCATGACGCGCCAGGTGGCGGCCGAGCTGGCCAAGAAATGGAACCACTCGGTCATCGTCGACAACAAGGGCGGCGCCGGCTCGATCCTGGGGGCACAGCAGGTGGCGCGCTCCAAGCCCGACGGCCTGACGCTGCTGGCCACGGTGAACCAGACGGTGGTGTCGAACCGCTTCCTGTACAAAGACATTCCGTACGATCCGCAGCGCGACTTCGCACCGATCACGCTGATGGTGCAAAGCGACCAGATGATCATCGCCAACGCCGGGGTGCCGGTCAACGATCTGCCCGGCCTGATCGCGCTGGCCAAGAAGGATCCGAAGGCGCTGAACTACGGCTCGTTCGCCAACGGCAGCCAGCCGCATCTGTTCTTCGAACTGCTCAAGCAGCGCGAATCGGTCGACATCCTGCACGTGCCGTACAACGGCGTGGCGCCGATGATGACCGCGCTGGGCGGCGGCTTCGTCAATCTGACGACGGTCAGCGCCAACGTCGCGGCGCCGTTGATCGGCACCGGCAAGGCCAAGCCGATTGCGGTGGCTGGCAAGGAACGCGTGCCGCAGTTTCCCAACGTGCCGACCACCGTCGAACTCGGCTATCCGTATCTACAAACCTCGATCTGGTATGGCCTGTTCGCGCCGGCCGGCACGCCCGATGCGATCGTGCGCAAAATCCAGCGTGACGTGAAAGAGATCCTGTCGCGGCCGGATTTTGCCAACGCCAATGCGATCAGCAAGGGCTTGCGCGTGGTGGCGAGCGAGCCCGAGCAACTGGCCGAAGTGATTCGCGCCGAAAGCGAAACCGTCGCGAGCATCGTCAAGGCGGCTGGCATCAAGCCGGAGTGAGCTGCTGCATCGGCACTGCGCCTGGGGCCCGAAACGGGCTCAGGCGCGAAGACCGCTTCATGGCGTGCAAGCCCGGGCTCAAGCCGGGACGATCGTAGCGTCAACAGGCCCTAGACGCCGCCGGCCAATTCACGCGTGAGCTGCGCCGCCGGCACTTCCTTGCAACCGCTGACGTTCTGTCCGGCCCACAGCGGCGAGAAATCGCCGCTGCCGCGCTGCTCGGCGGCGGCGCGCAGCGCCGAGATCGCTGCGGTGGCCAGCGGAAACTCGGGCGTTGCCGGGCTGATCGGCCCCAGTTCGCGGATCACGCGGTTGACGATGCCGCGCGCCGGCCGGCCGGTGAACAGATTGGTCAGCGCGGTATGAGCGGCGTCGTCGCTTTTGAGCGCGGCGCGATGCAGTGCGCTGGTGCTGGCTTCCGGGCACAGCAGATAGGCCGTGCCGATCTGCGCGCCGGCAGCGCCCAGCCGGCGCGCCGCGGCCACGCCATCGGCGTCGGCGATGCCCCCGGCGGCGATCACCGGCAGTTTCACCGCAGCGGCGATCTGCGGTACCAGCGCGAAGGTGCCGAGCTGCGCACTCAGATCACCGGACAGGAAATGTCCGCGGTGCCCGCCTGCTTCGAGCCCTTGCGCGATGATCACGTCGGCGCCGCGCGCCTCCAGCCACCGCGCTTCGGCCACGGTGGTGGCGCTGGCCATGACCTTGGCGCCCCATGACTTGACGCGCGCCAGCAGCTCGGCTGAGGGCAGGCCGAAATGAAAGCTGACCACCGGCGGCGCGAATTCGGCCAGCAGTTCGGCGCCTTCAGCATCGAAGGGCCGGCGGCCGGCGCCTGCTGCGATGCCCTGGGGATCGATGCCGAACTCGGCGAAGTAGGGGGCCAGCGCCGTGCGCCAGCGAGCTTCGCGCGCCGCATCGGGCACGGGCGGCACATGGCAGAAGAAATTGACGTTGAACGGGCGTTGCGTGCCGGCGCGCAGTGCCTGCAATTCGCGCCGCAGCGCCGCGGTGTCGAGCATGGCGCAGGGCAGCGAGCCCAGGCCGCCGGCCTCGCAGACGGCGATGGCCAGCGCGCTGGCCTGCACGCCGGCCATCGGCGCCTGGATGACCGGATGTTCGATGCCGAGCAGTCGGCGCAAGTCGAATGATGGGCGGGTCATTGCATGTTCCCTCGGTGATGAGCGATCACAGCCGCTCGACGATCGTCGCGATGCCCATGCCGCCGCCGACGCACAGCGTCACCAAGCCGCGCTTCAGGTTGCGCGCTTCCAGTTCGTCGAGCAGCGTGCCCACCAGCATCGCGCCGGTGGCGCCCAGCGGGTGGCCCAGCGCGATCGCGCCACCGTTGACGTTGACCTTTTCCTCGGGCACGCCCATCTCGTTGATGAAGCGCATCACGACCGCGGCGAAGGCTTCGTTCACCTCGAACAGATCGATGTCGTCGATGCCGAGCCCGGCGCGGGCCAGTGCCTTGCGCGTGGCCGGCATCGGGCCGGTCAGCATGATGGTGGGATCGGTGCCGGCCAGTGCGGTGGCGACGATGCGTGCACGCGGCGCCAGGCCGATCTGGCGGCCGGCGGCTTCGCTGCCGATCAGCAGCAGTGCGGCACCGTCGACGATGCCCGATGAATTGCCGGCGTGGTGCACGTGTTCGATGCGCTCCACCTGCGGATATTTGGCCAGCGCCATGCGGTCATAGCCCATCGCCCCGAGCTTGGCGAACGAGGGCTTGAGCTGCGCCAGCGATTCGACCGTGGTGTCGGGGCGCACGGTTTCATCGCGATCGAGGATCGCCAGGCCGAGTTCATCGTGCACCGGTACCAGCGAGCGCTGGAAGCGGTTGGCGCGCTGCGCGGCGGCGGCCTTCTGGTGCGAGCGCGCGCCGAACTCGTCGACCATTTCGCGCGAGAAGCCGTCCAGCGTGGCGATCAGATCGGCGCCGATGCCCTGCGGCACGAAGCCGGTGGCCAGGTTGGTTTCGGGGTCGAGCGCCCAGGCACCGCCGTCGGCGCCCAAGGGCACGCGCGACATCGATTCGACGCCGCCGGCCACCACCAGGTCTTCCCAGCCCGAGCGCACCTTCTGCGCCGCCAGGTTCACCGCTTCCAGCCCCGAGGCGCAGAAACGATTGATCTGCAGGCCGGCCACTTGCAGATCCCAGCCGGCCACCAGCGCTGCCGTCTTGGGTATCACCGCGCCTTGTTCGCCGATCGGCGTAACGCAGCCGACCACCACGTCTTCGACCAGTGCGGTGTCGAGGTCGTGGCGGCGCTGCAACTGCTGCATCAGGCTGGACAGCAGCCGCACCGGCTTGACTTCATGCAGCGCGCCGCTGGCCTTGCCGCGGCCGCGCGGCGTGCGGATGGCATCGAAGACGAAGGCTTCCGACATGGGAACTCCGGTCAGGGATAGGGGGTACGGGAAAACAGCGATGCGGCAAGTCTAATCGATGCGCCGGCGACGTAAGCTGAACACGCTGACGAGTCCAGCGTCACTGCAAGAGTTACTGCATGCCCGGGCATGCCCATCGGAACGGCCGGGAGCGCAAATTGCTTCAATGGTGTCGTTCGCAGTGGGGCTGTATGCAGCAGATAGAGCGATCGACTTTTCCGCCTTCGCGTTTCAGCGGGCATGACGCTCACTTCTTCCGCGAAGGCACGCATGCGCGCTTGTACGACAAGCTCGGCGCGCAGCCGGCGGTTGGCGGTGCCGGCATGCATTTCGCGGTGTGGGCGCCGAATGCCGCCGCGGTCAGCGTCATCGGCGACTGGAACCGCTGGGATGCGCACGCCGACTCGCTGCGGCCGCGAGCCGACGGCACCGGTATCTGGGAAGGTGAGCTGCCCGCCGTGCAACATGGCGAGCGCTACAAGTTTCGCATCGTCGGCTACGATGGCCGCCAGGTGGACAAAGCCGATCCGTTCGCTACCTGCACCGAGCTGCCGCCGGCCTCGGCCTCGCGGATCTGGTCGCTGGGCTACGACTGGGGGGATGCGGACTGGATGGCCGGGCGGGCGCGCTTGCCGCTGCTTGAGGCGCCGCTGTCGATCTATGAGCTGCACGTGGGTTCGTGGCGCCGGCCCGGCGGGCAAGCAATGGCTTATCGCGAGCTGGCGCATGCGGTGGCCGATTACGTGCGCGACATGGGTTTTTCGCACGTCGAGCTGATGCCGGTCACCGAGCATCCGTTCTACGGATCGTGGGGCTACCAGACCACCGGTTATTTCGCGCCGAGCGCGCGCTGGGGCACGCCGCA
>JAFKGG010000218.1 GCA_017307915.1 Burkholderiales bacterium | reverse complement strand
ACGCACGATCAGCTCGAAGCCGCTACGCTGGCCGATCGCGTCGTCGTCATGCGCAGCGGGCGCATCGAGCAGGTCGGCACGCCGCTGGAAATCTTCGAGGCACCCGCCACCGTCTGGGTGGCCGAATTCCTCGGTTACGACAACTTTCTGCAAGCCGAGGTGATGGGTTACGAAGGCGAGCGCTTGCGCGCTCGTCCCCTCGGCTGGCCTACCGAGTTGCTGTGCGTGCCGCCGGCTTCGAATCCGCGGGTGGGTGAGCGCATGACCCTTGCATTTCGCAGCTCCAGCCTGGGACGGCGCCCGGCCGAGGCGACCGACGGCACGATTCACGCGGCCGTCACGGATGTGATCTTCACCGGCGACCTGACCGAACTGGTGCTGGACGCGCACGGCAGCCGCTTGATCGCCCGCGTGGCCGCTCGCAGCCACGGGCGCCACGCCGCGACCCGGCCCGAAGTCGGTTCGAACATCGAGCTGTCAGTGCCGAGCGAACACGTCGTCGTGCTGCCGCCGGCCGCATGACCCGGAAACATTCAACCCGACCTTCGAGACCGCCGATCATGTCAATGCCCGCAAAAATTTCGTACTGGCGTACCCAGATCCTCGGCAAGCCGATCCCCATGGCTTATCCGAAGTCGCCGGACGAGTTGCCCGGCATCCGCGAGCGCGGCCGCGGGCGTTACGAGTTTCTCCTCGACGGCTTGCCGCAGATCGGGCACATCCACGAGAACATCGCGATGCGCCCCACCGGCCGCAGCACGCCGAACGCGGAAATCTACGTGCCGATCGGCACCGGGCCGTTCCCGGTCGTCATCCAGTTGCATGGCGGCGCCTGGTTCACCGGCGACGTGCGCGACGATCGGAAGTTCGGCATCACGATGGCCGCGGGCGGCCTGCTGGTGGTCAACGTCAATTACGCGCTGGCTCCCGAGTTGCCGTTTCCCAACGCACTGGAAGACGTCGTCTACGCGGCGCGCTGGGTCAAGCAGAACATCGCGCGCTACGGCGGCGACCCGCAACGCCTGGCGATCGGCGGCGGCTCGGCCGGGGCCAATCTGGCGGCGGCAGCCGCATTGGCGCTGCATGGCACCCCTGGGCAGGTCGACGGGGCCGATCTCGAGCATGTGCCTGTGCGTTTCTCGGCCCTGGTGTCGCAGTTCGGCCTGCTCGACCTGCCCGCCTGGCTGGTCAGGCCGGGCTATTCGGCCGGGGGCACCGAGGTGCCGATCGCAGCCTATCTCGGGCCGCACTTCACGGCTCACATCCGTCATCCGCTGGTCAGCCCGGTCTACAGCAACGAACTGGACAAGCTGCCGCCCACCTACCTGACCTGCGGCGCGCTCGACGTGATGCTCAGCCACAGCTTCGACATGGCGCTCAAGCTCACGGCCGCCGGCGTCGCCACCGTCGTATCGGTGCTCGAAGGCACCGACCATGAATTCCTCAAGATCCCCGAGCGGGTGCCGGGCGGCATCGAGGAAGTGCAACGGCTGATCGCGTGGCTGCATCGCCATCTGGCGCCGCCGGCGGGAACGAGCGCATGACTGCCGTCTGGCCTGCCCTGCGGGCGCGCCGCTGGTGGACCGGCGGCTTCGGCACCGTGTTGCTGATCGCGCTGCTGTTCGTGCTTTTCATCTGGCCGATCGGCATGCTGGTCGCCGGCATCTTCCGCGAAGGCTCGCCCGGCGAACCCACGCGCTGGACGCTCGACATTGCCGCGCGCGTTCTGACCTCGTCGGACACCTATGCGGCGCTCGAAGGTTCGCTGATCTATGCCGTGGCAAGCACGTTCTTCGGCGTATTGCTCGGCGCGTTCTTCGCCTTCCTGGTGGCGCGCACCGAGGTGCCGCTGGCGGGCAGCGTCACCGCGGTGATGCTGATGGTTTTCGCCGTACCGCACATCATGTACGCGCTGGGCTGGGGCCTGCTCACCGACCCGAGCGTCGGCATGCTCAACATCGCGGCCAGGGCGATCTTCGGCGTCGAAGGCGCGGTCTTCAACGTCTATAGCTGGACCGGGCTGATCTTCGTGCACGTGCTCAAGCTCGCGTCGTTCTGCTATCTGATGCTGCTGCCGGCCTTTCAAGGCATGAATCGCTCGCTGGAAGAAGCGTCGCTCGTCGCCGGCGCGAGCCGCGTCGAAACCTTCTTCCTGGTCGATCTGCCGCTGTTGACGCCCGCCCTCTTCGGCGTGGTCATTCTCGGCTGCGTCTTCAGCCTCGGCGCTTTCGATCTGCCGCAGATCCTGGGCGGACTGGCCGGCATCCGCGTCATCTCCACCGAGATCTTCAAGGCGCTCAACTTCTCGATGCCCCCGGATTATGCGGGCGCCAGCGCGCTGGGAATCTTCATGATGATCGCGCTCGTGCTGCTGCTGGTGCTGCAATGGAAAATGTTCGGGCGCGACCGGTTCGTGACGGTCACCGGCAAGGGTTATCGCAAGGACGCTTGGAATCTGGGGCGGTGGCGCTATCTGTGCACCGCCCTGATCCTGCTGTATGCGCTGTTCGCGCTGGTGCTGCCCGGGATCCAGATGCTGCTCACGTCGATGCAGCCGTCGGCCGGGGTCAATGTCTATTCGCTCGACAACTACCGGACGGTGCTTGCCGACCCGCTCGCGATGCGTGCGTTCCGGGTGACGGCCGCGCTGGCGTTGCTCGGGGGCTTCCTTGCCGTGGCCTTGGCCGCCGCCGTGGCGTATGTGGCGCGCCATTCGCCGCGGTGGCTCGAAGTGGCGCTGGACGGCGTCAGCCTTCTGCCGATCATCATGCCGGGCGTGGTCATGTCGGTCGGCCTGTTGTGGGCCTACGTGTCGGTGCCCGGGCTCAGGCAGCTGTATGGCACGTTCTGGCTGGCGCTGATCGGCATCGTCGTGTTTCTGACTCCGGCGGCCAGCCGGATCGTGCGGGGCGGCATCGTCCAGCTCTCGCGTGAGCTGGAAGAGGCCGGCCGAACGAGCGGCGCCAGCCATGCGCGAGTTATGTTCGACATCGTGCTGCCGCTGCTTGCCCCCGCGTTGTTCGCGGGCTGGCTCGTCACCGCCATCATCGGCGCCGGCACGCTCGACTTTCCGCTGCTGCTGCTGCCGCCGACGATACCCAACGTTTCGGTCCTGGCCTACAGCTACATGTCGAGCGGGCAGCCGGCCAGCGCCTGCGCGCTGTTCATGCTGCTGATCGCCTTCATCGTCGGCCTGACGGCGGGGCTGATCGCCATCCGCCATCTGGTCCGCCGGCTTCACCTGCGCCGACAGGCGCTGCAGGCCGTCTCCGAGTTCGCCGTTCCTTGATGTTTCCTTAGCCGCTGAGGAGTTTTTCGATGACGAATCATTTTCGCCGGCACTATCTCGCCGCTGGTATTGCGTTGACCGCTGCCGCAGCGCTGCCGATGCGCGCGAGCGCTCAAACGTGGGGGGCTTCGGCCGCTCACGAAAAAGCCATGATGGCGCTCTATGAGAAGGCACGAGCGGCCGGCGAAAGCCAGGTGGTCGTTCTCGGCGCGTTCTCCGTCACGTTCAAACCGCTCTGGGATCTGTTCACGCAGCGTTTCCCGGGCATCTCGGTCATCGGCACGCCGATTTCCGGCTCGGCGATGCTGGCCAAGATCGACGCCGAGGTGCGCAGCGGACAGCGCACCGGCGACATCATCATGTCAGGCGCCACCGACATCGTGGCGGCGGCGGATCAGGGCCGCACGGAACAGTTCACGCCCGCCAATGCCACCGATGCGCTGGCACCGGAATTCATCGACCCCCAAGGCAGATTCGTTCTGAACTACGGCGGGCTGGTCGGCATGATCTACAACACGGACAAGGTTGCCGAGAAGGACTTGCCCAAGACGCTGGCCGATCTGTTGAATCCGCGTTTCAAGGGCATGGTCGTGGACGATCCGTTCTCCGGCGCTCTGACCACCATCGCGATGACGCATTACCTTCGCGCCGGAAAGATCGACGCCAACTGGATCAAGGCGATCAAGCCGAATCTGACGATCGTTCCGACGACGGCGCCTTACTACGCCAACATCAGCACGGGCGCCATTGCGGTGTTGCCGTTCAATTCGTTCAACCGGTACGTCAACCTCAGGAAGACGGGCGCGAAGATCGGCTTCGTCACGACCCCCGGCATGAGCGCTCCCTCGCTCAACGGCATGGCCATCATCAAGGGCGCGCCGCATCCGAGGGCTTCGGAGCTGTTGCTGTCCTGGTTCATCACGCCCGAGGCGCAGAATGCCATCGGCCCGCTGGGATCGAGCTATCCTCTGATCAAGAACGCGACGATCCCCGCGGGTTGGCCGGTGTTGAGCGAGCAGATGGCGGCAGTGCCGCCGCTGCTGCCCGGCGAGTATCAGAAGGCGCGAGCCGAATTCGAAAAGGTGGCGCGCGATGCCTTGCGTTGATGCGCAGGCCGGCAACCGGTGGAACATCGGTTCGATCGGCATAGCGAGAATCGAAGAGCGCCAGGCACCCAGCGCTTTCGCGCCCGAAACCTTCATGACCGGCTTCGACATGAAGGTCTTCACGGCGCATCTGCACTTGATGCCGGGCTTCTATTCGCCGGAGCAGCACCGGCTCGTCTCGAGCATGCACTCCTGGCTGATCCGCGCCAACGGCAAGCGCATCCTGGTCGATACCTGCTGCGGCAACCACAAGGAGCGGCCATGGATGCCCGGTTTTCACCAGCTCAATACGCGCTATCTCGAGAATCTGCGCGCGCAAGGCGTCGAGCCCGAGGACATCGACGTCGTCCTCTGCACGCATTTGCATCTCGATCACATCGGCTGGAACACCCGCCTGGAGAACGGCCGCTGGGTGCCGACCTTCCCGAATGCGCGCTACTTGTTCAGTGAGCGGGAAGACGCGCGCTGGAATCCTCGCCGCAATCCGGCGACCGATCCGAACCGCGCCATGTCCTACGATGACAGCGTGCTGCCGGTCGTGCAGGCCGGCCAGGCGCAATTGCTGTCGGACGGCGATCAACCGCTCGGCTCCGGATTCCGGATCGAGCCGTCACCCGGCCACACTCCCGGGCACATCCTCGTCAAGCTGGAGGATGAAGGCGAGAAAGCGGTTTTCTCCGGGGACATCCTGCATCATCCGATCCAGGTCTATCAGCCGGACTGGAACAGCTTCGCCTGCGAGGCGCCGGAAGTGGCACGCCGGACGAGACGCGAGGTGCTGGCTTATTGCGCCGACGAAAAGGCGCTTCTGTTCCCGGCGCACTTTGCCGCCCCTCACGTCGCTGCCATCGAGCGTACCGCCGAGGGTTTCGGCGTTCGTTATGTTCCGGGCGCCGCGGCGTGATCCGATCGATGCTGACCGGGGCCCGCTTGCGTAGCGGGCCCCCGGCCGGGCTTTGCTCAAAGCGTAACGATCGCGAACTTCTCCAGCATCTCGTCGATTTCGAAGACGTAAGGCACGCCCTTCTTCAATTCGGCGACGACGCCCGGCTCCAGCTCCACCACCACGTCCGCGAAGCGCAGGCGCCCGCGCCCTTTGTAGACGACGAACGTTTCGTCCCACGGCATCCCCGCCGGCCGGTCGTAGCTGCCCGGCTCCCCTTTCCACTTGGCGAGCCGGTACGGGCTGGCGCCGCGCGTGGTCTCGACCGGTGCGCTGAAGGTGGCGCCGGCGCCGGGGGTGGCCGGCAGGGGTTTCCAATCGACGCGGGTACCGCTCAGTTCAGGGGAGCTCATGCAGTCGCTTTCTTCAGTGATGGGTTCATGGCGCGGTGGCCGGGACGAATCTTAGGCCGAAGCCCTCGCCTTCACGATGGATCGCGGCCACATAGGGCGCGGCGAAGTGGGCCGGGAACAGCAATGCGTTCTGGTCCGCGCAGTGCGACAGAAGGGAGCGCCGCGTGATGCGCGCCTGATCGGGGTCCATGCAGAAGGCGCTGTTCCAGTCGGGCCGGAAGACCTGCACCGCATGATGCAGCGCGTCGCCGCAGAACAGGCCGCGCTGTCCGCCGTCCTCGAGCTTGAGCGCCACGTGGCCCGGCGTGTGGCCGGGCGAGGGCTCGACGACGAGGCCGGCCGCCAGTTCATGGATGCCATCCGACAGCACCTGCGCCTGGCCGGCCTGCACGACCGGCAGCACGCTGTCGTTGTAGACGATGGCGCGATTGGGATCGAGCCCTGCCGCGCGGGCCGGATTGAAGGCCGCGTCTTCCTTGTCGGAATAGACGTAGCGGGCGTTCGGAAAGGTCGGCACCCAGCGGCCGTTCTCCAGGCGGGTGTTCCAGCCGACGTGGTCCGAGTGCAGATGCGTGCACATCACGATGTCGATGTCTTCGGGGGCGGCGCCCGCATCGCGCAGGTTCTCCATGAACCGCGTGTTGAGCTGATGAAAGCGCGGCATCCACGGCCGCTCCTTGTGATTGCCGCAACAGGCGTCGATCAGGATCCGCTTGCCGCCCACCCGCAGCAGCCACGAATGCATGCTGCTCACCAGCCGGTCTTTTTCGGCCGAGTAGTGATTCGGAAAAACGGGCAGCAGCTTCCGGAAGACCTCGCGGTCGAATCCGAGCAGAAAATTCTCGGGGCTGAATCCGCCCACGCCCAACTGTTCCTCGATCCTGGTGACCCTCACCGAACCGACCCGCCACGTATTCATTTTCTATCCTTCTGCAACGAAAGAGGTGCCCGATCAGTCTTCGACCGGCAGGCGCTTGCGCAGCGCGCCGATGCGCGGCATCAGCGATAGCAGCAACAGCAGCAGCGCCGCGGCCAGACAAACCGCCGAAATGGGCCGCGTCACGAAAAACGACCAGTCGCCGCCGCTCGTCATGAGGCCGCGCCGCAAGTTCAATTCCAGCAGGGGGCCGAGCACGAAGCCCAGCACCAGCGGCGTCAGGTCGAATCCGTTCTTGCGCAGCAGATAGCCGAGCAGGCCGAACAGGCCCATCTGGTAGAGCTGAAAGGTCGAGCCCGTCGTGCCATAGACGCCCACCACGCAGAACGTCAGGATCAGCGGAAACAGCACGCTGTACGGCACGCGCAGCAACTGCACCCAGATGCCGATCAGCGGCAGGTTGAGCACCAGCAGCATGACGTTGCCGACGTACATGCTCACCACCACCCCCCAGAAGAGCTCGGGATGGTTGGCCATCAGCAGCGGCCCGGGCGCGATGCCCTGGACCATGAATGCGCCCAGCAAGATACCCAGGATGACGTTGGGCGGAATGCCCAGCGTCAGCAGCGGAATGAAGGAGGCGCTGGCCGCTGCGTTGTTGGCGGCTTCGGGGCCCGCCACGCCTTCGATGGCCCCCTGCCCGAAGCGTTCCGGGTGGCGCGAGAGCCGCCGCTCGGTCGCATAGGAGGCAAACGATGCGATGACGCCGCCGCCGCCTGGCAGCAGCCCGAGCACGAAGCCCAGCAGCGAGCCGCGGACGATCGGCCCGCTGCTGTCCTTCAGATCCTGCCGCGTGGGCAGGATGCTCTTGACCTTCTTGTCGAGCACGGTGCGCACCAGCCGGCTTTCGAGATTCATCAGCACCTCGGACACGCCGAACAGGCCGACGACCAGCGTGACCACGTCGATGCCGTCGAGCAGCGCGGGGTTGTCGAAGGTGAAGCGCATGGTGCCGCTGACGAGGTCGCTGCCCACCAGTCCGAGCACGATGCCCAGCGACGCCGTGAGGGCGGCCTTGGCGAGCGAGCCGGTGGACAGGCAACTGATCAGCACCATGCCGAAGACCATCAGGCTGAAATACTCGGCCGCGCCGAACGAGATGGCGAACGCGGCCAGCGGCGCCGAGATCAGCGTGAGCGCGATCACGCCCAGCGTGCCGGCGACGAACGACCCGATCGCCGCGATCGCCAGCGC
>JAFKGG010000217.1 GCA_017307915.1 Burkholderiales bacterium | reverse complement strand
CATGGCCGAGGCCCTGCTGTTTGCCGCCGCCGAGCCGCTTGGCTTCGACCTCCGACACGGTGAGCGTCATCGCGGCCAGCACGGCCATCGCGACAGCGAGCAATCGGGTCCAGATAAATTTCATAGTCTTCTCTCCATCCAGGTAGGGGCGCTGCGCGGCAGGCCCGGTCGTCAAGGGGTCGTCGCCCCGTTCGTTTTCACTACGGCTTCAAACCTTCGTGCAGTGCCACCACGCCACCGGTCAGATTGTAGTAGCGCACACGGCACAACCCGGCAGATTCCATCATCGACTTCAGCGTTTCCTGGTCAGGATGCATGCGGATCGACTCGGCCAGATAGCGGTAGCTAGCTTCGTCGCCGGCGACGCGCTTTCCTAACCACGGCAGCACCGAAAACGAATACACATCGTAGGCACGCTGCAGCGGCTTGTGCACCTTGGAGAATTCCAGCACCAGCAGGCGCCCGCCCGGCTTGAGCACGCGCTGCATCTCGGCCAGCGCGCGCTCCTTGTGGGTCATGTTGCGCAGACCGAACGCGACGGTGACGCGATCGAAGTAGCCGCTCGGAAACGGCAGCGACTCGGCGTCGCACTGCACCACCGGTTGCAGGCAGCCGTCGTCGACCAGCCGGTCGCGGCCCACCGCCAGCATCGACGCGTTGATGTCGGTGAGCCAGACTTCGCCGGTGTCGCCCACCCGGCGCGCGAAGGCGCGGGCCAGGTCGCCGGTGCCGCCGGCGATGTCGAGCACGCGCATGCCCGGGCGCAGCGCCGCCTGGCCGACCGTGAACGTCTTCCACAGGCGATGCAGGCCGCCCGACATCAGGTCGTTCATCAGGTCGTAGCGCGCCGCTACCGAATGGAACACTTCGGCCACGCGGGCCGCTTTCTGCGATTCGGCGACGGTCTGATAGCCGAAGTGGGTGGCGTCGCTCGGCTCGGCCCCCGGGCGATCGGCCGAGGCGGCGGGCTGGCCGGCTTCCGGGCGCCCGGCCGACTCGGAGCGTTCGCTCGATGCGTGGCTGTCGCGGGTTTCGTTCATGGCCGTTTCACGGTTCAGGTCTTGGGCCGGGTCAGGCCGGTGGCGCGCAGCACCGGCGCATCGGGCTCGCGGCTGGCGCCGGCCGCCTGCAGGCGCGCCAGATAGTCGCGCCACAGCGATTCCTGACGATCACCGAGGTGATACAGGTAATCCCACGAGTAGATGCCAGTGTCGTGGCCGTCGGAAAAACGCGGCTGGATCGCATAGTGACCGACCGTTTCGACCGATTCGATACCGACCTGCGCCTTGCCGGTCTGCAGCACTTCCTGCCCCGGGCCATGGCCGCGCACCTCGGCCGACGGCGAATGCACGCGCAGAAACTCGAACGGCAGCTTGAACACGCGACCGTCGGAGAATTCGATTTCGAGCACGCGCGAAACCTGGTGAACGACGATGCGCGTCGGCAGCGGAGTATTCGAGTCGAGGCCGGACATCGGTGAATGCGAAGAAACGGGAAAGGCCACTGGGCACCACCATCGGCACCCTTACCCCATGGTAGCCCATTTCGGAAACCGCGCGCCCGACGGTGGTTCAGCCGCGCCGCCCTTCGAAGCTGAACGCTACGCGCTCGAAGCCGGGGCCGCGTTCCAGCACCGATCCGAAACGCACCGAGGCGTCGCGCTCGGGTTCGCGCAGCAGGGCCGCCACGCCGCTCTTGGCATGCGCGGGCATGACGATGACGCTGGGCGAGCCGGCCTCGTCGCCGCCGGGCAGCAGCCAGGCGTCTTCGAAGAACATCGCGTCGGCGATGCGCAGCCCGGCCGGCACCGGCACGCCGGGCCAGCGGCGCAGCGTCAGCCGCTGGCCGCGCAGATTCAGATAATCGGAACCCGGCACCTGCTCGATCGCCTCGATCGTGCCCAGTATCAGGGCTCCCGCCGCCGGCTGCACGGCCACCAGGGCACCGACGCCGGCGCGCGGCGTCAGCGCGTCGCGCTCGACCACCAGGCGGCCGTCGGGCCGCTCTTCCAGCCAGCGCACCAGCTCGCCCTCGGCCATCAGCAGCGCCGCCGAGTCTTTCTTGTCGTCATCGCCGCCCATCGACAGGCGGATGATCGTGTTCTGCTCCCAGCGGCCATAGACGTATTTCGCAGCGCCCGACGCAGCGCTGTCGTGGCCGCCGACCTTCACGCGCATGTCGGCCGAATGCATCTTGGGCAGGCCGAAGCGCAGCCGCAGCTCGGCGGCCGGCGCACGGCGCGGCAGCAGCGCCAGCCCGGGCTGCACCCAGCGGCGCTCCAGGTCATCGAGCAAGCCGAGCAAGGCCGCTACGCCCAGCGGGCGTCGTCGCTGGTCGGCGTCGGCAGCGCCAGCCTGCGCCTGCTCACGCCGGCGCTTGAAGCTGGGCGGCAGCCGATGCGAATCGAGCCGCACCGAATGCTCAGGCGTGAGCGACAGCGTCGGCCCCTGCGGCGTCTCGCGCGGCGGCCCATGATCGATGCGGAAACCGATGCGGCCGGCCAGATGGCCGGCCAACTGCTCGGTGAGCTGGATCTCGACCGCGCTGCGCGCCGGCAAGCCGGCCAGCGTCAGCAACAGCGGATACGTGAACAGCCCGCGCGCCGTCTTGGGCTGCACCAGCGGCACTTCATCGATCAGCGATTCATCCAGAAAGGTGGTGCGGCGCAGATGCTGCGCCAGCACGCACAGCTCATCCCAATCGGCCGCCTGCGGCACGCCGCGATGGCGCAGCAGCAGCGTCAGCAGGCGCGACTGCGCATCGAGCGCGCGCACCAGCGGCAGCACGACGCGCGGCGCATCGTGCGCATCGGGCACGATCGAGCGCGTAGTGCCGTCATCGTGCTGCCCCATCATCTGCGAATAGGCGCGCTTGAAGAGGTTGCGGCTGCTGCGCAGGCTGACCAGCGCCATACCGACGCGCTGCCAGTCGTCGTTGCCATAGGGCAGCGGCTTGCGCAGCAAGGGATCGAGCGACTGACCGATGGCGCGGATCTGCGCCACGCGCAGTTGTTCGAGGATCTCGAAAAGCAGCTCGGCGCTGAAGCCGGGTCGCGCCATGCGGCCGAGCAGCGCGCCGATGGCCGACAGACGTTCGCCGCCGTCGGCAGGCAGCGTCTGCAGCCACTCATGGCACGAGCTGGCATCGCGCACGCGCGCGAGATCGGATTCGGTAAGGGCGCTCATCGCAGACTGCCGCGCTTACTGGCAAGCGTGTTGGACACAGTGCCACAGTGTGCTACTTATCACGATCGGCGATGCGATCGACGGCACGCCCAGCGGGCCCTCGCGGACGGCTGGCGAGCGGCGGCCGACGGACGGCGGCTGCCGTGCCGCTGCGATTGGCGGGCTAGATACGCTGGCACGCTGGCCAGCGCCACGACCCGCGCCGGCGTCAGCCCGCCAGGCGCTCGGCCAAGGCCTGTCGATAGCGCGGCAACAAGGCCGCCACTGCTTGCGCGCGGGCCCGTGCCGCTGCGTCGCGCTCGGCATCGGCAGGCTTGCCCCACACCGACTCGGGAAAATGCCGGTCGTCGCGCCAGCGCGGAATCACGTGCCAGTGCAGGTGCGGCACCATGTTGCCGAAGGCGGCCCAGTTGATCTTGTCGGGCGCAAACACGTCGCGCTGCACGCGCTCCACGGCCAGCACCACGTCGAACAGCTCGCGCCGCTCGGCGTCGGACAGATCACTCATCTCGGCCATGTGCGCTCGCCAGATGACGCGCGTGAACGGCGGGTAATCGGCATCGCCGGCCAGGATCACGCGCCAGCGCGCCGAGCGTACGACGACTTCGCCGCCATCGCTACTGCATAAGGTGCAGTCGGCGGGCGCGCGCAGTGGCACGGTTTCGCCTTGGCTTTCGCCGTCCTTGCCGCCCGAGGGCGCCGCCGCGCCCGGCAGCCCGCTCACACCAGCACCCGCTCGATACCGCCGTCGTTGGCCCGTGCCACGTACTGCGGCAACCAGTCTTCGCCGAGCAGATGGCGCGCGATTTCGATCACGACGTAATCGGCATCGACGCCGGCATCTTCGCTATAGCGCGACAGACCCTGCAGGCACGACGGACACGAGGTCAGCACCTTCACCGGACCGTCGAAGGCCGCGCCATCGGCGCCGGGCGCGTCGCGCAGCGCCTGCGCGCCCTTGCGCATTTCTTCTTCCTTGCGAAAGCGCACCTGCGTGCTGATGTCGGGGCGCGACACCGCCAGCGTGCCCGATTCACCGCAGCAGCGGTCGTTCTTCTCGACGCGGCCGTTGACCGAATCGTTGATCAGCGCGTTGACGACTTTCAGCGGCGCATACTGCTTGATCGGCGTATGGCAGGGGTCGTGGTACATGTAGCGCACGCCGGTGACGCCGTCCAGCTGCACGCCCTTTTCCATCAGGAACTCGTGGATGTCGACGATGCGGCAGCCCGGGAAGATCCGCTCGAACTCATAGCCCTGCAACTGGTCATAGCAGGTGCCGCAGCTCACCACCACGGTCTTGATGTCGAGATAGTTCAGCGTGTTGGCGACACGATGAAACAGCACACGGTTGTCGGTGATGATCTTTTCGGCTTTGTCGAACTGGCCCGAGCCGCGCTGCGGATAACCGCAGCACAGATAGCCGGGCGGCAGCACGGTCTGCACGCCGACGTGCCACAGCATCGCCTGCGTGGCCAAGCCCACCTGCGAAAACAGCCGCTCGGAACCACAGCCGGGGAAATAGAACACGGCCTCGGCATCCACCGTCGTGGCGCGCGGATCGCGAATGATCGGCACGTAGCGCGCATCTTCGATGTCGAGCAAGGCGCGCGCCGTTTTCTTCGGCAGCTTGCCCGGCATCTTCTTGTTGACGAAGTGGATCACCTGCTCCTTGATCGGCGCGCGGCCCACGGTGGCCGGCGGGCGGCGCGTCTGCTCGCGCGCGAAGCCCTTGAGCAGGTCGTTGGCCAGCCGCTGCGCCTTGTAGCCGATGCCGATCATCGCGGCGCGCGTGGCCTTGATCGTGTCGGGATCGGTGGCGTTCAGGAAGAACATCGCCGCGGCATTGCCGGGGTTGAACTTCTTGCGCCCCATCTTGCGCAGCAGGTTGCGCATGTTCATCGACACGTCGCCAAAATCGATGTCGACCGGACACGGCGTTTCGCACTTGTGGCACACCGTGCAGTGGTCGGCGACGTCGGAGAACTCGTCCCAGTGCTTGACCGACACGCCGCGGCGCGTCTGCTCTTCATACAGGAACGCCTCGACCAGCAGCGAGGTGGCCAGGATCTTGTTGCGCGGCGAATACAGCAGATTGGCGCGCGGCACGTGCGTGGCACAGACCGGCTTGCACTTGCCGCAGCGCAGACAGTTCTTCACCGAATCGGCGATCGAGCCGATGTCGGATTGCTGCAGGATCAGCGATTCGGCGCCCATCAGCCCGAAGCTGGGCGTGTACGCATTGCGCAGATCGCCCGGCACGGCCGGATCGTCGAGCAGCTTGCCCTTGTTGAAGCGACCCTCGGGGTCCACCCGCTGCTTGTAGGCGCGGAACTCCGACAGCTCGGCTTCGGACAGGAACTCCAGCTTGGTGATGCCGATGCCGTGCTCGCCCGAGATGACGCCGTCGAGCGAACGCGCCAGCGCCATGATGCGCGCCACCGCGGCCTCGGCCTCCTTCAGCATCTCGTAGTCGTCGGAGTTCACCGGGATATTGGTGTGCACGTTGCCGTCGCCGGCGTGCATGTGCAGCGCGACGAACACGCGGCCGCGCAGCACGCGCTTGTGCAAGGCGTCGATCGCGTCGAGCAGCGGCGCGAACGGCTGGCCCGACAGGATCTTTTCCAGCGGCGCGCGCAGTTCGACCTTCCACGACACGCGGATGGTGCGATCCTGCATCACGCGAAACAGCGTGGCCTGCGATTCTTCGGCCAGCCGTTCGTCGATGCGCGGCAGCAGGAACGCCAGGCCATGCGCCGACAAGGCCTCGCGCGCCTGCGCCAGCGGCAGGTCGAGATTGGTCAGCAGCCAGGCCCAGCGCTGGCGCGTGAACGCGAGCAGTTCCAAGGCCTGGCGCCGGCGTTCGCTGCCGAGCTCGTCGAAGGCATCGGCGTCGACTTCGCCGTCGCCGTCGATGTCGCCGGCGCGCGCCAGCGGCCCCTCGCGGGTCAGCAGGCGCTCCAGCTCGGCCAGCATCTTCAGCTTGTTCTTGGTCGACAGCTCGATGTTGATGCGCTCGATGCCGTCGGTGTATTCGCCCATCCGCGGCAGCGGGATGACGACGTCTTCGTTGATCTTGAATGCGTTGGTGTGGCGCGCGATCGCGGCGGTGCGCGAGCGGTCGGCCCAGAAGGTCTTGCGCGCCTCGCCCGACACGGCGACGAAACCTTCGCCGGCGCGCCGATTGGCCAGCCGCACGACTTCGGAGGTGGCCTTGGCCACGGCCTCGTCGTCGTCGCCGACGATGTCGCCGATCAGCACCATCTTGGGCAGGCCGCCCCGCTTGGATTTGGTGGCATAGCCCACCGCGCGCAGATAACGTTCGTCGAGATGCTCGAGGCCGGCCAGGATCGCGCCGTGCGGCTTGGTGTCGAGGTAGCCCTTGATCTCGACGATCGACGGCACCGCGTCTTTCGGCTGGCCGAAGAATTCCAGACAGACGGTGCGCACGCACTTGGGCATGCGATGCAGCACCCAGCGCGCCGACGTGATCAGCCCGTCACAGCCTTCCTTCTGGATGCCGGGCAGGCCGGCCAGGAACTTGTCGGTGACGTCCTTGCCCAGGCCTTCCTTGCGAAAGCGCCGGCCGGGGATCTCGAGCACTTCGATGCTGACCGGCTCGCCGCGCATTTTGCCGTCGGCGCCGAGCTGCCCGGCCTTGAAGCGCTTGAGCTCGAAGCGCGCCACGGCCACGTCGTGGATCTTGCCCAGGTTGTGATCCAGCCGCGTGATTTCGAGCCACTGGCCTTCGGGATCGACCATCCGCCACCAGGCCAGATTGTCGAGCGCGGTGCCCCACAGTACGGCCTTCTTGCCGCCGGCATTCATCGCGACGTTGCCGCCGACACACGAGGCGTCGATCGACGTGGGGTCGACCGCGAACACCAGCCCGGCACGGTCGGCCGCATCGGTGACGCGGCGCGTGACCACGCCGGCTTCGGAAAAGATCGTCGCCACGTCGCGCTCGACGCCGGGCAGCCGCAAGGTCTCGACGGCGCCCAGCTTTTCGAGCTTTTCGGTATTGATGACGGCCGACCACGGTGTCAGCGGAATCGCGCCGCCGGTATAGCCGGTGCCGCCGCCGCGCGGAATGATGGTCAGGCCCAGCTCGATACAGGCGCTGACCAGGCCGGCGATCTCGACCTCGGTGTCGGGCGTGAGCACGACGAACGGGTATTCGACGCGCCAGTCGGTGGCGTCGGTGACGTGCGACACCCGGCTCATGCCGTCGAACTTGACGTTGTCGCGCGCGGTCAGGCGCGACAGCTTCTTGAGCGTCTTGGCGCGCAGCGCGGCAGTGCGGTCGAATTCGCGTTCGAAGTCGGCCACCGCGGCGCGTGCCAGTTCGAGCAGCCGCAGCACCTTGGCGCTGCGCCCATTGACCGTGGCGACGGCTGCGCCAGCCGCACCGAGACCGGATGCCTGCAAACCGCTGCCGGAAGCCTCTGCCCCGGCCTCGACGTCGAGCGCGCGCCGCTTCTCGATTTCGCCCAGCCGGTGGTGCAGCGCCTCGATCAGCAAGCGGCGGCGCTTGGGATTGTCGAGCAGGTCGTCTTGCAGATACGGATTGCGCCGCACGACCCAGATGTCGCCCAACACTTCATACAGCATGCGCGCCGATCGGCCGGTGCGGCGTTCGGCAC
>JAFKGG010000216.1 GCA_017307915.1 Burkholderiales bacterium | reverse complement strand
CTTCGTGGCGGCCTGGAACAAGGTGATGAACGCCGACCGTTTCGATCTGCCGGCCTCTGCCCGCGCGGGCTTGGCCAAGGCTTGATGGGCCCGGGCGGCCCCGGTTCCGGGGCCGCCGCTCGGTGCCTGTGTTGCAACCCCGCTGCGGTCTGGCGGGGTTTTTTCATGATGTGGGCCAGGCGCAGGCCAGGCGCGGGCCGGAAGCGGGCGTGCCAACCGGGCGATTCAGCCTGCTCGGGCCGTTTGCTGCTCCAGCAGCTTCACCAGCGCATGCAAGGCCTTGTTCACCGGAGCGGCCACGCCGAGCGCTGCCCCGCGTTCGGCGACGAAGCCGTTCAACGCATCGATCTCGGTCGGCCGGCCCGCGGCCAGGTCTTGCGCGGTGGAAGAGCTGGCCTGCGCCATCACGTCGCCCAGCCGCATCGCGGCATCGAACTGCGCCTCGACGCCGTCGAGCGCCACGCCATCGGCGTGTGCCACCGCCACGCATTCGGCGATCAGCTCGCGCATCAGCGCGCGGATGCGTTCGTCGCCCACCATCGGACCATAGCGCGAACGCGTCAACGCCGAGATGGCGTTGAAGGCGCTATTCATCACCAGCTTGGCCCATAGCGCGGGCCGTGCATCGGCGACCAGTTCGCAGGGCAAGCCGGCGCGTTCAAAGATCGCGGCGATGCGCTGCACCCGGGGCGACGGCTCGACGGCGCTGGCAAGGTTGGCCGCGCCGTTCGTGGCGACCGTTGCGGCACCATTCGCCGCTACCGCACCATATTCACCAAGCACCAGATCCCCGCGCCCGGCGTGCACCAGATGCCCCGGTGCCGGCATCGACGTCGCCACGTACACCACCGCCGGCAAGGCATCGACGCCGGCCGCACGCAGTCGTTCGCTATTGTCGACGCCGTTCTGCATGCTGAGCACCACGGCGCCGTCGCGCAGCAGCGGCGCCAGCGCGCGGCCGGCGGCATCGATGTCGCGGCTTTTCACGCAGCACAGCACCAGGTCGGCGGTGCGCACTGCGTCGGGATCGGTCGATGCGTCGATGGAGATCGAGCGGCGCACACCGCCGCTCTCGAACAGCAGGCCGTCACGGACGATCGCCTGCACATGCGCGGGCCGCGCGATCAGCGTGACCGGCGCGCCGGCCTCGGCCAGCCTGGCGCCGAAATAACAGCCGACCGCGCCCGCGCCGTAGACGGCGACGCGCGGCCAAGCGAAGGAAGAATGAGCGGTGTTCATCGCAGTACCCGGGAAAAAGGGGGCAGGCATGTGACGCTTGGCGCCGACGGATCGACCCGGTCCACCGGCCCGGTAATGACGGGCCGACCCCGCCGGCCGGCGAATCTGCGAACATGCCGCCATGGCAGCCAACGATCATAACAACCCCGCCCTGGAGTGCCGATGAACGACCTGCTCATCCGCGGTGCCACCGTCCATGACGGCAGCGGCGGCGAAGGCCGCGTGCTCGACGTGGCCGTGCACGCCGGCCGCATCGTGGCGCTCGGCACTGATGCCGGCTGCCAACCGGCTCGCCGCACGATCGACGCCGGCGGCCTGGCGCTGATGCCCGGTATCGTCGACAACCATACGCACTACGACGCGCAAGCCACTTGGGATCCGTATTGCACGCCGTCACCGGCGCTAGGCGTGACCACGGCCGTCATCGGCAACTGCGGCTTCACGATCGTGCCGTGCCGGCCCGGCGATCGCGAGCTGATCATGCGTAATCTGACCCAGGTCGAAGGCATGTCGCTCGACGTGCTGCGCCAGGGCATCGACTGGCAGTTCGAGACCATCCCGCAATATCTCGATTTCCTCGAGCGCCGCGGCAGCGCCATCAACCTGGCCGCCTTCGTCGGCCACTCGTCGCTGCGCAGTTTCGTGATGGGCGAAGATGCGCCGCGCCGTGCCGCGCGACCCGACGAGATCGCGCAGATGCGCGCATTGGTGCTCGATGGCTTGCGCGCCGGCGCGATCGGCTTTGCCACCTCGACCTCGCCGGCGCACAACGGCGAAGGCGGTTTGCCGATGCCCTCGCGCTTGGCCGACGACGACGAGCTGCGCAGCCTGGTCGGCTGTCTGCGCGAAGCCGGCCGCGGCGTGTTCATGCTGACCAAGGGCGGCCACACCAGGATCGATTTCCTCGAAAGCCTGGCTGCCGACAGCGGCCGCCCGGTGGTCGTGGCCGCGCTGTTGCACAACAGTACCAACCCGCAGGCGGTATTCGCCGATCTCGATGCGATCGAGGCGGCGCGCGGTCGCGGTCGGCGCATGATCGGTGCGATCTCGGCCTGTCCGCTGACCAACGACTTCACGCTGCACTCACCGTATCCGGTCGAAGGTCTGCAATCATGGCAGCCGGCGCTGGCGCTCAAGGGGGAAGCTTTCAAAGCCAAGCTGCGCGAGCGCGCATTTCGCGACGCGATCCGAGCCGAGCTGGCGCAGCCGGCGGTATTCAGATTGTTCAATGGCGAATGGCACAAGGTGCATGTAGTCGAGGTGGCCGACCCGGCGCGTCGCGCGCTCGAACACCGCTCGATCGCTGAGCTGGCCGCCGAGACCGGCACCGACCCGCTCGACTTCATGCTCGACCTGGCCCTGGCCGAAAACCTTGACACCGTTTTCTCGGCCGTGCTGCTGAATTCCGACGAAGATGCGGTGGCCCGGCTGCTGCGCCATCCGGCCAGCCTGGTCTCGCTGTCGGATGCCGGCGCGCATCTCACGTTCTTCAACGATGCCGGCTTTGGCCTGCATCTGCTCGGCCATTGGGTGCGTCGGCGCGGCGTGCTCGATCTGCCGGCCGCGGTGCGCAAGCTCACCAGTGAGCCGGCTGAGCTGTTCGGTATCGCCGGACGCGGTCGCATCGCGGCGGGGGCCTGGGCCGATCTCTTGCTGTTCGATCCGGCGCGCGTCGATCGTGGGCCCAAGCAGCGGGTACGCGACCTGCCCGGCGGCGGGGCGCGCCTGACGACGCCGGCCATCGGCGTGCACGGCGTCTGGGTCAACGGCGAGCAGGTGGCCGATGAGCGCGGTGTGCTGGCGGCGGTACATGGGTCTTCACGTGCGATGGGGGCGGCGTCTGTATCGGCTGCTGCACCCGCCGCGATGCCTCCTGTTTCACCCGCCCCCGCACGTCTGCCCGGCCGTGTGTTGCGGCAGTTCGACGCTTGAGCGCGCTGCGCGGCGCGCGTGGGCGTTTCCTTGCCGTAGAACGCGTCCTGCGCCTGCAATCTGTGTTTAACTTGCACCCTTCACGATAACGCCGCCTCGCGCGGCTTTTTTCCATTCCACTCTGGGTCGTCGACATGAAGTTCCGTTTCCCCATTGTCATCATCGACGAAGATTGGAAGGCCGACTCCGCCAGCGGCCTGGGCATCCGCGCGCTGGCCAAGGCGGTGGAAGACCAGGGCTGGGAAGTGGTGGGCGGCTTCACCTACATCGACGTGTCGATGGTCGCCAATCAGGCGGCGCGCGCCTCGGCCTTCATCGTGTCGATCGACGACGAAGAGATCGGCGTCGATGGTGCCGAGAGCAAGGCGATTCAGGATCTGCGCAAGTTCATCGCCGAGACGCGCCGGCGCAACGCCGACATCCCGATCTTCCTGTTCGGCGAAACGCGCACCTCGCAGCACATCCCGAACGAGATCCTGAAGGAGCTGCACGGCTTCATTCACATGTTCGAGGACACGCCGGATTTCGTCGCGCGCTACATCATTCGCGAAGCGACGAACTACCTGAACTCCTTGTCGCCGCCGTTCTTCCGTGCGCTGGTGCATTACGCCAACGACGGCTCGTATTCATGGCACTGCCCGGGCCACTCGGGTGGCGTGGCGTTCCTGAAGAGCCCGGTGGGGCAGATGTTCCACCAGTTCTTCGGCGAGAACATGCTGCGCGCCGACGTCTGCAACGCGGTCGACGAACTGGGCCAACTGCTCGACCACACCGGCCCGGTGGCCGCTGCCGAACGCAATGCAGCGCGCATCTTCAACACCGACCACATGTTCTTCGTCACCAACGGCACGTCGACGTCGAACAAGATCGTCTGGCATTCGACGGTGGGCAACGACGACGTGGTGCTGGTCGATCGCAACTGTCACAAGTCGATCCTGCACGCGATCATGATGACCGGCACGGTGCCGATCTTCCTGCGGCCGACGCGCAATCATCTGGGCATCATCGGACCGATCCCGGTCGAAGAGTTCGATCCGATCAACATCCAGCGCAAGATCGACGCCAATCCTCTGATCACCAACAAGAGCGCGCGGCCGCGCGTGATGACGATCACGCAGTCGACCTACGACGGCGTGATCTACAACGTCGAGACGATCAAGCGCACGCTGGGCGACTACATCGAGAACCTGCACTTCGACGAAGCCTGGCTGCCGCACGCGGCGTTCCATCCGTTCTATCACGAGTTCCACGCCATCGGCCCGAACCGGCCGCGCAGTCGCGACTCGATGATCTTCTCGACGCAGTCCACGCACAAGATGCTGGCCGGCCTGTCGCAGGCCTCGCAGATCCTGGTGCAGGACCCGCAGACGCGCCAGCTCGATCGGCACCGCTTCAATGAAGCGTTCCTGATGCATACGTCGACCAGTCCGCAATACGCGATCATTGCCTCGTGCGATGTGGCTGCGGCGATGATGGAGCCGCCCGGCGGAACTGCGCTGGTCGAAGAGTCGATCTTCGAATCGCTGGAGTTCCGCCGCGCGATGCGCAAGGTCGACGCCGAGTTCGGGCAAGACTGGTGGTTCAAGGTCTGGGGTCCGAAAGATCTGGTCGACAACGGCATCGGCCGTCGCGAAGACTGGTTCCTGCGCTCGGGCGACAAGTGGCACGGTTTCGGCAAGCTGGCCAGCCAGTTCACGATGCTCGATCCGCTGAAGGCGACCATTGCCACGCCGGGCCTCGACATCAACGGCCGTTTCGCGCAGTGGGGTATCCCGGCATCGATCGTCACCAAATATCTGGCCGAGCACGGCGTGGTGGTCGAGAAGACCGGCCTGTATTCGTTCTTCGTGATGTTCACGATCGGCATCACGAAAGGGCGCTGGAACACGCTGGTGACCGAGCTGCAGCAGTTCAAGATGGACTACGACAGCAACCAGCCGCTGTGGCGCGTGATGCCCGATTTCGTGCAGGCGCATCCCGAATACGATCGCGTCGGCCTGCGCGATCTGGCGCAGCAGATCCACGAGCACTATCGCCGCCACGACATCGCGCGCGTCACCACCGAGATGTACCTGTCGGACATGCAGCCGGCGATGAAGCCGTCGCAGGCCTTCGAGTGCCTGGCGCACCGGCGTGTCGACCGCGTGGTGATCGACGAGCTGGAAGGCCGCATCACGACGATGCTGGTGACGCCCTATCCGCCGGGCATTCCGCTGCTGATCCCCGGCGAGCGTTTCAACCGGCCGATCGTCGAATACCTGAAGTTCGCGCGTTCGTTCAACAAGCAGTTCCCGGGCTTTGATACCGACGTGCATGGGCTGGTGGTCGAGCGCGAGGGTGGGGTGGATCAGTACTACGTCGATTGCGTGCAGCCCTGAGGTTCTCGGGGGAATTCTCCGCGTCGGCGTCGGTGTGCGGTGTGGCTCGGGGTGCTGTGGTGTTTGCCGCGGTCTAGCGTGCGACGGTGTGGCGCGGGAGCGCCAGGCGGTTGCTGGCCGGGGCGCTGACCGCGGCGGCCCGCCCTGCGGGCGGGCTGCCCTGCGCTGCTCGCCTTGGGGCTGCGCGGCATAACTCGCTGCGCGCCCTGCGGGCGCTCCGCTCAAACAGATGCCGCGAGTCAGAAGTACGAAGCGCGCTGCGCGCGCCAGCCCCAAGGCTGCGCTGCTCGGCGCCGCAGACAGCGCCCCGGCCAGCAACCGCCTGTCGCTCAATCAACAGGGTTTGTTCTCGACGGAAAATCCCTCGACTGCGGCTGGCTCGTCGTTTGAGAAGCAGCGATACGTGCCACGAAAGTTTGTACCGACATCAGAACAGGTGATCGCACTACCGCAGGCTTCTGCCACCAGATAAAAACAGATGCTGCACTACCGCAGTGTTTTGTTCGCAGTCAACGACTGTATCGGCAAAGGTGTGGGCGAAGTGCGGCAGTGGGGTATCTGCGCAGCCGAGAAACGCAGGAGGGCTGGCCCGCGCGCGCAGCGCGCTTCGTACTTCTGACTCGCGGCATCTGTTTGAGCGCAGCGCCCGCAGGGCGCGGAGCGAGTCATGCCGCGGGGCCAGTCCTCCGAGTATCGCAGGGCACCCCCTGCGAAGCAGGGGGCAAGCGGTTACCCCACTGCCGCACTTCGCCCACGCCTTTGCCCGCCCCAGCCTACGCACGCACAACCCACGCACGCGCTTCAGCGAGCATAAAGAAAACCACCAACCTCAAACGTCAACCGACCGCATCGCCGGCGTCACCGGCATATAGACCAGCCGCGTTCCGGCGATCACGACGTACAGCGCGCGGCGGTCACGGTCGACGAAGGTCCACGCATAGGGCAGCAGCAGCAGCGCATACAGGCCGCCGTGCAGCAGGTAGCCGGCGGCCAGCGCGCCGACCAGCAGCAGCGTGGCAGCGGCGAAGCGCAACAGCGCGCGCGCCGGCGGCACCGGCGCATCGTCGTGCGTGAGCAGCAGCAGCGACATCGTCTTCATCGGCAATGAACGCCGGCCGGCGCTCCAGAAGCCGACGAAATAGATGGCCAGCACGGCCAGCGTGAACAACTGGAACGCCGTTCGCAGCGTGCCCGGATGGCCACGAAACTGCGTCAGCGCCGAAAACGCGTAGTCGGCGAACCACAGGACGCCGAACAGGATGATCGCCTCATAAACGCTGCCCATCAGCCGGCGCCATGGATCGGCGCTCGGCGCTCGCTCAGCGGCCGCCGTCATTGGACTTTTGGCGGCGGGCGCTTCGGATTTGCCGGTGGCGTATATGTCGAGGCTGACAGCGGCTGCGCAGCTTCCTTGGCCAGGCCCGTGCGCGCGCCGGCATGGCGCGCGGCGGTGTTGCTGGTCCAGCCGCTGGTGCGCAGCACCGACTGCTGTTCAGGCGTGAGCTGCTGATAGCGTTCCCATTGGGCCATCCGCTCATCGGGCGGCAAGCGCTTGGCCAGCCGGTAGTTCTGCCGGGCCAGCCGCCGCTGCTCGGGCGTGAGCTGCGCCCATTCGCGAATGCGCTGGCTGATCTTGTCGCGGGCTTCGACTTTCATCCGCGGCATGCGATTGGCCAGCGACACCCAGTTCAGTTTTTCCTGCGCAGGCCAGCTGTTCCATTGCTCGGCGAAAGGCTGCAGCACCGCCTGCTGTGCCGGCGTCAGGTCGCTCCACAAGGGTTGCGCCAGCGGCAGCAGCGAGGCACGCGCCGGCGGCGGCACGGCCCGCGCGCGGGCCGATGGCGGAACGGGGGGCGGCTCGGCCGAGGGCGGGGTGCCGATGGCGGCAGCTTCGGGCGAAGGGGCGGCAGCAGGCAGTGCCGGTGCGGTCGCCGGCATGGCCGTCTCGCCGGCCGACGTTACCGGCGCGCTGCCGTCGGTCTGTGCCGCGGCGCCGTTCGTCGGGGCGCTGCCGGCGTCATCTTCCGCCAGCGCCAGCGATTGCGGCCCGGCGGCGGCCAGCGCAGCGCAGGCCGCCAGTACGGCAGTGCGGCGGCGACCGCCGGCGAAAACGCCCGTCAAGGCGCTGAACGAAGCGCGCAGGCGCTTGCTCACGGGTTGCTCCGTTGATCCATGTTCTTCAGAAATACGCCGAAGCCGCGATCGGCATAGGCCGAGATCGGCACTTCATCGATCAGCACCGCTTCATCGACGTCGGCGATGGCGTCGGCGGTATAGACCGCGTCCCATTGCGCGATGCCGTACAGGCCGCCGAGCAGCACCACGAGCGGCACCAGCGTGGCCAATACC
>JAFKGG010000367.1 GCA_017307915.1 Burkholderiales bacterium | reverse complement strand
GATCTGCGCCTGGATCGACACGTCGAGCGCCGACACCGCCTCGTCGGCGATCAGCAGCCGCGGCTCGAGCGCCAGCGCGCGGGCGATCGAGATGCGCTGGCGCTGGCCGCCCGAGAACTCGTGCGGAAAGCGATCGGCTGCCGCGGCGCCCAGCCCCACGCGCTCGAGCAGTTCCAGCGCGCGGGCATGCGCAGCCGCCGGGCTGGCGCCATGGATCAGCGGGCCGCGCGCGATCGCATTGCCCACGCGCTGGCGCGGGTTGAGCGAGGCGAACGGATCCTGGAACACGATCTGCGCCTGCTTGCGGTAGGCGGCCAGCTCGCTGCCGGCCAGCTCGAGGATGTTGCGGCCTTCGAACAGGATGCGGCCCGCATCGGGTTCGATCAGCCGCATGATCATGCGGCCCAGCGTCGATTTGCCCGAGCCCGATTCGCCCACCACCGCCACGGTGGCGCCTTCGGGCACATCCAGGTCGATGCCCTGCGCGGCGATCACCTTGCGCGCCGGCGACCACAGCCCGGTGCGGCTGCTGAAGGTCTTGTGCAGGCCCTCGATGCGCAACAGCGGTGGCCGGGCGGCGCGTGCCTGTGCCAGTGCCGCCGCCGGCCGGCGGCCCGGCACCGCCTCGATCAGCGCGCGCGTATAGGCCTCGCGCGGATGCAGCAGCACGTCGTCGCGCCGGCCCTGTTCCACCACGCGGCCGTGGCGCATCACGATCACGCGATCGGCGATGTCGGCCACCACGCCGATGTCGTGCGTGATGAACAGCACGCCCATCTGCCGTTCGGCCTGCAGGCGGCGGATCAGGTCGAGGATCTGCCGCTGCGTGGTGACGTCCAGCGCCGTCGTGGGCTCGTCGGCCAGCAGAATGCTTGGCTGGTTGACCAGCGCCATCGCGATCATCACGCGCTGGCGCTGCCCGCCCGAAAGCTGGAACGGATATGCGCGGTAGATCTGCGCCGGATCGGGCAGCCCTACCGACGCCAGCATCTGCAGCACGCGTTCGTGGTTGTGCGCGCCCGAATGCCGCGCGCCGTGCAGCAGCAGCGCTTCCTCGACCTGCGCGCCGATGCGCTGCAGCGGGTTCAGCGCGCTCATCGGCTCCTGGAACACCATGCCGATGCGATCGCCGCGCCGTTGCCGCAGCTCGCGTTCGCCAAGGCGCGCCAAGTCGCTGCCTTCGAAGACGATCTCACTGGCGGCGCCGATGCTCACGCGCGGCGGCAGCAGCCCGAGAATGGCGTGCGCCGTCATCGACTTGCCCGAGCCGGATTCGCCCACCATGCAGACGATCTCGTTGGCATTCACCTCGAACGACAGATCGCTGACCGCGTGCCGGCGATCGCCCTTGCCGGGCAACTCGACGCTCAGGTTGCGCACCTGCAGCAGCGGCTGCGTCGAGCCGGCGTCGAGCGTCGCCGCCAGCGTGCGTGCTTCGTACAGGGAGTTCATTGGCGGCTCACTCGCGGGTTGAGCACGTCGTTCAGGCCTTCGCCCACCAGGTTGATGGCCAGCACCGTGACCAGGATGGCGATGCCGGGAAAGAAGCTCATCCACCAGGCCTGCCGGATCATCGTGCGCGCGCTGCCGACCATGTAGCCCCAGCTCATCAGGTTGGGGTCGCCCAGGCCCAGGAAGCTGAGCGCGCTTTCGATCAGGATGGCGGTGGCAATGGCCAGCGACCCGGCCACCACGATCGGCGACAGCGCATTGGGCAGAATGTGCCGCAGCACCAGTGCCGCCGCCGATTCGCCCTGGCAGCGCGCCGCGTACACGTATTCACGTTCCTTCAGCGACAGGAACTCGCCGCGCGTGAGCCGCGCCACCTGCGGCCAGCTCACCAGCGCGATGGCCAGCGTGATGGTGGTGACCGACGGCGTGAGAATCGCCACGAACAAGATCGCCAGCACGAACGCAGGAATCGACTGGAACAGCTCGGTGATCGCCATCAGCACGCCGGACACGCGCCCGCCGGCATAGCCGGCCACCGCACCCACCAGCACGCCGACCAGCAGCGCCACCAGCGTCGAGGCCACGCCGATCATCAGCGACACCTTGGCGCCGTGCACGATGCCGGCGGCCACGTCGCGGCCCAGGCTGTCGCTGCCCAGCAGCATGCCGTCGGTGCCCGGCGGCGTGAACGGCGCGGCCACCGTGTCCCACGGGCTGCCCGGGTACAGCACTGGCGCGAGCACGGCGGCGCCAACCACCACCACAAGGATTGCCAGCCCCAGCACGCCCGAGGGGTGGCGCAGAAAAGCGAGCGCAAGATTCTTCATGAGCGGTCGCTTCCTTCAAACGGCGCGAATGCGCGGATCGACGATCCGGTACAGCAGATCGGTGATCAGGTTGAACACCGACACCACGATCGACAGCACCAGGAAGATGCCCAGCAGCAGCTGATAGTCGCGTTGCAGCACGGCTTCGTACGTCAACCGGCCCAGGCCCGGCCAGGCAAACACGGTTTCGATCACCACCGAGCCGCCGATCAGCGTGCCGGCCTGCACGCCGGCCATCGTCACCACCGGCAGCATCGCGTTGCGCAGCATGTGGTGCCACAGCACGCGGCCTTCGCCGGCACCCTTGGCGCGCGCGGTTTTGACGAAATCCTGGTGGCTGACCTCGATGATCGAGGCGCGCATCAGGCGCGCATAGATGGCCAGATACAGCAGGCCCAGCGTGATCGCCGGCAGCACCAGATGGCGCGCGTGGTCGAGCCAGGCCGCCCAGCCGGTCAGCCCGGCGCCCACCGTCTGGTAGCCGAACGGCGGCAGCCAGTCGAGCTGCACGGCGAACAGCAGCACCAGCATGATGCCCAGCCAGAACACCGGCGTGGCATAGACGATCAACGACACCACCGTGATCAGCGTGTCGGACAGGCGCCCGGCGCGCACGCCGGCCAGGCAGCCCAGCACGATGCCGCCCAGCAGCGAGATGGCGAACGCCGTGCCGGTCAACAGCAGCGTCGGGCCCAGGCGCTCGCCGATCGCCGCGGCCACCGGGCGCTGCTGGCGGTGCGAAAAGCCCAGGTCGAGCGTGACCACCTTGCGCAGGTAGCTGGCCAATTGCATCGGCAGCGGCTGATCCAGGCCGTAGTCGGCGCGGATCTTCGCCATGTAGGCCTCGTCGGTGGAACCCGACTGGCCGGCGATGACCAGCGCCGGGTCGCCCGGCGCGGCATGAACCAGGAAGAAATTGAAGACGGCCACGGCAAGCACCACCGCGGCCATCTTCGCAATGCGCACCAGCACCGGGCTGAGCGCGGCTGAAAAAGTGAACTGCATGGAAGTCAGAGGGCCGCGCGGCCGCGATGCGATGCCGCGCTCATCCCTGGAAATAAACGCTATCGAAACTCTCGTGAATGCCGATGCCCGTGGTCACCAGATTCTGCAGGCGCTTGTCGTGGATGGTCGGAAACTCCATCTCGACCAGCCAGGCGATCGGCGCATCTTCCACCAGAATCTTCTGCATCTGGCTGTACAGCGCCTGCCGCTTGGTGTCGTCCACCGCCGCGGCCGCCGCATCGGCCAGCTTGTCGACCTCGGGGTTCGAATAGCCGATGGTATTGGAGAACAGTACCTTGCGGATGTTCGAACTGACGTAGTTGCGCGTCACTCCCATGGCCGGGTCGCCGTACTGGAACGGCCAGGTCAGGTTCATGTCGTAGTCCCAGTTGGCGATCTTCTGCGCCCAGCCGGCGGCGTCGGACGACTCCAGTGTCACCGCGATGCCGATCTTGGCCAGCGACTGGCGAATGTATTCGCAGGCGCGTGCCGGCATTTCGCCGTAGGGCGCCACCGGCAGCCGCACGCGGGCGCGGATGCCCTTGTCGTCGGGCTTCAGGCCCATCTGGTCGAGCAGCGCCTTGGCCTTGTCGAGCGAGAGATCGTATTTCTTGACGTTGCCGTCGTAAAAGCGCGTCTTGGAACAGATCGGCCCGGTGGCGATCTTGCCGAAGCCGTACAAAATCTTGTCGCGGATGAACTCGCGGTCGATCGCGTGCGACACCGCCTGCCTAAACAGCTTGTTGTTCAACGGCGCGTTGCGCACGTTCATTTCCAGATACATGATCGGCGCGAAGAACTCGTAGCCCTTGGTCGTCATCGCGAACTTGGGGTTCTTCGACAGGCGCTGCGCATCGAACAGCTCCAGGTCGGTCCACTGCGTGAGCTGCACGGTGCCGCCTTCCAGCGCCACCGCACGCGAGGCGCCGTCGGGGATCATCCGGTAGATCACCGCATCCAGATACGGCTTGCCGGGCTTGAAGTATTGCTCGTTGCGCACCAGGTGGATATGCGAGCCGCGCACCCACTCCTTGAACTTGAACGGGCCGCAGCCGATCGGCGCCTGGTTGGCGGGGTTCTTCTGGATGTCGGTGCCGGCGTAGATGTGCTTGGGCATCACCGGCAGGTTCGAGATGTCGAAGGCGCCCAGGAACGCGCCGAACGGCTCGGCCAGCTTGAACACCACCGTGTACGGATCGGGCGCGGTCACCGACTCGCAGCGCGCGAAGATCGCCTTGGCGCGCGGGTGCGACACCGGCAGGAACTCCTTCACCGTGTAGACCACGTCGTCGGCCGTCAGCGGCTTGCCGTCGTGCCACTTGACGTTGCGTTCCAGGCTGAAGGTGTAGGTCTTGCCGTCGGGCGAGATCGTCCAGCTGCGCGCCAGGCTGGGCAGCGGCTTCATGTTGAAGTCATAGGTCAGCAGGCTCAGAAAGATCTTGCCGGCCACCGTCTGCGTGGGCGTCTGCTGATTGACGCCGATGTTCAGCGTCGGCGGCTCGGGCTGCAGCACCGCGTTGAGCGTGCCGCCGCGGGTCTGGCCGATGGCGCGCGTGATGCCCAGCGGCACGTCGGCGAGCCCGACCGCCCCCGCCGACAGCAGAAGCTTGTTGAACTGACGCTTTTTCATCTGAGGCACTCCGAAGGATTGGAAGTAGATGGATGACGCTGAAGACGGTGCACGAGGATTCGTTCAGTCGGCCAGGCCGCGCTGGCGCAGCCACTGCTGCACCAGCACCGCGGCCTGGCGCATCAGCTCGGGCTGGCCCGCGTAGTAGTGGCTGGCGCCGCGGATCACGTGGAATTCCTTGTCGCGGCTGCCGGCGGCGTCGACCAGCATGCGCGCATGCGGCTGCGGCACGCAGTCGTCGGCTTCGTTCTCGATGACCAGGCAGGGCACGCGGATGCGCGCCGCGCAGGCCAGGCCGTCGACGCGGCTGTCGTCGATCGACCATTGCGACAGCCACGAACGCAGCGTCGAGAAACGCGCCAGGCCCACCGGGCCCGAGTTGACTGTTTCCGGATTGCCCAGATAGCACCAGCGCGCGGGGCGGCCGTTGGGGTCGAGCGTGGCGTCGAGATAACGCGGGTCGGCCAGCGTGCGGTGCGTGACGAAGCCGCGTTCCAGCTCGGCGCCGCCGGAACGCTTCAGGCGTTCCAGCGTTTCCCGCACCCACTGCGTGATGCGCCGCACGCGCGCCAGCTGGCGGCGCCGGTATTCGGCGACGTAGTCGCGGTCATACGGCGGCTGGTTGGGATTGGCCGGGTGGTACAAGTCGAATTCGATGGCGCGATCGTCGGGGTTGGATTCGTCGCGTACCGACGGATCGATCATGTCGCACAGCATGACCGCGCGCGACAGGTGCGCCGCCTGGCAGATCACCGCGTCGGCCGCGATCAGGCCGGCCTGTGTCAGGTCGGCGGGGTCGCCGGCCGGCGTGGCAATGATGTCGGGGCGTTCGGCCTGCGACTGATAGAACAGCGACAGCGAGCCGCCGCCGCTCCAGCCGACCAGCACGATCTTTTCATAGCCCAGCACCTGCTTGGCGTGGCGGATGTGCGCGCCCAGGTCGATGGCCACCTTTTCCATGATCAGCGCGCTGTCGTTGCGCGGATAGCGGCTGGCGGCGCACAGCACGTGCATGCCCAGCGCGGCCAGCTCGCGCGGCACCGGCAACAGCTGCAGAGTCGACGCCGGATGCATGAACACCAGCAGCGTCTTCGAGGCCACGCCCACGGGCTTGAGCAGGATCGCTTCCAGGTTCACCGAGCCCTGGGTGCCTGCAAATCCATAAGTTTCGGTGAATGCAATGGGCTCCTTGAAATGTACATGGAGCCACTGGCTGGAGACCTCGTAAAGAGGCTCGTTCATTCAAGTCTCCTCGCGCAGAACCTGTGACCCGAGGGCCGGAGTCGAGGCCTGCTGCGCCTTCCGGCGGCGCAATTCTATACACTTGTATAGTTTAATGATGTCAGAAGGATAGGGCATTGGCAATGGCTTGGAGTGGCGGGAAGGGCGCGGGGCCAGTGGCGGCTGCGGCTGCGGCAGCCCCCGTGGCTGCACGGCTACGCCGTGACCGCTCCGGCCGCCGCCGGCATCGGCGCCTGCAACGTGGCCAGCGCTTCATCCAGCGTGGCCAGCGCGGCGTCGAACTGCGCGTCGCCGATGGTCAGCGGATACAGGAAGCGGATCGCGTTGCCGTGCGCGCCGCACGACAGCAGCAGCAGCCCGCGCTGCAAGGCGGCGCGCTGCACCTGCGCGGCGCGCTCGGGCGACGGCCGGCCGTCGGCCGGGTCGACGAATTCCACCGCCAGCATCGAGCCCAGGCCGCGCACGTCGGCGATCGCCGGGTAGCGTTCGCGCCATTGGCTCAGCAACGCCAGCAGCCGTGCGCCGAGCTGCTGCGAGCGCGCCAGCAGCCCCTCGTCGGCGATCACGTCGATCACCGCGTGGGCGGCCGCCACCGCCAGCGGATTGCCGGCATAGGTGCCGCCCAGGCCGCCGGGCGCCGGCGCGTCCATGATGTCGGCACGGCCGGCGACGGCCGACAGCGGCAGGCCGCCGGCCAGGCTCTTGGCCAGCGTGATCAGGTCGGGGCGCACGCTGTAGTGCTCGAACGCGAACATGCGGCCGGTGCGGCCGAAACCGCTTTGCACCTCGTCGGCGATCAGCACGATACCGTGGCGGTCGCACTGGCGGCGCAGCGCAACCAGCAACTCGTCGGGTGCGACGTTGAAGCCGCCTTCGCCCTGCACCGGCTCGATGATGATCGCGGCCACGCGCTGCGGCTCGACGTCGTACGCGAACAGGCGCTCCAGCGCGGCCAAGCTGTCGGCCACCGAGCCGCCGCGCGGCCCGCCGGGAAACGGCAGGTGATAGACCTCGCCGGGAAACGGTCCGAAGCCGGTCTTGTACGGCGCCACCTTGCCGGTCAACGCCAGCCCCATGAAGGTGCGGCCGTGAAAGCCGCCGCCGAAGGCGACCACCGCCGAACGGCGCGTGTGCGCGCGCGCGATCTTTATCGCGTTCTCGACCGCCTCGGCGCCGGTGGTGAACAGCGCCGACTTCACCGGGCCGTCGATCGGCACCAGTGCATTCAGCCGTTCGAGCAGCGCCACCGCGCTTTCATACGGCACGATCTGATAGGCGGTGTGCGTGAAGCGGTCGAGCTGCGCGCGCACTGCCTGCATCACGCGCGGATGGCGATGCCCGGTGTTGAGCACCGCGATGCCGGCCGCGAAGTCGGTGTAGGCGTGCCCCTCGACATCCCACAGCGTGGCGTTCTCGGCGCGGTCGGCATAGAAGCCGCACATGACGCCCACGCCGCGGGAGGCCGCCGCAAGTCGGCGCTGGTCGATCTGATCGTTGGTCATGGCAAACGATTCATGAGGGTTCGATGAAGCCGACATTCAAGCGCCAGATGGCCCCGTAATCCAGATCCACTTCTTTCAATCGAGTGGTGCCAATTTGAATTCGATGGCGGTGGAGTTGCTGCAATCGCGCTGGCATGCGGTGCGTGCCGGCGGCGGCAGCGCGGCGCTGAACCGGCGGCTGTATGAGTGCATCCGCGACTGCATCATGGACGGCAGCCTGCCAGTCGGTGGCCGGCTGCCGGCCTCGCGCGATCTGGCCGCCGGGCTGGGTCTGTCGCGCAATACGGTGACCTTCGCCTACGACCAGCTGCGCGCCGAAGGCTATCTGCGCGCGGTGGTGGGCAGCGGCACCTTCGTCACCGACGTGATCCCCGAGACGCCGCTGCACGCGATGCGTTCGCGGCCGATGCCGGCAGCGCAGCGCGGTGCGCGATTGTCGGCGCGCGGCAAGGCGGCGGTGGCGTATGCGCGCGCCGCGCCTAGGCAATGGGGCGCCTTCATGCCGGGCGTGCCCGACGTCACGCTGTTTCCGCATCGCAAGCTGGGCCGTATCATCGCGCGGCTGCGCCGGCAGGCCGGGCCCGAGCTGCTGAGCTATGCGCCCGGCGGCGGCCACGGCGTCTTGCAGCGCAGCCTGGCGCAATACCTGCGGCAGGCGCGCTCGGTGGTGTGCGAGCCGGAACAGATCATCGTCACCGAGGGTGTGCACCAGGCGATCGACCTGATCGTGCGGCTGCTGGCCGACGTCGGCGACACCGCCTGGGTCGAAGAGCCCGGCTACTGGGGCATCCGCAGCGTGCTGGCGATCAACGGCATCGTGCCGCAGCCGGTGCTGGTCGACAACGAAGGCATGCGCTTGCCGGCCCCTGGCCGCAAGCCGCCGCGGCTGGCCTTCGTCACGCCTTCGCATCAATATCCGCTCGGACCGGTGATGAGCATGGCGCGCCGATTGGGGCTGCTGGCGCGCGCCGGGCAGAGCGGTACATGGATCGTCGAAGACGATTACGACAGCGAGTTCCGCTTCAACGGCCAGCCGGTGCCGTCGCTGCAGGGCATGGCGCCCGACGGCCGCGTGATCTACGTGGGCACGTTCAGCAAGACGCTGTACCCCGGGCTGCGCACCGCCTATATGGTGGTGCCGCGCGCGCTGGCCGACACCTTCAAGACCGCGCAGTCGGAGTTCTATCGCGGCGGGCATCTGCTGTCGCAACTGGCGCTGGCCGAGTTCATCGACCAGGGGTATTACGCGTCGCACATCCGCCGCATGCGGCAGGTGTATGCCGGGCGGCGCAATTTCCTGCTCGATCAGATCCGGCGCTGGCTGGGGCTGGAATGGGTGCACGAATACGATACCGGCGCCGGCCTGCACCTGGTGCTGCGCCTGCCCGAGGGTTGCGATGATCATGCCGTGGAGCAGGCGGCGTTCGAGCACAACGTGCTGGTCAGGGCGCTGTCGCGCTACTACATCGGGCCGCGCCGGCAGTCGGGCCTGCTGATGGGATTTGCTAGCGTGCCCGAGGCCGAGATGCTGCGTTGCTTTCAGATTTTGCTGGGCGTGCTGCGCGGTGCGATGGCGCCATCGCGTGCGGCGCGATGACAGCCGGCGCGCCCACGGCGCACCGCCAACCGATTTGCACCACCAACCGATTCGATGCAATGACCCAGACGATCACCCTGGCGCTGTTCAGCCGCAGCTACGACCTGTCGTTCCTCAAGCCGCTGCTCGAGCGCGCCGACCCGCTGCTCGACGTGGTGGTCTGGCCTGATCCGCGCTGCGGCCAGGCGCAGGTGGCGGTCGGCTGGGACGCGCCCGAGGGTCTGTATGAACGCATGCCAAAGCTGCGGCTGATCCACAGCGTGGCCGCCGGCGTCGACAACCTGATCGCCGGCCAGGATCTGCGCGGTGCGGCCGTGTGCCGCGTGGTCGACCCGCTGCTGGCCGAAGGCATGCTGCAGTACGTGCTGTGGGCCGTGCTGCATTTCCATCGCCGGCTGGATGCGGCGCTGGCCAACCAGCCGCGCCGTCGCTGGCATCGCCCTGAACAGATCCCGGCGCGCGATTGCCGCGTCGGCCTGATGGGGTTGGGCGAGATGGCGGCGCGCATTGTAGCGGTGCTGCCGGCGCTGGGCTACACCGTCAACGGCTGGTCGCGCACGCCGCGGCAACTGCACGGTGTGACAACCTGGAGCGGGCCGCAGGGCCTGCCGCCGTTTCTGGCCGCCACCGACGTGCTGGTGTGCCTGCTGCCGCTCACCGGGCACACGCGCGGCATCCTGTGCGCGCAGACCTTCGCGGCGCTGCCGCGCGGCGCCGCGCTGGTGCATTGCGGGCGCGGCGAGCATCTGGTCGAAGCGGACCTGGCCCAGGCGTTGGCCAGCGGGCAACTGCGCGGCGCTGTCATCGACGTGTTCCAGCACGAGCCGCTGCTCGAAGACCATCCATTCTGGAACATGCCCGGCGTGATCGTTACGCCGCACATGGCCACCATGGCCGGCTTCGATGCTGTCGTCGAGCAGGTGGCGTGCAACGTGGCGCGCTTGCGCGGCGATCAGCCGCTGCTCAATCGCATCGATCCGCAGCGTGGCTATTAGTCCGGTTTCTCGACTGTTTTCGCGTGAACTGGGCGCGGCGTCCGACTGGTGTTCGGCGCTCTCTCTTCTACCGGGGTTGCCACTTGAAGCCGATGCTTCAGAAGAATGTGGTAGAACCGCGTTTCGGTGTTTCGGCGCGGCGGTGTGCCCCGCATGGCCCCGGCCGCCGGCCGATACGAGGTGAAGAATGAAGTTCGAGATGGCTCCCAATTCCCTGTTCGCGATCCTGCTGCGTTCGCAGTGGTGGGTCAGCATCGCGATCGCCGTGGTGATCGCCGTGCTGTCGGGGCTGCTGCTGCCGACCGGCTATGTGGTGGTCGGGGTGGTGGCGGCGCTGCCGTTCCTGGGCATCGGCGTCGTGCGCGCCTGGCGGCAGGCGCAAGTGCCGAGCGCGGCGCGCGTCAGCGGCACCGTCGATGCGCTGGCCACGCTGGGCTGGAACGAATTCGCCGACCTGCTGGAACGGGGCTTGCAGCGCGACGGCTATACCGTGCAGCGGCTGACCGGGCAGGCCGGCGCCGACTTCCGACTGGTCAAGGCCGGCCGCATCTCGCTGCTCAGCGGCAAGCGCTGGAAGGCCGCGCGCACCGGCATCGAGCCGCTGCGCGATTTGCAGGCGGCGACCGACAGCGGCGATGCGCACGACTGCATCTACGTGGCCACCGGCGAGATCACCGACCAGGCACGGCAGTTCGCCGCCAAGCATCGCATCCGCATCTTTGAAGGGCTGCAACTGGCGCAACTGTTGCGCGGCTTGCTGCCGCCGGCTGGCCGGGGCGTGGCCGGCGGCACCGGGCAGCGTTCGGCGCGATGACGGCCGCGCGCTTTGCCGCCAACCGCCACGGCATCATCTGCCTGTCGGCGGCGATGGCCTGCTACATCGCCAACGACGCGCTGGTGAAGTACGCCAGCCCGGCGCTGGGCACCGGGCAGACGATCTTTCTGCGCGGCGTGATGGCAACGCTGCTGGTGTTGCTGCTGGTGCGTGCGCTGGGCGCCTTCGATCGCATCGGCGATGCCTGCAAGCCGCGCGTGATGGTGCGCGCGATACTCGATTCGCTCGGCACCATCTGCTATCTGTGGTCGCTGATGCATCTGCCGCTGCCCAATGCGGTGGCGATCGGGCTGGCGGCGCCGCTGTTTCTGGTGGTGTTCGCCGTGCTGTTGATCGGCGAGCGCGTCGAAGCCGGCCGCTGGGTGGCGATCGCAGCGGGCTTCTTCGGCGTTCTGCTGATCATTCAGCCGCGCGCCACCGGTTTCAATTATTTTTCCTTGGTCTGCCTGCTGGGCGTGCTGTTTCACGCGCTGCGCGATTTTTCCACGCGATCGATTTCGGCTGCTGTGCCGTCGATCGTGATCACGCTGACGGCGTCGGCGGTGATCACGCTGCTGGCGGGTGCCATATCGCTGGTCGAGGGCTGGCGGCCGGTGGATGGGCGCGCTTTGCTGCTGCTCGGCCTGGCCGCCGTGTTCCTGTCGGTAGCCAACATGCTGGTGATCGCCGCGATGCGCAGCGGCGAATTGTCGGTGGTGGCGCCGTTTCGCTATTCGGGGCTGTTGTTTGCGCTGGTGCTCGGCTACCTGGTGTGGGGCGACGTCCCGAACGTGCTGGCCTGGGGCGGCATCGTGCTGCTGATCGGCGCGGGTTTGTACATCCTGCAGCGCGAGCGCAGCCGGCACGCAGAGCCGGTCCGGCCCGTGCCGGCGCAGCGCGGCAGCGCGTAGCCGGCGCTGCCTCGCTGCGGCGCCGCACCCGCGCCTTGGTGTGCGGCTGCGCCGGCACGGAACTGGTTGAGCAGATCGATCGTCTATCCTTCGGCTGAAGCAACCAGCCTTCAGCTTTCAGAAGGATAAGGCCACGATGGGATTATTTCGACGCAAGGGGCCATTGGTCTTCGAGCCCTATTCGTATCGCAGACGCCGGTCGTGGTCCGTTCCGCGCTGGCTGCTGTGGCTGTTGTCGGGCATTGCGATCGGCGCCGGCGGCCTCTATTACGTGCAGCAGGAATACCTGCCGCCGCGATTGAGTACCGAAGACTCAGTGCGGCTGCAAGGCTCGGTGTCGGCGCTCGAGCAGCGCACCGCGCAATTGCAGGCAGCGCTGGACAAGGCCGAGGCCGACGGCAAGGCCGTGCGCGGAGAGACTGCGCGCCTGCACACCGAGCTGGACGCGGCGCGGCAAGCAGTAGCGCGCCTGGAGAAGGACCTGGCGCTGTTCGACGAGGTGCTGCCGCCGGATCCGCGCGACAGCCCGATCGGCGTGCGTGCCGCGAAGTTTGCCAACGATGCGGGGCAGCTCGGCTACCACGTGCTGCTCACGCGTGAGCGCAAGGGCGGCAAGGCGTTTCGCGGGCAGCTCGAATTCGTCGTTGCCGGCGAGCGCGGCGGCCGCGAGCAGACGGTCACGCTGAATCCGGTGGAGCTGTCGTTCGCCGACTATCAGCACGTGAAGGGCAGTCTGCCCTTGCCGGCCGGCTTTCTCGCCCGACAGGTCACGGTCAGGGTGCTCGACCGGGCCGGCGGTACGCAGCAGGGGATGCGGGTGATCAACGCGCGCTGAGGCTTGGCCGCGGCACGATTTCCAATCAATAGCGATCGCGGATCGGCTTGACCGCCCCCGCGAAGTGCTCCTTCTGCGGCTTGCCCGGCAGCGGCGGCAGTTCGAGCGCCTGCACCGGCACGGCCAGGTCGGGCACCTGATCGAGCAGATGGCGGATCAGGTTCAGCCGGCCGCGGCGCTGGTCGTCGAAATCGACCACGTGCCACGGTGCGTGCTTGCTGTGCGTGGCTTCGAACATCGCGTCGCGGGCCCGGCCATAGGCCGCGTAGTGCTTGCGCGATTCCAGATCGATCGGCGACAGTTTCCAGCGCTTGAGCGGATCGGCGGCGCGCTCGGCGAAGCGTTCTTCCTGGTAGGCCTGATCGACGGCCAGCCAGTACTTGAACAACAGAATGCCGTCGTCGACCAGCATCTTCTCGAACACCGGCACCTGTTTCAGGAACAGCGCGTATTGCGTCTCGGTGCAATAGCCCATCACCTTCTCGACGCCGGCGCGGTTGTACCAACTGCGATCGAACAACACCATTTCGCCGGCGGCCGGCAGATGCGCCACGTAGCGCTGGAAATACCACTGCGTCAGCTCGCGTTCGGTCGGCTTGGGCAGCGCGGCGGCGCGCACCTGGCGCGGATTGAGCCGTTCCGAGATGGTGGCGATCACGCCGCCCTTGCCGGCGGCGTCGCGGCCTTCGAGCAGCACCATCAGCCGCGTGCCGGTGTGCGCCAGCCAATGCGCCAGGTTGTTGAGTTCGAGCTGCAGCGGTTCGAGGGCGGCCTCGTAATCCTTCTTCTTCATCGGCTTCATGACGCATCGCTCCGGCCCGGTCCGGCGGGCATCCGGCCATTATGCAAGCCGATGGGCTACTTGGGGGCCTGCGCTTGTGCCTGCGCCTGCGCCGCGGCCGCCTCGGCGCCCAGCGAGCGCCACATCGCCAGCGCCGCCACAGTCGGCAGCGCCGCCAGCAGCAGGTAGGCCGTGGCGTACGAGCCGCTGATGCGCACCATCTGCCCGAACACCACCGGCATCACCATGCCGCCGCCAAAGGTGAACACCTGCGTGGCCCCGGCCATGCGCGTCATGTCATGCTTGCCCGAGTGACGCGCCAGTTCGACGAAGAACACGCCGTTCCAGGCCATCGCGGTGGCCGCGCAGACCAGTGCCACCAGCAGGATCCAGACCGGGCTGGAGCTGCTATCGAGCAGCGCCAGCAGCGCGCAGGCCACACCCATCGCCAGCCCCAGGCCGGCCAGTAATGCTGCCGGGTCGAACCAGCGATCGGCGCTGTGGCCCCAGACGACGCGGCCGACCGTTGCCACCAACTGCGCGCTGGCCAGCACGCCGGCGGCGGCGGCCAGCGACTGCGACAGCTCCAGATTCAGGTAGGACACCAGAAAGGTGAGAAAGCAGATCTGCGTGCCTGCATACGAGAACGAGGCGAGGCTGAGCCGGCGCAGTCCCGGGTCGCGCAGCACGTCGAGCAGGCCGCCGCTGGCCGTGTTCGCCGGCGCGGCACGGGCTGCGGCAGGCGCCGCGCCGCGCTCCGGCTCCAGGCGCCGCACCAGCGGCGTCAGCAGCACGGCCGCCAGCAGACAAGTGCCACCGATCGCCAGCACCGCCGCTTGCCAACCGATCGTCGCCAACCCCCACGGCAGCAGCACGCCGGCGATCGCCACGCCGATCGGCACGCCGCCCTGCTTGATCGAGAAGAACAGGCCGCGCCGCTTGACGGGGGCGTGCCGCATCAGCAGGCTGGCCGCCGACGGGTTGGTCAGGCCATAACCGGTGCCGATCAGCACCGCCGCACCCAGCACCGCCAGCGCGATTCCCAACGCACCGGTGCACGCGCCGATCGCCGCGCACAGCAGCGCTACCTGGCTCAGCCGCACGGCGCCGATCCGGGCCGCCCAGTCGCCGCTGTGCAGGCCCGACAGCATCGCCGCCAGGTAGGCGACCCCTACGAACATGCCGACGCGCTCGGCGCCGACGCCCAGCGACGGCGCCACGGCCGGCGCCAGCACTGACGGCATGGCAAGAGTGAGACTGACCAGGGCCTGGACGAAGAGGGTGGTGATCAGGGCCAGCAGCGGACGGGTGGGAAGCATCGCAAGACGAAATCACACGAGAAGAAAGTTCGCGCCGCGCCGGGCAATTGGAAGCAGGCTGGCGCGGCCTGAGGGCGCGTGGCGGGAACGGTGCCTTCAGTCGCCGGGCGGCGGTGGCGCCGAAGGCTCGGCAGCAGGGCTTTCGTGTCGTTCCAGCCGCCAGCGGGTGGCGACCTTGAAGCGTTCAGCCGGATACACGTTCACCGATACCGACAGCATGCGATCGTCGCGCCCCAGGTAATAGCGCACCACCTGCAAGCCGGGCGAGCGCGGCTTGACGCCCAACAGGCGTGCGCTGTGCGCCGACATCGCGATCGCGCAGGTTTCCTGCTGCACTTCGACGATCGCTTCGCCGTAGTGCTTTTCGATCAGGCCGTAGAACCAGACGCTGCCTTCATCGAGATGGTGGCGAATGCTTTCATACGCCGCATGCACGTAGACGACCATGTGCACGAACGGTTCGCTGCCCGAGGCCGGATAGCGGCAGGTATCGAATTCGAGCCAGCGCTGGCCGGGCTTGCAGCGCAGCAGCGCCGCCAGCGCCTCGTCGGCTTCGACCCAGCGTTCGCCGAGTCGCTTCAGGCGCGTTTGCTGCGTGTATTGCATCAGCTCTTCGAGCGACGACAGCGAAGCCAGGTAGCGCGTGTCGCGATCGCGGGCACGCACCACCGTGCCGACACCCTGGCGGCGCGCCACCAGGCCCATCTCGGCCAGGCGCCGCACGGCTTCGCGCACCGTGTGCCGCGATACGCCGAAACGCTCGATCAGCCTGGGCTCGGGCGGCAGCAGCGAACCGACCGGATACTGGCCGCTGCGGATTTCATGGATCAGGGTGTCGGTGAGTTGCTGATAGCGCGGGGCCGAGGCATTCGAAAAAGAGGCGGGCTCTGTGCTCATGAGACGACTAGTACATGTAATGGCCGCCATTGACGTGAATCACCTGGCCCGACACGAAGGCACCTCGTTCGGAGCACAGCAGATCGCAGGCGGCGGCGACTTCGTCGGGCTTGCCGTAGCGGCCGCAGGGGATTTCCGCTTCCAGGCGGGCTCGATCCTGATGAGTGTACTGCGACCAGTCGCGCACTGTGTCGATCGCTCCCGGCGCCACGGTATTGGCGGTGATGCCGTCGGCGCCGAACTCGCGCGCCAGCGCCATCGCCAGCCCGTGCAGGCCGGCCTTGGCGGTCACGTTGTGCGCGCGTTCGGTCACCTGGCCCCAGAAACCGTCGAAGCCCGAGATCAGCACGATGCGGCCCCAGCGCCGGGCGCGCATCAGCGGAATGGCGTGCCGGGCCAGGTAGTAGGCGGGGTCGAGATTGGTGCGCAGCACCGCATGCCAGTCGTCGGGCGTGATCTCCAGGAACGGCTGCTTGCGCCGCACCGCCACGTTCGACACCACGATGTCGACCGTGCCGAAGCGCGCCCTGGCGGCATCGACCAGCGCTGCCACTTCTTCGTCGCGCGAGACGTCGGCCATTACGGTCAGCGCTGACGCGCCCAGCGTCTCGATCTCGTCGGCGACGCCGTCGAGCGCCGCGCGGTCGCTGTGGCCGTTGACCACCACGTTGGCGCCCAGGCGCGCCAGCGACAGCGCGATGGCGCGGCCGATGTTGCGTCCGGAGCCGGTCACGATGGCCGTACGGCCAGCCAGCGAACGTGATGCCAGAGAGTGGTCGTCCATTGAATGCTCCGTTCGATTTGACAGGATGAAGGCTTTGATCATAACGTACGGACGTCCGAATGACTTAAGAATCCGAAACGGAGGGGACTTTGTCGAAATCAGCGATCAACAGATGGCTCGGCGCCCTGCTGGCGGCCGCGCTGGCCGGTGCGGCCGCCATGCCTGCTGCGGCGCAGGAGTATCCGAACCGGCCGCTGCGGCTGGTCGTGCCTTATCCGCCCGGGGCTTCCACCGACATGCTGGGCCGCATGGTCGGGCAGAAGGTGTCGCAAGCGTTCGGCCAGCCGGTGGTGGTGGACAATCGCGGCGGCGCCAGCGGCAACATCGGCTCCGAATTCGTTGCCCGGGCTCCCGCCGACGGCTACACGTTCATGGTCGGCACCGATGCCACGCACGCCAGCAACATGCATCTGGCGGCGGCGCCGACCTTCCATCCGGTGCGCGACTTCACGCCGCTGGTCGGCGCGGTCGGCAACCCGATCGTGCTGGTTGTGCACCCCAGCGTGCCGGTCAAGACGATGCGCGAGCTGATCGATTACGGCCGCGTCAATCCGAGCAAGATTTCGTACGGCTCCTCGGGCGCCGGCTCGCCGCACCATCTGGCCGGCGAGCTGCTCAAGCAGACCACCGGCGTGCCCTTCGTGCACGTGCCCTACCGCGGCGGCGGTCCGGCGCTGAACGACGTGCTCGGCGGGCAGATCCCGATGGTGTTCGCCAGCCTGGTCACGGTGCTGCCGCACATCAAGAGCGGCAAGCTGCGCGCGCTGGCGGTCACGCAAGGCAGTCGTTATCCGGGCCTGCCCGACGTGCCCACGGTGGGCGAAACGCTGCCCGGCTTCGAGATGAACTCGTGGCTCGGCTTCTTCGCGCCGGCCGGCCTGCCCGAAGCGCAGCTCAAGCGCCTGAGCGACGAGATCGTCAAGGCGCTGCACGACCCCGAAGTGCGCGAAAAGATCGAGAGCGGCGGCCTGACCTTGATGGCCACCGGGCCGGCCGAGTTCGGCGCGATGGTGCGGCGCGATTTCGAGCAGCGCGGCAAGCTGATTCCCGCCGCCGGCATCAAGCCCGAGTGATGGGAGCCGTGTGCGCATGAGTTCTGTGCCGTCGCAGTCGTCCGCCGTGGCTCCCCTGGCGGGCATCGTCGTGATCGAACTCGGCCATAGCGTCGCCGCGCCGTTTGCCGGCCAGATCCTTGGCGATCTGGGCGCCGAGGTGGTGAAGATCGAAAAGCCTGATGGCGATGACGCGCGCAAATGGGGGCCGCCGTTCGTTGATGGCGCCGCCGCCACGTTCCAGTCCTTGAACCGCAACAAGCGCTCGGTGGTCTGCGAGCTGCGCAACGATGCCGATCGGCAGGCTTTGCTGCGCTTCATCGACGAACGCGCCGACGTGGTGCTGCAGAATCTGCGCCCCGGCCAGGTCGATGCGCTAGGGCTCGGTGCCGCTGCGCTGCGCGCGCGCAAGCCCTCGCTCGTGTATTGCAACCTGGGCGCGTTCGGCGCGCGCGGCCCCTTGGCCAAAAACCCGGGCTACGACCCGCTGATGCAGGCCTTCGGCGGCATCATGAGCGTGGTCGGCGAAGAGGGGCGGCCGCCGGTGCGCGTCGGCCCGTCGATCATCGACATGGGCGCGGGCATGTGGGCGGCGCTGGGCATCGTCTCGGCGCTGCTGCGCCGGCGCGATTGCGGCGAAGGCAGCGTGGTCGACGTGTCGCTGCTGGAAACCGCTGCCGGCTGGATGACGATGTACGCCGCCCAGTACCTGGCCGGCGGCGAGCTGCCGAAAAAGAACGGCTCGGGGCAGGTCGGCATCGTGCCGTATCGTGCCTATCGCACCGCCGACGGCGATCTGGTGGTGGCCGCCGGCAACGACGCGCTGTTTCGCCGGCTGTGCCAGGTCATCGAACAGCCGGCGCTGGCCGACGACCTGCGCTTCGCCGGCAATCCGCAGCGCGTGCGTCATGCCGACGAGCTGTATGCGGTGCTGGAAGCGCGCTTCGCCACGCGCGGCAATGCCGACTGGATGGCGCGGCTGGAAGCGGCCGGCGTGCCCTGCGCGCCGGTGCAGAGCATCGACGCGATGCTGCGGCATCCGCAGACCGAGGCGCTCGGCATGCTGCAATCGGTGCCCGGCAGCAGCATCCCGCTGATCGGCCTGCCGATTTCCTTCGACGGCGAGCGCGCGGTGCCGCGCAGTGCGCCGCCCGCACTCGATGCCCTGGGGCCGCAGGCCCTGTTTTCCTGAAGATTTCCGAGATGCAAGCATGAGCTTCACACTGCCCGATTACGCGACACTGGCGCTGGCTCGCCCCGATCCGCATCTGCTGGTGGTGACGCTGAACCGACCCGAAGTGCTGAACGCGATCAATACGCAGATGGGGCGCGATCTGCTCGATCTGTGGACGCGTCTCACCGCCGATGCGGGGCCGGTGCGCGCGGTGGTGCTTACCGGCGCCGGCGAACGCGCGTTCTGCGCCGGCGGCGATCTGAAGGAACGCAACGGCATGGACGAGCATGCATGGCGCGCGCAGCACGAGATCTTCGAGCGTGCTTTCGTCGCGTTGCTCGAATGCCCTGTGCCGGTGATCGCGGCGGTCAATGGCCATGCCTATGGCGGCGGGCTGGAAACGGCGCTGTCCTGCGATTTCATCTATGCGGCGCGGCATGCGCGCTTCGCTTTGTCGGAAGTGCGGCTGGGCATCATGCCGGGCGGCGGCGGCACGCAGACGCTGGCGCGCGCCGTCGGCGAGCGGCGGGCCAAGGAACTGATCATGCGCGCGCAGGCCTTCGATGCCGAGCAGGCGTTGCGCTGGGGGCTGGTCAATCATCTGAGCGACGGTGTCGCCGTGCTCGATGACGCGCTGGCCGCCGCGCGCGAAATCGCCGGCAACGCGCCGCTGGCCGTGCGCCAGGCCAAGAAATCGATCCACACCGGCTTGCAGACCGATATCGGCACCGCTTATCGCTTCGAGATCGAGGCCTACAACCGGCTGGTCGTATCGGAAGACCGCCACGAAGGGGTGCGTGCATTCAATGAAAAACGCACACCCGATTTCAAGGGGCGCTGAGCAATGAATGCCGCAAACATCGACGTGCTGGTGCGTGAAGTCGGGCTGCGCGACGGCCTGCAGATGGTGGCCGAATTCTTTCCCACCGATCAGAAGATCGCCTGGATCCGCGCCGAGGCGGCAGCCGGCGTGCGCGAGATCGAGGTCAGCTCGTTCGTCCCGCCGAAACTGATCCCGCAGTTCGCCGATGCCGAAGCGGTGGTCGAAGCGGCCCTGCAAATCGGCGGGCTCACCGTGATGGCGCTGGTGCCGAATCTGCGCGGCGCCGAGCGTGGGCTGGCGCTGGGCGTGCACAAGCTCGATTTCGTCATGTCGGTGAGCCGCACGCACAACCTGAAGAACGTGCGTCGAGAACGAGAAGAATCGCTGGCCGATCTGCGCCGTATCGTCGCGGCGCGCGACGCCGCGGCTGCCGCCGGCGGCACGCGCACGCAGATCGCCGCCGGCTTGTCGACCGCGCTCGGTTGCTCGTATGAGGGTGCGATCGCGGTTGGCGACGTGTGCCGCTATGCGGCGGCCTTGGCCGAGGCCGGCGTCGACGAAATCATGGTCGCCGACACCGTGGGCTATGCCGATCCGGCGCTGGTGCGCAAGGCGTTTCGCGCCGTGCTGGCCGAGGTCGGCGACGTGCCGGTGGCCGCGCATTTTCACGATACGCGCGGCACCGGGCTGGCCAACGTGGTGGCGGCGCTGGATTGCGGCGTGCGGCGCTTCGATGCCTCGCTGGCCGGGCTCGGCGGCTGCCCGTTCGCGCCCGGCGCCACCGGCAACATCGTGATGGACGACCTGTGCTTCATGCTCGATTCGATGGGCCTGCGCACCGGCGTCGATCTGTCACGGCTGCTGGCCGTGCGCGAGATCCTGGCACGGCAACTGCCGGCCGCCGAGATGCGCGGCGCGCTGGCCCGCGCGGGCCTGCCGACCGGCTACCAGCCTGCCCCGCAGCGCGTGCCCGCTTGAAAGGAACTTCGATGACCCAGGCTTCTTCCGGCGCCGTGTCCGCCGACGACTTCATGCAGCACTACGCCGCCGATGACTATCCGGAAATCCGCGAGAGCGTGCGCCGCATCTGCGCCGACTTTCCCGGCAGCTATTGGCGCGCGCTGGATGAACAGGAAGCGTATCCCAGCGAATTCGTGACAGCGATGACGCAAGCCGGCTTCCTGTCGGCGCTGATCCCCGAGCAGTATGGCGGCGCCGGACTGCCGCTGCGCGCCGCCGGCGTCATCCTCGAAGAAGTGCATGCCTGCGGCGGCAATGCCGCGGCCACGCACGCGCAGATGTACACGATGGGCACCGTGCTGCGCCATGGCAGCGCCGAGCAGAAAGCGCGCTATCTGCCCGAAATCGCCGCCGGCCGGCTGCGGTTGCAGGCCTTCGGCGTCACCGAGCCCACCACCGGCACCGACACCACCAAGCTGAAGACGCGCGCCGTGCGCGACGGCGATCACTACGTCGTCAACGGCCAGAAGATCTGGACCTCGCGCGCGCTGTATTCCGATCTGATGCTGCTGCTGGCGCGCACCACGCCCGTCGATCAGGTCACGCGCAAGACCGACGGCCTGTCGGTGTTCCTGGTCGACATGCGCGAATCGGTCGGCCACGGCATGACGATCCGCCCGATCAAGGCGATGATCAATCACAACACCACCGAGGTGTTCTTCGACAATCTGCGCGTGCCGGCGGCCAATCTGATCGGCGAGGAAGGCAAGGGCTTTCGCTACATTCTCGACGGCATGAACGCCGAGCGCATCCTGGTGTCGCACGAGTCGATCGGCGACGCCAAGTGGTTCGTACGCACCGCGGTGAAGTACGCCAGCGAGCGCATGGTGTTCGATCGGCCGATCGGCAAGAACCAGGGCATCCAGTTTCCGATCGCGCGCGCCTATGCGCAGGCGCAGGCGGCCGAACTGATGCTGCGCAAGGCCGCGGCCAAGTTCGCCGCCGGCCTGCCGTGCGGCGAAGAGGCCAATCTGTCCAAGCTGCTCAGCGCCGAAGCCGCCTGGGAAGCCGGCGAGGCCTGCATGCAGACGCACGGCGGCTTCGCTTACGCGCGCGAATACGACGTCGAGCGCAAATGGCGCGAAGCGCGCGTGCAGCGCACGGCGCCGGTGTCGACCAATCTGATTCTGGCCTACGTGGCCGAGCACGTGCTCGGTCTGCCGCGTTCGTACTGAGGCGTGGCGATGACGCTGACCGAAGGGCTGGCCGGCTTCATTGCCGGCCTGCGCCATGAGACGTTGCCGGCGGGCGCGCTCGACGTCGTTCGGCAGGGCCTGGTCGATTGCGTCGGCGTGATGTTCGCAGGGCGTGATGAAGAGGTGGTGCAGATCGTCTTGCGGCAGGTGCGGCTCGATGACCTTGCGGGCCATGCCACTCGCGTTGATTACGCCGCCTGCGATGACGGCGCTGGCGGCACCGGCCACACCGGCCGCAGTGCGTCGGGGCTGGCCACCGTCCTCGGTGGCCGTGGCCGAGCCTGCACCGGCGACGCGGCGATGGTCAACGCGGTGGCCGCGCACGTGCTCGATTACGACGATACCGGGCTCGACGGCCACCCCAGCGTCGTGCTGGTGCCGGCGCTGCTGGCGCTGGCCGAGTCGCGCGGCGCCAGCGGCGCGGCGCTGGGCGCGGCCTACGTGGCCGGCTACGAAACCTGGGCTGAGCTGATCGGACGCGATGGCGACAAGCATCATGGCAAGGGCTGGCATCCGACCGCAGTGTTTGGCACGGTGGCCGCTGCCGCGGCGGCGGCAAACCTGTTGCAGCTCGATCGTGCGCGCTGCGCGCACGCGCTGGGCATCGCTGCGTCGATGGCCGGCGGCGTCGTCGCCAACTTCGGTTCGATGACCAAGTCCTTGCAGGTCGGGCTGGCGGCGCGCAACGGTTTGTTCGCCGCCCAACTGGCCGCCGATGGCCTGAGTGCCGCCGGCGATGCGCTCGAACACAAGGCCGGGCTGCTGCATGCTGTGTCGCCGGCGGGCCGTGTGCGCCTGCAAGGGCCCTCGTGCGCCGGCGCGCCGTGGCAGATTCTGCGGCAGGGGCTGAACGTGAAGCGCTATCCGATCTGCTATGCGATGCACCGTGCCGTCGATGCCGCGCTGCAGTTGCATCCGGCCGTGCAATCACGGTTGGCGCGAATTGCGCGCATCGAAGTCGCCATCGGCCATCTGCAAGCCGGCATGCTGCGCAGTGCGCGCCCGGCCACCGTGCTCGACGCCAAGTTCAGCGTGCAGTTCGGCGTGGCCGCGGGGCTGCTGGGCGGGCGCGTCGGCCTTGGCGAGATGAACGAGGCTTTCGTATCGTCGGAGCCGGTGCAGGCGCTGCTGCGCAAGGTGCAGGTAACCACGACCAGCGAGCGCGACGCCGAAGATCCCTTGTTCTCGCCTTGCGACAGCGTGCGTGTGGTGTTCGATGACGGCAGCAGCCTGGACAGCGAGCCGGTGCAGCGCGCGCGCGGCCATGCGCACAATCCGCTGGCGCCGCACGAATTGGCCGACAAGTTCCGCGACTGCGTCACGCCGGTGCTTGGGCAGCCGGCCTGCGAGGCGCTGCTGGCAGGGCTGAGTGGATTCGAGCGCATCGACAAGCTGTCATGGGCGGCGCTGGCCGGCGTGAACGTCGGCGATTGAGTGGATGCAGTAGCAGCGTCGGACGGGGGGCCGGACGCGGCCTCGCGCAGCCGCTTGCGGTAGCATCGAGCATCGACTCACCGCCGCTTTCGCCCCCTCCCATGCCCTCCTCCAATCCCGGCGCTCCTCGCGCCGCGGCCGGCCATTCGCGCATCGCGCTCGAGCTGACGCTGCTGCTCGCGGCACTGACCGCGTTCGCGCCGTTGGCCATCGACATGTACCTGCCGGCTCTGCCCGAGCTCAGGCGCGAGTTCCAGACGTCGCCGGCCACCGCCCAGCTATCGCTATCGGCTTTTTTCGTTGGCATGGCCAGCGGCCAGTTGTTCTACGGCGCGCTGTCCGATCGCTTCGGCCGCAAGCTGCCGCTGGCGGCCGGCCTGGTGTTGTTCATCATCGCCACCGTCGGTTGCGCGCTGGCCGGCAGCGTGCAGTCGCTGATCGGCTGGCGTTTCGTGCAGGCGCTGGGCGTGGGCGCAACCGCGGTCATCCCGCGCGCGATGGTGCGCGACCTGTTCGATCCGCGCGACGGCGCCCGCGTGCTGTCGCGCATCATGATGGTGATGGGCGTGGCACCGATTCTGGCGCCGATGCTCGGCGCGCAGCTGCTGCTGGTGGCCGACTGGCGCGCCATCTTCTGGGCATTGGCCGCGCTCGGCGCGCTGGTGCTGGCCGCGGTGCTGTGGCGCCTGCAGGATTCCCATCCCGGCAATGCCGAACCGCTGCGGCTGGGCCGCGTGCTGGGGCGGCATTTCGCGCTGCTCGCCGACCGACACATGCTGCGCTACGGCCTGGGCGGCGGCGTGGCGATCGGCGCTTTGTTCGCCTACATCGCTGGCGCGCCGTTCGTGTTCATCGAACATTTCGGCCTGTCGCCGCAAAGTTTCACGCTGCTGTTCGGCGTCAATGCGGCGGGCCTGATCGGCGCTTCGTCGCTCAACGGCGCGTTGCTGGGCCGCGTCAAGCTGCACCGGATGCTGCGCCTGGGCGTGTGCCTGCAAGCCGCCGCCGGCCTGGTGCTGATCGCGTTCGGCGTGCTGGGGTTCGGCGGCTTGTGGGGCGTGGTGCTGCCGCTGTTCGTCGTCATCGCCTGCCTGGGGCTGGTGCTGCCGAACTCCACGGTGCTGTGCATGGCGCCGTATCGCAACGACGCCGGCGTTGCTTCCGGTCTGCTCGGCGTCATGCAATATGCGGTGGCCGCGGTGACCAGCGCGCTGGTGAGCGCACTGCACGACGGCTCGCCGCGTTCGATGGCGCTAGTGGCGGGCGCGTGCGCGGTGCTGGGCTTGCTGCTGCTGTTTCCGCGGCCGGGGGCGCTGGTAGCGGCGCAGCTTGCCGTGCCGCCGGCGCGCTGATCACGCGGCTGCCCGCGTGCGCCGCGCTGTTACGCGGCCGCTCGCGCGCGCCGCCGCTTGCGCACCGGCTGTTCCGCCCCGCTGCCAATCAGCGACCAATCGGGCGGCGTGCTGGCCCAATCCTTCAGAAAACCGATGAAGCGCCGCACGCGCTCGGGCAGCCGCTGCCGGCTCGAATAGATGGCGAACACCTCCAGCGGCTCGGCCACGTACTGCGGCAGCACCGTGACCAGCCGGCCGGCGGCCAGGTCGTCGGCCACCATGTAGGTGGGGTGCACCGAGATGCCATGGCCCAGCAGCGCGGCGTGGCGCAGCGTCTCGCCGAAATCCGAATAGACGGTGCCGCGCACCCGCACCGTGGTTTCGCGCCCGTCGATGATGAAGCGCCACAGGCTGGTGGGCGATTTCATCGAATGGATCAGGCAATTGTGCCGGGCGAGCTGATCCAGCGTCTGCGGCGTGCCATGGCGTGCCAGATAGGCGGGTGAGGCGACCAGCACCTGCGGCGCATGCGTCAGCGGCGTCGCCACGTAGCTGGCGTCCTGCAGCGAACGCGCGATGCGGATCGACAGGTCGAGCCCTTCTTCGATCAGGTTCAGATTGCCGACGTCGAGCGCCACCGCCACCTGGATGTCGGGGTGCTGGGCGGCGAACTCGGTGATCAGCGGCACCAGGTGAAAGGCGCCGAACGACGGCGGCGTGCCGACGCGGATCACGCCGCGCGGCCGGTTCAATGATTCGCGCACCGTGGATTCGAGCCCTTCGTAGCGCTCCAGCATCTGCCGGCCGCTGTTCAAGGCCATCAACCCGGCTTCGGTCAGGCTGACCTGCCGCGTCGTGCGGTTGAGCAGCCGCGCGCCCAGCGCGTTTTCCAGGAAGGCGACGTGCTTGGTCACGCCGGCGCGAGAGATGCCCAGATGACGCGCCGCATTGGCGAAACTGCCGCTGCGCGCCACCTCGGCGAAGACTTGCAGGCACCTCAGCCGATCCATTCACAATGCCTTGAAATTGTTTTCGATTCAGAAACAAAGGATTCGCAAACTGATTCTAGCGCGGGCTGGTTGATATCCCTAGACTTCCGATTCCGCGTCGGTTTGCCGCGCTGGGGCGGCCAGCCGGTCGGCGGGGGGCGGCAGGCACCGCCCCAAGATTTTCTGATCGTTCACGAATTCCAACACTTACCGGTATCACACGGATGAGCGTCGAATCCTTCGTACATCGCAGCCCTGCCTCCAAGGTCGTGTGCGCGGCCGGGGCGATCGCGTCGCTGGCGGCCGAGCTGGCCGAGCTCGGCGTGCGCCGTCCGCTGCTGGTGGCCGGCGTGCGTACCGCGGCATCGCCGGTGTACGCGGCTGTGAAGCAGGCGCTGGCGGGGATGCCGTTGGCCGAGTTCACCAGCGTACCGGCGCATTCGTCGGTGGCCGCGGTGACGCAGATCCGCGACCTGGCGCGCGCCGGGCAGTGCGATGGCTTCGTGGCGGTGGGCGGCGGCAGCGCCGCCGACAGCGCCAAGGCGGCCGCGCTATGGCTGGCCGAGGGCGGCGAACTGGAACAATGGGCCAACCGCTTCACGCCGCCGGCCACGCTGGTGGCGCCCGAGCTGCGCCAGCCGAAGCTGCCGGTGGCAGCGGTGCCCTGTACCGCCTCGGCCGCCGAGGTCACGCCCAGCGTCGGCGTGCGCACCGACGACGGCCGCAAGCTCTTGTTCAGTGATCCCAAGCTGGCCTGCCGGCTGATCGTGATCGATCCGCAGGCCAACGTCACGGTGCCGGCCGCACTGATGCTGTCCACCGGCATGAACGGGCTGGCCCACTGCGTCGAGGGCCTGTATTCGAAACTGCGTACGCCGGTGACCACCGCGCTGTCGCTGCACGGCATTCGCTTGTTCATGCAGGCGCTGCCGGCGGTGGCGCGCGAGCCGCAGTCGGTGGCGGCACGCGCCGAACTGCTGTCGGCGGCGCATCTGTCGGGGCTGGTGCTGCTCAATGCGCGCACCTGCTTCCATCACGCGGTGTGCCATGCGCTGGGTGCCGTGACCGGCGTGGCGCATGGCGAAGCCAACAGCGTCGTGCTGCCGCACGCGATCCGCTTCAATGCGCCGGCCGCGGTCGCTGAACTGGCGCTGGCCGCCGAAGCGATGCAGTTGCCATCGCGCGACGGCGCGGCGCTGGCCGATGCGGTGGCGGCCTTGCAGCAGGCGATCGGCGCGCCGGCACGGCTGCGCGACATTGGCGTGCCGCAATCGGCGCTGGCTCGCGTGGCGGCCAAGACGATGGGCGAACGCGGTTTGTATTTCAATCCTCGGCAGATTGCCGGGGCCGATGAGGTGCAGGCGCTGCTTGAGCAGGCCTGGTGACGATGGAAGAGGCAATCGTGCAGATCATTCCCAGTGGCAAGACTCTTGGCGCGACGATCGAGGGGCTCGATCTGTCGCAGCCGCTCTCGGAAAGCGACGTCGATCAGGTCGTCGCGACGCTCGGTCGCTATGGCGTCGTGCGTTTTCCCAAGCAGACGCTGACCGCCGCGCAGCAGCGTGCCTTCAGCGCGCGTTTCGGCGAGCTGGAGATCAATGTCGCCGGTTCGTTCCAGGAACCGGGCCTGCCCGAAGTGATGATCCTGTCGAACATCGTCGAGAACGGCAAGCCGATCGGCATCGGCGATGCCGGCCAGGATTGGCATACCGACATGTCCTACAACCGGATGATCGCGTTCAGCAACGTGCTGTACGGCATCCGTATTCCGCACCGCGACGGCAAGCCGCTGGGCGCGACCACGTTCTGCAACATGCACGCCGCCTACGAGGCGCTGCCTGAAGACATGAAGCAGCGCCTCGACGGCATGACGGTGCTGCACGACTTCGACAAGTTCTGGGAAATGATGCGCCGCGAGCGCGGTAGCACGCGCCCGCCGCTGACGCCGGCGCAGCGTGCCGCGCGCCCGCCGGTGTCGCATCCGCTGTTCCTCGAACATCCGATCACCGGTCGCAAGGTGCTGTACGCCAACCCCGGTTATTCGATGCGCATCAACGAGCTGCCGCAGGAAGAAAGCGACCAGGTGCTCGATTTCCTGTTCAAGCATCAGCTTCAGGAACGCTTCTTCTACAAGTTCGAATGGCAGGAAGGCGACGTGCTGATGTGGGACAACATGGGCACGATCCACAAGGCGGTCGACGACTACCGCGCTGATGAGCCGCGGCTGATCAAGCGCTGTCAGGTCATGGCCACGCGCTTCTTCGACGACGGTGGCCAGCCGCGACGCCGCCACGCGATGGCTGCGTGAGGCGGGCCGCATGAAGCTGTTGAGTTTTCGCGGCGACGATGGCCGGCCGCGCTGCGGTGCGTTGATCGATGAGCGCATCGTCGATCTCAGCGACTGGTGCGCGGCGCTGCCGGTACCGGCCCACGTGTCGGCACGCCTGCACGCGAGCGGCATGGAACCGGCTGCCGGCGGTCTGCTGCGGCTGCTGCAGGCCGGCCCCGAGGCGCAGTCGCAATTGGCCGAGTATCTGCGACAGCAATGCCCGGGCGGGGTTGCACCGGCGCAGTCGCCGCGCCTTGCCGACGTGACGCTGCTGGCGCCGCTGCCGCGGCCCGGCAAGATCGTGGCCATCGGCCGCAACTACGGCGATCACGCCAAGGAAACCGGCGTCGATCCGTTCGAAGCGCCGCGCATCATCGCCAAGCTGCCGTCCTCGGTGGCCGCTCCGGGCGCGCGCATCGTGCGACCGGCGCTGGTGACGAAGATGGATTTCGAGGTCGAGCTGGCGGTGGTCATCGGCAGCTACGCGCAGAACGTGCCGCGCGCCGAAGCCTTGCAGCACGTGGCCGGCTACACGGTGCTCAATGACCTCAGCGCGCGCGAATTCCAGTTCGACGTCACGCCGCCGCAGACCACCTTCGCCAAGAGCATCGATGGCTTCTGCCCGATGGGGCCGTGGCTGGTGACGCGTGACGAAATCGCCGATCCGCAACAACTTACCGTAAGCTGCGAAGTGAACGGCGAACGAATGCAGCATGCCAGCACCGCCGACATGCTGTTTCCGGTGGCGCGCTTGATCGAATACATCTCCAGCTACATGACCCTGGAGCCTGGCGATGTGATCGCCACCGGCACGCCCGCCGGTGTCGGTGCGTTCCGCAAGCCGCCGCTGTGGCTGCAACCTGGTGACCGCGTCCGCCTGGAAGTGTCGGGCGTGGGCGTGCTCGAACACGAGATCGCGGCACCGTGATACGACAAGAACCCTGATCAGGAGACTTCAATGACGAGAACCCCAATGATGAAAAAATGGATCGCCGCGACCTGCGCGGCGTTTTCGCTGACCGCGGCAGGCACGGCCTGGGCGCAGGAATTTCCCACGCGGCCGATCCGGTTCGTCGTCGGCTATGCGGCAGGCGGCCCCACCGACGTGATCGCGCGCATCGTGGCGCAAGACGTCACCAGCACGCTCGGCCAATCGGTGATCGTCGAGAACAAGGCCGGCGCCAACGGCAACATCGGCACCGAGTTCGTCGCGCGCTCGCCGGCCGACGGCTATACGCTGATCGTCAACACGTTGTCGCACAACGTGAACCCGCTGCTTGCGCCGGTCAAATATGACCCGGTCAAGGATTTTGCCCCGGTCACGCTGGCGGCGGCGTTGCCGCAGGTGGTGGTGGTCGGCTATGACTCGCCGATCCATACGATGGCCGATCTGGTGGCGCGCGCCAAATCGTCACCGGGCGCCGTTACCTTCGGTTCGGCCGGCAACGGCGGCTCGGCGCACCTGACCGCCGCGCTGCTCGAACAGCGTTCGGGCACCAAGATGACGCACGTGCCGTTCCGCGGCAACGCACCGGCGTTGACCGAAGTGGTTGCTGGCCGCGTCGACTTCATGTTCTATCCGATGATCGGCGTGGCCGACCTGGTCAATCAGAAGCGCGTCAAGGTGATCGGCGTTACCACTGCCAACCGCCACCCTGATTATCCGAACGTGCCGACGATGGCCGAATCGGGCTTCCCGGGTTTCGATCAGTACGTCGGCCCGGTCGGCTTCATGGCGCCGGCCGGCACGCCGCAACCGGTGATCGACAAGCTGGCGCAGGCGATCCGTTCTTCGCTGCAAAAGCCCGCCACCGTCGATCGGCTGCGCCAGCTCGGCGCCGTCGTGGTGGCTTCGTCGCCCACCGAGTATCGCGATTGGCTCAAGGGCGATGCCGAACGCTGGGCGCAGCTAGTCAAGGCCGCCAACGTGAAGGCCGAGTAATGGCTTCAGTGGCGGCCGGCGTGCCGCAACCGGCCGGCGGCGTGCAGAATAGTGCGCCGCTGCCGTCGCGCGCGGTGGCGCGCGCTTTCAGCATCGAAGACCTGCGGCGCCTGGCGCGCCGCCGCCTGCCGCGCGGCGTGTTCGATCTGTTCGACGGCGGCGCCGAAGACGAGGCCACGCTGCGCGACAACCGCGCCGCGTTCGAGCGCGTGCGATTGATGCCCAAGGTATTGGTCGACGTGTCGCAGGTCGATACCGGCACCACGCTGCTGGGCGCGCCGTCGGCGATGCCGATCGCGATCGCGCCTACCGGCGCGGTCGGCTTCGGCTGGCGCGGCGGCGATTGCCTGATCGCGCGGGCGGCGCAGGCCTATGGTCTTCCGTATTCGCTGTCGACTTCGGGCACGGCTTCGATCGAACGCATCGCCGAAGCGGCGCCGAACACGCGGCGCTGGTTCCAGGCCTATATCCTGAAGCAGCGCGAGTTCACGATGCGTCTGGTCGAGCGCGCGCAGCGCGCCGGCTACGAGGGCCTGATGATCACCGTCGACCTGGCGGTCGGCGGCAAGCGCGAGCGCGACTATCGCAACGATTTCGCTATCCCGTTTCGCTTCACGCCGCGCAACGTGTTCGATTGCGCGCAGCGGCCGACCTGGGCGTTCGACATGCTGTTGCGCGGCATGCCGGTGATGGAGAACCTGGTCGGCATCACGCCGACCGCAACCGACACGCGCGGCATCGCCTCTACGGTCGGGCGCAACTATGACCCGTCATTCGATTGGAGTGCGTTGCGCGAGGTGCGCGATGCCTGGGGCGGCAAGCTGATCGTCAAGGGCATCGTGCGGCCCGACGACGCGATCCGTGCCGCCGAGCTGGGCGCCGACGCGGTGATCGTTTCCAACCACGGTGGACGCCAGCTCGATGGCGGCGTGGCCACGCTCGATGCCTTGCCCGGTGTCGTGGCAGCGGTCGGGCAGCGGGTGGAAGTCTACGTCGATGGCGGCGTACGCCGGGGCGTCGACGTGGTCAAGGCGCTGGCGCTGGGCGCGCGCGCCGTGCTGATCGGGCGGCCGACGCTGTATGGCGTGTGCGCCGGCGGCGAGGCCGGCGCGCTGCGTGCGCTCGAGATCCTGCGCAGCGAGTTCGTGCGCGCGATGCAATTGTGCGGCGTGACCTCGGTGGCGCAGATCGGACCGGATCTGCTGGCGGCGCCAGCGGCGCTGCGTGTGAGCGGCTGAAGGCCCGGGTCGCCGGATAGCCGCCGGTCGAGGGCACCCGGCGCGGCACCGCCGCTGGCGGATGCGGTACGCTATGCCGATGAACACCATACGCTTTCCGATGATTCCGCCGCGCCTGGCCCTTGCCCTGCCCGGGAGCCGCCGATGAGCCGCTTCTGGAGCCCCGGCATCAGCGAGCTGACGCCTTACGTGCCCGGCGAGCAGCCGAAGCTCGCCCAGCTCGTCAAGCTGAACACCAACGAGAATCCCTACCCGCCGTCGCCGGCAGTGCTGCAGGCGATCCAGCGCGAACTGGGTGACGACGGCCAGGCCTTGCGCCTGTACCCCGACCCCACTTCGCAAGCGCTGCGCGAGGTGATCGCCGCGCGCGAGGGCCTGGATCTGGGGCAGGTATTCGTCGGCAATGGTTCCGACGAAGTGCTCGGCATCGCTTTCAGGGCCTTGTTGCAGCACGAGCGGCCGCTGCGCTTTCCCGATATCAGCTACAGCTTCTATCCGGTGTATTGCCGGCTGTTCGGTATCCGGTATCAGGCCGTGCCCCTGGCTGATGACTTCAAGCTGCGTGTCGATGATTACGGCGCTGACGGCGGCCCGGTGATCGTGGCCAATCCGAACGCACCCACCGGCCGCGCGTTGTCGCGTGCAGAGATCGAAACGCTTCTGGTGCGCTGCCGCGACGTGGTGGTGGTGATCGACGAAGCCTACGTGGATTTCGGCGCGCAGAGCGCCGCGCCGCTGATCGCGCGCCACGACAACCTGCTGGTGGTGCGTACGCTGTCGAAATCGCACGCGCTGGCCGGCCTGCGCGTCGGCTACGCACTCGGTCAGGCGCCGCTGATCGAGGCGCTGACGCGCGTGATGGACAGCTTCAATTCGTATCCGATCGATCGCCTGGCCGGCGCCGCCGCCGCCGCCGCGCTGGCCGACGAGGCGTGGCTGGCACGCACCCGCCAAGCGGTGATCGACAGCCGCGAAACGCTGGTCGGGCAATTGCAGGCGCTGGGCTTCGAGGTGCTGCCGTCGCAGGCCAATTTCGTGTTCGCGCGCCATCCCGCGCATGCGGGCGCGGCGCTGGCGGCGGCTTTGCGCGCCGAGGGCATCATCGTGCGCCACTTTGCCGCGCCGCGCATCGCCGATTGGTTGCGCATCACGGTCGGCACGCCGCAGCAGTGCGAGGCACTGGTGACGGCGTTGCGCGGCATCGCCGGATCGCTCAACGCCCCTTGAAGACCGGTTTGCGCTTTTCGTCGAAGGCCTGCAGGCCTTCACGGATGTCTTCGCTGCGGCCGTAGCTTTCCCAGGCGACGACTTCCAGACGAAGCGCCGTATCGAGGGGTTGCTCGAAGCCGTCGTTGACCAGTTGCTTGATGACGCGCAGGCCGAGCGGCGAGTTCTTGGCGACTTGACCGACCAGCGCGCGCACCGTGTCTTCCAGCTGCTCGTCGGGCACGACTTCGTTGACCAGGCCCCAGCGCGCCAGCTCGTCGGCGCTGAACAGATTGCCGGTGAACAGCAGGCGTTTGGCGAGCGCCATCGGCATCTTGCGCGGCAGGCGGATGGCGCCGCCGCCGCCCGGAATGATGCCGAAATTGGCGTGACCGTCACCGATCTTTGCTGAGCGCGCCGCCACCACCATGTCGCAGGACAGGATCAGCTCCAGCCCACCGGCCACGGCAACGCCGTTGACCATGGCGATCGTCGGCCGCGGAAAAGTCTCGACCCGGCGATACATGTCCTGGCACAGGTTCAGATAGTTCCTGAACTTGTTCATATCGCCGGAACCGACCGTTTCCTTGAAATACTTCAGGTCGCCGCCGGCGCAGAAGGCTTTGCCGGCGCCGCGGAAAACCAGCGCGCGCACGTCGTCGCGATCCGCCAGCTCGGACACGATACGGTCGATCTCGATGACCGTTTCCCGCGACAGCGCGTTCATCGCGTGTGGCCGGTTGATCGTCAGCCAGGCGGCGTTGTCGCGAATCTCGGTCTTGATCACTGCCTCTTCCATCGTTGCGCTCCGCAAGTCAAAACACTTCGAACAATCCCGCCGCGCCCATGCCACCGCCGACGCACATGGTCACGACGACATGGCGTACGCCGCGACGCCGGCCTTCGATCAGCGCATGCCCGATCATGCGAATACCGCTCATGCCGTACGGATGCCCGACCGAAATGGCGCCGCCGTTCACGTTCAGCCGCTCATCGGGAATGCCAAGCACGTCGCGGCAATGCACGACCTGTACCGCAAAGGCTTCGTTCAGTTCCCACAGGCCGATATCATCCATCTTCAGGCCGAAGCGGTCGAGCAGCTTGGGCACTGCGGTGACCGGGCCGATGCCCATCTCTTCGGGCCGGCAACCGACCGCCACGAAACCGCGAAACGCGCCCAATGCCTGCAGGCCGCGCCGCTGCGCTTCGCGCGCTTCCATCACGACGCAGGCGGCCGAGCCGTCTGACAATTGAGATGCATTGCCGGCGGTGATGCAGGTGCCGCCGGGCAGGACCGGGCGCAGCGATTGCAGCCCTTCCTCGGTGGTGTCGGGCCGATTGCCCTCGTCCTGCTTGAGCAGCGTCGGCTCCAATCGGTTCTGGCCGCTCGCCTTGTCGACGACCAGCTTCATCGTCTCCATCGGAACGATCTCGTCGTCGAAGCGGCCGGCGCGCTGCGCTGCTGCGGTGCGGCGCTGGCTTTGAAATGCATAAGCGTCTTGCGCATCGCGGCTGATGCGATAGCGTTGGCCGACGATCTCGGCGGTCTGCAGCATTGCATAGTAGGTGCCGGGCCAGTGCATGTCGATCCACGCGCTCTTCTTCAGACCGCCGTGGTGTTCGTCCTGCACGAGGCTGATGCATTCGAGACCGCCGGCTGCCATCACCGGCACCTGGTCGACGATGACGCGCTGCGCTGCGATCGCCACCGCCTGCAGGCCGGATGCGCATAGGCGGTTGACCGTCGTGCCGCCGACCTCGATCGGCAACTCGGCGCGAATGGCGATCTGGCGTGCGATGTTGTAGCCGCTTGCGCCTTGCGGCATGCCGCAACCGACGATCAGGTCTTCGACTTCACCCGGTTCGAGGCCGGCGCGCTCGATTGCGTGCCGAACACTGTGCGCGCCCAGTTCTGCGCCGTGAGTATTGTTGAATGCGCCTCGATAGGCCTTGCCGATCGGCGTGCGCGCCGTGGCGACGATTACCGCTTCTCTCATCCTGCGATCTCCTCATGTTCGGCCGTGCCGGGGCGAGTGCGGCCAGGGTGGCAACGATGCAAGCGCGATCTTTTCGCAGCGCAACGCAGACTTCAACCGACTTTTGCGAGTCAAGCCTTGAGATTTTCTCAGCGTAGTGGCGTGACATTGGCGCACGCCAGAGCATGCGGCGCAATGCAAGGGTGAGTTTTGATCAATCCGCGGGAACAAAAAATCGGTTGTGACGGGGTGGCACGAATTGAAGAATGCGATCGCACGACAGATGCACCCTGAACAGGAGGAGTCTATGCGGATCTCGAGGAGAACAGCTCTGGCCATGATCGGTCTCGCCGCTGCCGCAACTGCCCATGCGCAAGGCGCGGCCAGTTATCCGAGCAAGCCGGTGAAAGTGATCGTCCCGTTCACTGCGGGAGGGCCGGCCGATTCGGTGACTCGCTTCATCGCGCAGCGCATGTCCGAGGCGTGGGGGCAGCCCGTCGTGGTCGAAAATCGCGTCGGTGCCGGCGGTATGATCGGTGCCGAGGCGATCGCGAAGTCGGCCCCCGATGGCTATACCTTCGGTTTGCTCGTCACCGGCCATACCATTCATCCGGCGATGCAGGAGAAAATGCCGTATGACATCACGCGCGACTTCACGCCCATCTCGATCGTCAATCGAGCGCCGAAGCTGGTGGTGGTCAATCCTTCGGTGCCTGCGTCCAATCTGAAGGAGCTGATCCAGCTCATGAAGAGCGATCCGACCCGTTATGCCCCCTACGGCACGTCCGGCGTCGGCTCGATGGCGCACCTGTCGATGGAACTGGTCAATACGCTGGCCGACACGCGTTTCGTTCACGTTCCCTACAAGGGCGGTGCCGCTACGCTCAGCGACCTGATGGGCGGTCAGTTGCCGTTCGCCGTGCTCGATCTGGGTTCGGTCCTGCCGCAGGTGCGCAGCGGCAAATTGAAAGTGCTGGCGATCACCGCGCGCACGCGCTCGGCGGTGCTGCCGGAAGTGCCGACCATTTCCGAGACGCTGCCCGCTTTCGAGGCAACGGAGTGGTTCGGCCTGGCCGGTCCGGCAGGCATTCCGGCCGACATCACCTTGAAGATCCAACGCGGTGTGAAAGCGGCTTTGGAGTCGCCCGAGGCCAAGGCTCGCTACATCGATGGCCTGGGCTGGGAACTGGTGGCGAGCACGCCCGATGAGATGAAGGCGATGATCGAAACGCAGACGCGCGATTGGGCGAATCTTGCACGGCGCATCGGTCTGAAGGCTCAATGACGAAATCTCCCTTGGCAGACGAAGCGCCGCCGCCCGCGCACGGCGGCCGCGATCCGATGATGGCCTCGGCCGCGCTGCTGGCGCCGCGCGTGGTGGCCGTGCTCGGCGTGTCGGCGGATCGGGCCAAGCTCGGCAGCACGATCCTGGCCAACGTCATCGGCAACGGCTTTGATGGCATCATTTACGGGATCGGCCGCGAGTCGTTCGAATTGCCGGGGGCGCGCATCGTTCGCTGCATCGATGAGGTGCCGGAGCCGATCGACGTGCTGTTGCTGGCGGTGCCGGCCGCGGCGCTGGCGGCAAGCATCGCGCAGATCCCGCCGGGCAAGGTGCGGGTGGCCGTCGCGATTGCCTCCGGGTTCTCGGAAACCGGCGAGCAGGGCGCGGCGATGGAAGCCGAAGTGCTGCGGGCCTGCCGGCGCAGCGGCGTGTCCTTGATCGGCCCGAACTGCCAGGGCGTCGTCGTGCCAGGCGCGCGGCTGCAGATGACGTTCAGCCCGATGTACAACCGCATGGTGGCGGGGCCGGTGGCCGTCATTTCGCAGTCGGGGGCGATGGGCGGCTTCATGGTCAACCGCTTGATGCAACGCGGTGTGGGGATAAGCTGCTTCATCAGTTCCGGCAACGAGATCGACCTGCAGGCCGCCGACTACATTGCCGCCTTTGGCGCGCAAGCCGATACCCGCGTACTGCTCTGCTATCTGGAGCAGATCCGCGACGGCCGTCGGTTTGCCGCAGCGGTAAGGTCGTTGCCGCCAGGCAAGCGGCTGGTGGCCATCAAGTGCGGGCGCACCGATGCCGGCGCGGCGGCCGTGCGCTCGCATACCGGAGCGATTGCCGTCGATGATCGTATCGTCGACGGCGTGTTCGAGCAGCTCGGCGTATTGCGCGCGCCCGATAGCGCTGCGGCCGTCGATGCAGCGGCTGCGCTGGCGGCCGGCAAGACGCTGCGTGGTCTGCGGATCGGCATTCTGTCGATCGCCGGCGGCCTGGCGGTCGAACTGGCCGATCTGCTGGAGATGCGCGGCTTCGAAGTGCCGCCGTTTTGCGATGCAACCATCGAGCGGCTGCGCGGCATCGTGCCGGCTTTCGGCGCCACACGTAACCCGATCGATCTGACCGGCGCCGTGCTGACCGATGACACCTTGTTCGGCAATGCGCTCGACGTCATGGCTGCCGATCCTGGCCTGGACGGCTACGTCATCATCTCGACTTACGTGCGCGATCCTCGCATCGCGCAGGCCATCATCGCGCTGCATCGCCGCTCCGACAAGCCGGTGATCGTGTGCTGGACCGGCGGCGCCGATCAAACCCCCGAATCGCTGCAACTGCTGGCCGCGGCCGGCGTGCCCGTCTACGACGCTACGGCGCGCGGGGCCTGGGCGATGCATGCGTTGCGGCCGCGTTGCGGCGATGAGCCGACCGTGCAGGACGCGAGCGTTCCAGCCGGCGATGCCGCATGGCAGCCGCTGCGCGATCTGCTGCAAGCCTGGCGGGCTGCGGGCCGCATTCAGGTCAACGAGTTCGATAGCAAGCGGGTGCTCGGCCGCGCTGGCCTGCCGCTGCCTGCGGCGCCGAGTCCCGGTGCCAACGCGGTCGTGAAACTGTGCGCTGACAGCCATCTGCACAAGACCGAGTTCGATCTGCTGCGCCTGCGCGTGCCGTTCGAGCGCATCGAGACGATCGGTGCCGAGCTGCGCGCGCGCGGCGATCAGCTCGGCATCGCCGATGCTGCGTTGCTGTACGAGGCGATGGTCGATGACGGGCTGCTCGAATGGTTCGTCGGCTGCAAGGATGACGCCCAGATGGGCCCGATCATCGTGCTGGGTGTCGGCGGCATCTACGCCGAGCTGTTCGGCGCTCCGCTGATCCGGATGGCGCCTTTGTCGGTGGCGGATGCCCAGGCGCTGATTCGTTCACATCCGGCCTATCCGATCATCGCCGGCGCGCGCAAGCGCCCACCGGCCGATCTGCAGGGGTTTGCCGCCATCGTCGCGTCGGCGAGCGAGCTGTTCGTCGCCGTCGCCGATCTGGTCGATGAGATCGATCTGAATCCGATCATCGTTCGGCCGGCGGGCAGCGGGCCGGCGGCGGTGATCGCCGATGCGGCAATCGTCTTGAAGCCGGGCGGCTCCTGAATCAGGGCGTGTCTCGATCGGGCGCCCCTAGGGCGTGTTCACCCTTCGGGCCGGGGACGATCGTTGGGTGAACACGCCCTAGCGGAGCGCCCCGCGGTTCAGCCCGCGATATCGACGGTCATATCCTTGCGCCGCTCGGCCAGCACCCATTCCCGGAAGGTGCGAATCTTGGCGAATCGGCGCGCGCGAGGCACGCTGTAGATCAGGTTGAAGCCGCTGGTGCTGCGGCGCACATGATCGAACAGCTTCACCAGGCGGCCGGCCGCCAGATCGCTGGCTACGAAGGCTCGCATGCCGATGGCGATGCCCGCTCCCGACATGGCCGCGTTGTAGGCGAGCGCCAGGCTTTCGAATACCGGGCCGCGCAGCCGATCGATCGAATCGAAGCCGGCCGAGGCCAGCCAGCGGCTCCAGTCGTTCGGGCGCAGCGCCGCATGGATGAACTGATGCTTGAGCAGATCGGCCGGCTGCTCGATCGGGCCGTACTTGGCGATGAGCGCGGGCGAGCAGACCGGAAAAGTCTCGACGTCGAGCACCCGCAAGCTGGCGATGCGATCGGTTTGGGTTTCGCCGCTTTCGTAGGCGATGCAGACGACGAAATCATACGCATCCACGTCTTCCGATTCGGGGGCCAGCGTGGTGCGCAGATCGATCTGGCAATCGGGGTGGCGGGCCTGAAATGCCGCCCAGCGCGGGATCAGCCAATGCACGGCGAAAGTGGGATGGCAGCAGACGCGCAACACATTCTGGCTGTTGTTCAGCACCAGGCGTTCGGTGGCCACCGATAGCTGCCCCAGCGCATCCGTGACGGCGCTGGCATAGGAGCGCCCCTCTTCGGTGAGCCGGATCGCGCGATGCGAGCGGCTGAACAGCTCGATGTCGAGATATTCCTCGAGCGACTTGACCAGCCGGCTGACCGCGCCGGGCGTCACGTGCAGCTCGGTCGCCGCTTTCAGGAAGCTGCCATGCCGGGCCGCCGCTTCGAACGTGCGGATGGCATTGAGCGGCGGCAGGCGTTGAGCGCTACGGCGTCGCAAAGGATCAATCACCGGTGTTGCCTCGTTGAGCTTGGAACAAAACTCATCCATGAGTAACTAATTCTGCGTTGACGCGCGTGGGCGGCGGGCCAAACATGTTGAGCATCGAACTGGCTGAATCCCCGCTTCCGAGGAGCGCATGAACAATCTTGGCATCAAAGACGAGCCCATGGCAACGGCATCGAGCGACCCGCATCGCGCACGCTTCACGTGGCAGGACCCTTTTCTCATCGACGAACAATTGAGCGAGGAAGAAAGGCTGGTGCAATCGACGGTGCGCTCATACGCCGAAAAACGATTGTTGCCGATGGTGGTGGAGGCGAACCGCCACGAGACCTTTGAACGCGCGATCTTCCCCGAGCTGGGCGGCTTGGGCTTGCTTGGCGCAACCTTGTCCGGCTACGGCTGCCCAGGCGTCAATCACGTCTGCTACGGTCTCATCGGGCGCGAGCTGGAGCGTGTCGACAGCGCCTATCGATCGGCGGTCAGCGTGCAGTCGAGCCTGGTGATGCACCCGATCTACGAGTTCGGCTCGGAAGAACTGCGGCAGGCCTATCTGCCCAGGCTCGCCAGCGGGGAATGGGTCGGCTGCTTCGGTTTGACCGAGCCCGATCATGGCTCCGATCCCGGCTCGATGCGCACACGCGCCCGCGCCGTAACGGGCGGCTACCGTCTGACGGGAACGAAAACCTGGATCACCAACGCGCCGATTGCCGATCTGTTGCTCATATGGGCCAAGGATGATGCAGGCCTCATACGCGGTTTCGTCGTCGAACGGAACACGCCGGGCGTGCACACGCATCGCATCGAAGGCAAGTTTTCGCTGCGCGCGTCGATCACCGGCACCATTTCGCTGGACGATGCATTCGTGCCTGCTGACCGGATGTTGCCGAACGTCAGCGGACTGCGCGGGCCATTCAGTTGCCTGAACAAGGCGCGGCTGGGCATCTCGTGGGGCGCCATGGGAGCGGCAGAGAACTGCTGGCATCTGGCGCGTCAGTACGTCGTCGACCGGCACCAGTTCGGCCGCCCGCTTGCGTCGAACCAGCTGGTGCAAAAGAAGCTGGTCGACATGCAGTCGGACATTGCGCTCGGCCTGCTGGCATCGCTGCATGTATCGAGAATGGTCGATGCCGGCAAGGCTGCGCCCGAAGTGATATCGATCGTCAAGCGCAACAACTGCGGCAAGGCGCTGGAAATCGCTCGCGTCGCGCGCGACATGCTCGGCGCCAACGGCATCTCCGACGAGTTTCACATCATCAGGCACATGATGAATCTGGAGTCGGTCAATACTTACGAAGGCACGCACGACGTTCATGCGCTCATTCTCGGACGGGCGATCACGGGTATCGGGGCATTCTCGGCAACCGGTGCGTGAGCTTGAAGCGGTTCGCATCATGATGGAGTAGACATGCTCAAACACAAGAATGCCCACGGCCTGGTCTTCACCTGCTCGAATCACGATGCGGTCGAGGCCTATGACCGCACGCTGCGCCGCTACGTGGCCTTCGATCGTCAGACCGGTGCCGAGATGAAGGCGATGCTGGCGCTCGACCCCGAGATGCCGATGGGGCGCCTGCTGCGCGGCTGCTTCCTGATGCTGATGGGCGTGGGGGCGCTGGTGGGCAAGGCGCGCACTGAAGCCGATGCGGTGATGCGCGAAGTTGCCGTACTCGAGCCGCGCGAGGCGCTGCACGCCGAGGCCTTGGCGGCCTGGACCGGCGGCTCGTTGCGCAAGGCCACCTCGATCTGGACCAGCATTTCGATGGAGTGGCCCAAGGATGTCCTGGCACTGAAGCTGGCGAACTTCGGCGCGTTCTACATGGGCCAGTCGCGGATGATCCGCGACGTACCGGCGGCCGCACTCGATCATTGGCAGCCTGCCGAGTATGAGTATTCGTATCTGCTGAGCCTGCACGCATTCGGGCTTGAAGAATGCGGCCAGTATCGGCTTGCCGAATCGGCAGGGCGCCGCGCGCTCGATCTCAACCCGAATGATCCGTGGGCCGTGCATGCGGTCGCTCACGTTCTCGAGGCCGCCGGCCGCGCCGACGAAGGTATCGACTGGGTGGCCGGCCAGGCCGGGCACTGGGGCCTGGCCAACAACTTCCGCTACCACATCGCCTGGCATCAGACGCTATTCCATTACGAAAAAGGCGATCTGGCCGGCGCCCTGGATGCCTACGATCGCCTGGTCTACTCGGACCAGGCCGTCGAATATCTCGACATCTGCAACGATGCGTCGATGTTGCTGCGGCTGGAGATGGCCGGCGCCGACGTCGGCGGCCGCTGGGTGCCGGTTGCCGAGAAGGTGGCGGCACGCGGCCTGGATCTGGTCATGTCGTTTCCCGATGTCCATTTCCTGCTGGCGCTTTGCAGCAGCGGCGACAAGCGCCATCGCGGCATCGCAGAGGCGCTGGCCGCCCAGATGGACGACTTCGCGGTGCGTTCGGCCTGTGATGATGCCGATGCCTACCGTCGGGTCGGCGTCGGCCTGGGGCGCGCCATACTGCATTTCCGCGATGGGCACTATGGCGATGCCGCGCGTCTGCTGATGGAAGTCGAGGCCGAACTGCCGGCGATCGGTGGCAGCCACGCGCAGCGCGATCTGTTTCGCGAGCTGACCGCAGAGTGTCTGTGGCGTGAAGCGCCGCAATCGGCAACGACCGCTTCCTACCTGGCGCGCGCCACCTATTCGCGACCGGCGGATTCGCGCAACTGGAGCCGTTACATTGAATCGCTGGATGGTGCTGCGGCGCGCGACGCAGCCATGCAGCGCCGCGCCCGGTAATCTGAGCGAATCGCCGCTCGTGCCGCCTATTCCAAGAGCCCGCCCATGACCTCGACTTCCGTTGACCGCATCGCACTTCCCGACGACCTGATCCTGCTCGACGTGCATGCCGATGGCGTCGCCGTGCTGACGCTGAACGATCCGGCTACGCGCAATTCATTGTCCGACCGGATGATGCATGCGCTGCTGTCGGCCCGGCAGGCGCTGGATGATCTCGATGCCGTTCGTGTCGTCGTGGTGACCGGCACCGGCGCCGATTTCTCGGCGGGCGGCAATCTGGACGACATGAGTCAACGCAGCGGTGTGTTTGCCTCCGAGGATCCGTTCAAGGCGCGCGACGTGAATCTGCGCGTCGTGCACAAGATTCCGCTGGCGGTCCACGGCATCGAGGTACCGACCATTGCCGCCGTCAACGGCCATGCCATCGGCGGCGGTTGCGACGTGGCCTTGATGTGCGATATCCGGTTGGCGTCGCAGCGAGCCGTGTTCGGCGAATCGTTTCTGCGTGTCGGCTTGCTGCCGGGTGACGGCGGTGCCTGGTTTCTGCCGCGTGTGGTCGGCTTGTCGCGAGCGATGGAGATGGTCTTGACGGCCGAGTTCATCGATGCGGGGCGGGCGGCCGAGATCGGCCTGGTGTCGCGGGTCGTCGAGCATGAGCGGCTGCTCGAGGAAGCGCTGGTGCTGGCTCGGCGCATCGCGCGCCAGCCGCCGAATGCGGCCAGGATGAGCAAACGGCTGCTCAGGTTCGGGGCCGAGGCCTCGCTTGCCGATACCTTGGAAATGACGGCCAACATGCAGGCCCAGGCGCAGACTTCGGAGGAACACCGTGCCGCCGTCGCACGGCTCGCCGCGGCAATCAAGAAACGCTGACTCAATACGTCAGCATCGCCTCATCAGCCGCCACGCACACCACGGGCCGCCCCAGCGCCGCGGTGACGCTGGCCGCGTAGCTCTCGGCCCAGGCTGCGTCGCGCGCGAACAACTCATAGCCGGCGGCGCTGGCCACCGCCAGAATCTTGTCGGCAATCAGCACCTTGCCGGAGGCGCGCAGTGGCTCGGCACCCAGTTGCCGGAATTGCTCATCGAGCCAGCGGCATGCCGCATCGGGCCCCAGCGTTTGCCGTGGCTTCAAATTCAGCTCTGGGTTTCGGGCGAAGCGAACGCTCACTGCGATGGTCATCGACGGGCTCCGTGGCATTTGGAACGGATGGATCGCTTGGCACGACATGCCCCAGTCGGGCTGGCGTGCTCGGCGTCCGCAGGCCAGTCTGCCAGAAGCACCGGCGGCATTTCCTTGCCTTCGATCACGTTCCGCGGCTGAACCTATTATCGACAGCCCGGGATAGTAAGGGAGAATGGGTCGGAAGAAAGGCGTTCAGCCGACAATTGCGCTCCAGAGGCGTTGTCTATTAGAACAACCCGCGCTGATCCGGCCGGAGCGGGCTCCGGCCGTGCTGTGCCGAGCGCTGACGCGCCAAGCCGCGCTCGGCCAAGGTCCGGCGCTTACACTCCCCAGGTCACGTCCTTGCCGCCCTGATGCGCGGCTTCCAGCATCTCGATGAACGGATACGCGCGCTGCGCCAGCGATACCGGGTAGTTGTCGTCGGCGTTGTCAGTTTCGCTGCCGGCATCGCCGCCGTTCTGCGCGGCCTGTGCCGCGCGAAGGCTGCGCTTTTCCTCGTCGATTGCGCGCCGCAGCGCGGCCACCGCGGCCGGCATCTGGTCGAGCGTGATGATGCCGCTGGCGCCGGGGGCCTTGCCGATGATCTGCAGGATCCACTCGGCCACCGGCTTGGTCATCACAACGCTGCCCGTTGCCCGGGATTTGAATTCATAGATCATGCCTGCCTCCGTCGAAAACGGCCCGCCGGGCCGGTTGATACCATTATCAGATGAATCTCAGACTCTCCTCGCATCTGCGCAGCCTGTGGGCGGTCGCAGCGCTGCTCGCACTCGGTGCCTGCTCACCCGACTATAACTGGCGCGAGATCCGCGAGCCGGCCGCAGGCTTCCACGTCATGCTGCCCGACAAGCCGGCTTCGATGTCGCGCGCCATCGATCTGGACGGGCTGCCGGTCACGATGTCGATGACCGGGGCCAGGATTGACGATATCGCTTTCACGGTCGGCGCGGTGCAATTGCCTGACGAGCAGCCGGCTACTCGGGAAAAGGCCGTGGCGGCGATGCGCACGGCGATGGTCCGCAACATCGCCGGCCGGCAGACGGCGCAAAGCGAGGTCGAGGTGCCGGTGCTCGATGCCGGCGGCGGCACCCTGGGCCGGCAGCCGGCAATGCGTATCGAAGCTATCGGCCGGGCCTATGACCAGGACGCGCAGATGGCCGCCGAGTTCGTGGCGCGCGGCAAGCGCGCCTGGCAGATCGTGGTGCTGGGGCCCGGGGTACCGCCCGAGCAAGCCCGGCTGTTCCTTGATTCGTTCCGCATCGTCGAGTGAGCCGATGAGCACCCTGCTGCCCGCCGGGCTGGCCATCCGCGTATTCCTGGCGTTCGCCTCCGGCTATTTCATGTCGTATGGGCTGCGCTCGGTCAACGTGATCATCGCGCCCGATCTGATCAACGAGTTCGGGCTCAGCAATTCGCAGCTCGGTTCGCTGTCGTCGGCGTACTTCCTCAGTTTCGCCGCGCTGCAACTGCCGCTGGGCATCTGGCTCGACCGCTACGGCTCGCGGCTCACCGATGCCGTGCTACTCACGATCGCTGCCGCCGGCTGCGCGGTGTTCGCGCTCGCCAGCAGCGCGGGCATGCTGTGGGTCGGCCGCGCGCTGATCGGCGTGGGCGTGTCGGGCGCGCTGATGGCCTCGCTGCGCGCGTTCCGCTTCTGGTATGCGCCCGGCCGCCAGCAGCAGTTGGTGGTGTGGATGCTGGTGGCGGGCTCGCTGGGCTCCTTGGTTTCGACGCTGCCGGTGCAGTGGGCGGTTACGCTGATCGGCTGGCGTGGCGTGTTCTGGGCCGCCTGCGTGCTGTTGTGCGGCAGCGCATTGGCGATCGCCACCTTCGTGCCGCGGGAACCGCGCATCGCCCGGCACGGCGAATCGCTGTGGAACGGTTATCGCGAAGTGTTTGCCGACCGCTATTTCTGGCGCTTCGGGGCCGTCTCGCTGAGCGTGCAATCGATGTTCATCGCGCTGCAGACGCTGTGGGTCGGGCCCTGGTTCAGGCTGGTGCTGGGCATCGACGCGGCGGCGGCTGCGCAAGCGGTGTTCATCATCAATCTGGTGCTGATGGGCGGTTACCTGGGGCTGGGCTGGGCGGTGCCGCGGCTGACGCGGCGCGGCGTCGGCACCCTGCAGATGGTGGGCGGCGCATCGATTCTGATGGTGCTGCTGCAAGGCGTGATCCTGCTGGCCGATGGCCACGCGGCGTGGCTGCTGTGGCTGCCGCTGGCCTTGGCCGCCACCTGCCACTCGCTGGCGCAGACGCACGTCAGCCTGTCGTTTCCCGAGCGGCTGACCGGGCGCGCGTTCACCTCCTACAACCTGCTGGTGTTCGTCGGTATGTTCTGCTCGCAGTGGCTGTTCGGCACGCTGGCCGACCTGTTCGGCGGCGAGCCCGGCGGCGCAGGGGGCGCGGCCAGCGGCGCGGGCTTCCGGCCGGCGCTGGCCGTCTACATCGTGATCCAGATCATCGGCATCGCGATATTGTTCGGCTGGCGCGTGCGCCCGCGCGGCAGCGCGCCGGAGACGACGGCTCGCGCCGCCGATACGCACTAGCGCTGAAACGCCCTGACCCCCAGCACCACGCCGAGCACCAGTGCCGCGATGCCGAGCAGCGTGCCGGCCGGCGGCCACTGGCCGCGCCAGGCAAAGGCCATGGCCAGCGCCGACAGCGTTTCAAAGACGATCAACTGGCCGGCCAGCGAGGTCGGCAGCAGCTGGCTGGCACGGTTCCAGCACAGCGTGCCGGCCCACGACGCCAGCAGGCCCATCAGCAACATCAGCGCAACGAACAGCGCCGGCCGCGGGCCCAGCGGCCAATCGAAACCGGCCGCGCCCGGGGCGCCGGCACGGTCGCCCAGCCACAGCAGCAGCGCCCCGGCGGCGGCCAGCGGCAGCGTGGTCAAGCCTTGCACGGTGGCCCAGACGTCGGAGCGCAGCGCCGGCCGTGCGCGCAACCAGCGCGCATTGCGGATCGGGTACCAGGTCCAGCAGACGACGGCGACCAGCGCCAGCAGCGCGCCCCAGGCATAGCGGGCCGCCGGGCCGGCCGCGGCCGCGAAGACACCGAACTCGTCGCGATTGACCAGTGCGATGCCGACCGCGATCACGGCCAGCGGCAGCCATAGCTGCCGCCACGGCAGGGTTCGTTCAGACAGATTCGAGCAGACCGCGATGACCACCGGCAGGGTGCCGATCACCATCGTCGGCAGCGGCGGCCCGGCGAGCTGGATCGCCGAGGCCAGGCATGCGTAGTACAGCAGATTGCCGACCAGCGACAGCTTGGTCGCCTCGATCCAGTCGGCGCGCTGCAAATCCGCCAGGGCCTGCCAGCTGCCGAGCGCCAGCACCATCGCGATCAGGCCGAAGGCCAGATACCGCCCCACCGACAAGACCATCGGCGGATAGTCGAACAGCACGGCGGGGGCGACGAACACCATGCCCCACATCACGCCGGCGGCCAGCGCGTAGCCAAGCCCGCGGGCCAGCGTGCGCCAGTCGCGGTGGCCGACGACCGTGTCGATCACGGCGGCGGCGGTGTGCGTCAGCCGCTGTGGCCGCCTCGCTCGAAAGCGATCACCGGTGCCGGTTGCACGAAGGGTTCATTCATGTACAGGCGGTTGGCCAGGTTGTGCGGATGCCGGGCTGCCTCGTTGAAATCGAGCACCGGCGAGACGCAGGCGTCGCTGCCGGCGAAGATCTGCGCCCATTCATCGCGGCTGCGCGTGGCAAAGCGCTCGGCAAAGCGGCGTTCCGTCTCGGGCCAGCTTGCCTGGTCGTGCTGCAGTTTCGGGTCGATGTCGCCGGCCAGGCCGACCAGCTCCAGGAACTGCAGATAGAACTTGGATTCGATTGCCCCGACCGCGACGAAACGGCCGTCGGCGCAGCGATAAGTGCGATAGAACGGCGCGCCGCCGTCGAGCATGTTGTCGCCGCGGGTCAGACTCCAGCGGCCTTCGGCCAGCATGCCGTAGAACATCGGCGTGAGCCCCACCGTGCCGGCCAGGATGCTGGTCTGCGCGACGCCGCCCTGCCCGTCGATCGAGCGGCGCACCAGCCGTGCCAGTACGCCCACCAGCAGGTGCATGGCGCCGCCGCCGAAGTCGGCGACCAGGTTCAGCGGCGGCACCGGCGTCTGTGCGGTGCCGATCGCGTTGAGCACGCCGGTCAGCGCCATATAGTTGATGTCGTGGCCGGCGCGCGGCGCCAGTTCGCCGGCACTGCCCCAGCCTGACAGCCGCCCGATCACCAGCCGCGGATAGCGCTCTTCGAGCGAGGCCGGCGCCAGGCCCAGCCGTTCCAGCACGCCGGGCCGGAATCCTTCGAGCAGCACGTCGGCGGTGGCCAGCGATTTGTGCAGCGTGCGCTGGCCGTCGGGGGTCTTCAGGTCGACCAGCAACTGTTCCTTGCCGACATTGAGCACGTCGAATTGCGGGCTGCGGGCGACGCCCAGGCCGGGATCGACCGGCGGCGACACGCGCTGCACCGACGCGCCCAGGCTGCGCAGCAGGAAGCCGACATAGGGAACGGGGCCGATGGCGTGCAGTTCGACGACCTTCAGGCCGGACAGGGGAAGCGTGGTTTCCATTTCTTGATCATCGTAGTCGGTGGCAACTGGTCGCCGCGCTGCGCGGCAGTGCGGCGGGCGTCTCGACTGTGATCCTGCCACATTGTGGCCGGGCTGGGGACGGATGGGCGGGTCGGCTTCGCGCACCCGCGCTACGGCACCATCGATGCATCCAGTGCACGCCGATACGACACCGCTTCTGCCACATGCGGCGGCGCGATCGCCGCGGCCCCGGCCAAGTCGGCGATCGTGCGCGCCAATTTCTGCACGCGGTGCAGCGCGCGCGACGACCAGCGCTGCGTGCGCGCCACGTCGGCCAGCAGCGCAGCGGCGGCGGCCTCGAGCCGGCAATGCCGTTCGATGCCGCGCGGGTCGAGGTGCGCGTTGAGCATGTCCTGGCGTTCGTGCTGGCACTGCTGCGCCCGTGCCACGCGCGCGGCGATGGCGGTGCTCGGCTCTGCGGCCGCCGGGCTCATCAGCACTTGCTCGTCGACCGGCTGCACGCCGATCAGCAGATCGATCCGATCGAGCAGCGGGCCCGACAGGCGACCTTGGTAGCGGCGCACCTGTTCGGGCGTGCAGCGGCAGCGGTCGCTGCCGAAGTGCCCGCAGGGGCAGGGATTCATCGCTGCGACGAGCTGGAAGCGGGCCGGGAAATCGACGTGGCGCGCGGCGCGCGCAATGCTGATGCGGCCGGTTTCCAGCGGCTCGCGCAGTGCTTCGAGCACGCTGCGGCCGAACTCGGGCAGTTCGTCGAGGAACAGGATGCCGTGATGCGCCAGGCTGGCTTCGCCGGGTTTGGGCTGCGAGCCGCCGCCGATGATCGCGGCGGCCGAGGCACCGTGGTGCGGGGCGCGAAACGGTCGCCGCCCCCAATCAGCCAGCGTGAAGCCGCCGTCCAGCCCGCTGAGGGCGGCAGCTTCCTGTGCCTGCTGCGGCGCCAGCGGCGGCAGGATCGACGGCAGTCGTTGCGCCAGCAGCGATTTGCCGGCGCCGGGCGGGCCGATCATCAGCAGGTTGTGTGCGCCCGCGGCGGCCACTTCCAGCGCGCGCTTGGCGCTGGCGTGGCCTTTGACGTCGGCGAAGTCGCCGCCTTGCGGCACGGCGGTTGCGGGCGGCGCCGTGTCGATGCGTTCCAGCGGACTGGCCCCCAGCAGATGCGCCGCCACGTCGGCCAGCGTATCGGCAGCCAGCAGCCTCAGGTCGGCGGCCAGCGCTGCCTCGGCACTGCTGGTGCGCGGTAGCAGCAGGCTGCGCGGCCGCGGGCTGGCGCTGACCGCCAAGGCCAGCGCCAGGGCGCCGCGCACCGGCCGCAGCGTGCCGTCGAGCGACAACTCGCCGATCAGCTCCAGTTCATCGAGCGCGGCGGCGGGCACCTGGCCGCTGGCGGCCAGAATGCCGGCGGCGATCGGCAGATCGAACCGGCCCGATCCCTTGGGCAGGTCGGCCGGCGCCAGATTGACGGTCAGCCGCCGGTTGGGGAAGTCGAAGCCGGCATGCAGCAGCGCGGCGCGCACCCGCTCGCGGCTTTCGCGGACCTCGGTTTCAGGGCGCCCGACGATGTAGAAGGCCGGCAGGCCGTTGCCGATGTGCACTTCCACGGTAACCGCCGGCGCATGCACGCCGACCAGGCCGCGACTGTGCACGATGGCCAAGGACATGGGAGCTGATCAGATCGGAAGAAGCCGCGGCCGCAGAAGGGTGGGGCGGCCGTGGCGATCGGTATGGAAAGAGACAGACGGTCGCTATGGCGGCGAGCGGCGGGGCAGCGACCAGTGCGAGGGCGGGGGCGAGTGAGCTTGGCGCGGCGGCGCGGCTAGCGGGCCGGCGGAGGCATCTGCGTGGCGGCGGCGGGATCAGTCCTGCGGACGATCGCGTTCAGCCAGCGCGTGTTCGAGCTGTTCGACGCGCGCCTGCAGGCGGTTGAGCCGTTCGAGCTGGGCTTCGAACTCGTCGCGGGTGACCAGGTCGAAGCGCTGGAAAGTTTGGCCGAGCAGCGCCTTCATATTGCGTTCGATGTCGGCCGCGGGGCTGTTGCGCAGCAGCTCCGACATGCGCGCTTGCAGTTCGCTGAGCAGGGATTGCGGAGTGTTCGTCATCGTGAAACCAGTCTAGCACGCGAGCCTGCTCGCGGGCAGCCGCGGCATTCGGCCGGATGGCCGATGCGCAAGGCCGATGCGGCTCGATCGCAGCCGCACCAGCTCGATCGCAAGCGGCCATCGCACCGAAACGGTGCCTGCATCGCTGCTGCACCAAGCCGGCGCGCCCTGCGCCACGCCCATGCACGAAATCCACGCCCGGCGAGGCTGGCGCAGCCGCTTGCAGCTGGCACAAGAAATGCTGATCTGGCTCCGGCGGTTCCCGGTGCCCATTCCGAGCCAAGAACATTTCCTTCTTCTTCATCAGGAGAGTCCGATCATGAAAAGAACGCTTGTCGCCGTTTCGCTGGCCACTGCTGCTGCGGGCCTGCCATCGTTTGCGGCGGCACAATCGGCGCCAGCCGCTTCGCCGCATACTTTCTCCGGCAACCTCAGTCTGGTTTCTGAATATCGCTATCGCGGTATCAACCAGACCAACGGCAAGCCGGCGGTGCAAGGCGGCTTCGACTATGGCCATGCCAGCGGCTTCTACGCCGGCACCTGGTGGACCAACGTGAGCTGGTTGTCCGACGCCGGCGCCAGCAACAGTGTCGAAACCGACTGGTACGCCGGCTACAAGGGCACGGTCGGCGATTTCGGTTACGACGTCGGCCTGCTGTACTACTACTACCCGGGCCGCTATCCGTCGGGCTTCACGTCGCCCAACACCACCGAGCTGTACGTGGCCGGCACCTGGAGCATGTTGACGCTGAAGTATTCGCACAGCCTGAGCAATCTGTTCGGCGTGGTCGACAGCAAGGGTTCGGGCTACGTCGATCTCACCGGCAACTTCGAGCTGGGCGGCGGCTTCACGCTGGCCGCGCACGTCGGCCACCAGATCATTCCGTCGGGTTCGGTCGATGGCATGCAGGTGCGCTCGCGCAGCGACTGTTCCTATACCGACTGGAAACTCGGCGTGTCCAAGGAAGTCGTCGGTCTGACGGTGGGGCTGGCCTACATCGACACCAATGCCAAGGGCGGCGCAGGCGAGTGCTATCGCAACGCCTACAACAAAGACCTGGGCAAAGGCACCGTCGTGCTGTCGGTCAGCAAGACGTTCTGAGTTTGCAGTCGTCACTGCGGCCGGTTGAGGCCGGCCGCGCATGGAGGATCGAATGAAACTGATCACCGCCATCATCAAGCCGTTCAAACTCGACGAGGTGCGCGAAGCACTGTCCGGGATCGGCGTACAGGGGATCACCGTCACCGAAGTGAAAGGCTTCGGCCGGCAGAAGGGGCATACCGAGCTGTATCGCGGCGCCGAGTATGTCGTCGACTTTCTGCCCAAGGTGAAGATCGAAGTGGCCGTTGCCGACGCACTGATCGATCGCGCGATCGAAGCGATCGAAGGTTCGGCACGCACCGGCAAGATCGGTGACGGCAAGATCTTCGTCTATGACCTCGAACAAGTCGTGCGTATTCGCACTGGTGAAACCGGCAACGAGGCGCTGTGAGCGCACGGATCGCCCACGCCGCATCGGCGCGCACGTATCCGCTATCGGAGGCTTCTCTCATGAAATCCCTGACCCGAGTCTTTGCCTTGTGCCTGGCGTTGCTGCTGGCACCTGTCGCGGCGCATGCCGCGCAGCCGGGCTCCGCCGCCGAGGCATCGGCTAAGGCCACTATGCCCTTGCTGCTGGCGCAAGCGCCGGCCGTATCCGAGTCGGCCGCACCGGCCGCCGCGGCACCGGCCGCCGCAACACCGGCTGCGCCCTCGGCGCCTGCCGATGCTGCGCCGGCCGGGCCTGCGCCTGCGACCGCCGCCGCCGCAGGCGCGGCTGCGCCCACCGTGGACAAAGGTGACGTCGCGTGGATGATGGTGTCGACCGTGCTCGTCATCGCGATGACGGTGCCGGGTCTGGCGCTGTTCTACGGCGGCCTGGCGCGCACGAAGAACATGCTGTCGGTGCTGATGCAGGTGTTCGTGGTCTTCTCGCTGATCACGCTGCTGTGGGTGATCTACGGCTACAGCCTGGCCTTCACCGGTACCGGCTCGTTCTTCGGGTCATTCGAGAAGATCTTCCTGAAGGGCGTGTCGCTGGAGACATTGGCCGACACCTTCAGCGAAGGCATCAAGCTGCCCGAGTACGTGTTCGTTGCGTTCCAGGCCACGTTCGCCGGCATCACCACCGCGCTGATCGTCGGCTCGTTCGCGGAACGCATCAAGTTCTCGGCGGTGCTGCTGTTCTCGGTGCTGTGGTTCACGTTCAGCTACCTGCCGATCGCGCACATGGTGTGGTACAGCGAAGGCCTGCTGTTCAAGGACGGCGCGCTCGACTTCGCCGGCGGCACCGTGGTGCACATCAACGCCGGCGTGGCCGGCCTGGTTGGTGCGTTCATGGTCGGCAAGCGCCTGGGCTACGGCCGCGAAGCGATGCCTCCGCATTCGCTGACGCTGACCATGGTCGGTGCCTCGCTGCTGTGGGTGGGCTGGTTCGGCTTCAACGCCGGCTCCAACCTGGAATCGACCGCGGGTGCCGCGCTGGCGCTGCTGAACACGCTGCTGGCCACCGGTGCCGCCACGCTGGCCTGGTGCGCCGGTGAAGCGATGGCGCGCGGCAAGGCCTCGATGCTGGGCGCTGCCTCGGGTGCGGTGGCCGGCCTGGTCGGCATCACGCCGGCTGCCGGCCTGGTGGGGCCGATGGGCGCGATCGTCATCGGCCTGGTCGCCGGCTTCGTCTGCCTGTGGGCGGTCAACGGGCTGAAGCGGCTGCATGGCGGCGATGATTCGTTCGACGTATTCGGCGTGCACGGCGTGGGCGGCATCGTCGGCGCGCTGCTCACCGGCGTGTTCAACGCGCCCGGCCTGGGCGGCACCGGCCCGGCTGACTTCTCGATCGCCAGCCAGCTCGCGGTGCAGTTCAAGGGTGTGATCATCACCATCATCTGGTCGGGCGTGGTCGCGGCGATCTGCTACAAGATCGTCGACATGATCCTGGGCCTGCGCGTGGCTGAAGACGAGGAGCGCGAAGGGCTGGACATCGTGTCGCACGGCGAATCCGCCTATCACCTGTGAAGTGAGCGGCTGCGCGCGGCGGCGAGCGCGGCGGCAAGCGCCGCAGCAAGCGGCGCGCACCGTGCCCACCGCGACTGCGCGCAGGCACGATGGGAACGAGGCGGGGCGTGACTTTCGGGTCCGCCCCGTTTTTTCTTGGCGATGCAAATCAAACCATGCCGCGTTGCCAGGCTTCTGGCCGTGCCCTTGCCTTCACATTGCCTACAATCGCGGCCTCATCGATCCATTCACCTCGGATGACCGCTGCTGCCCTGCCACTGCCTGCCATGCTGCGCGGCCTCGCCCGCGCCGGCTGGCCGGCCTTGGTCGCGCTCATCGTTGCCGAGCTGCTGCGCCACCTGGCCGTCGAGCCTGCGGCGATCGCGCATGCCTGCGATCCCGCACCATGGAGCGGCTGGTGCGCGGCGCGCTCGGCGCTGGTCCTGTCGTTTGCCACCCAAGGCATCGGCTGGGCGGCGCTGGCTGCCGGTGCTTATGCCACCTGGCGCCGCGACGCACGCTGGGCGCAGGCGGCGCTGGTGCTCGGCAGCGCCGGGCTGGTGCTTTATTCGTTCGAACCGTCGGTGCTGGGCGCGCTGCTCGGCGCGATGGTGCTGGTGCGTTCGGGAGCGCGATACATCGATCGATGAGGAAAACCGAAGCCCGCCACCACCAGCACCAGCAGCAGTCCCACGAAGGCCAGCGCTTCGGTGTTGGTCGGCCGCTCGAAGGCGATGACCAGCGGCGCGGCAAGCACCACGATCCAGGCCAGCAAGCGTTCTTCGCGAGCATCGTTCGGCAGGCGCTCACCGGCTGCGGCCAGCAGCAGCAGCGCGCCGGCAGGCAGGGCGAACAGCGGCCACGGAAAACCGCGGTAGCGCGCATCGAAGACCAGCAGCAGCATCGTCGCGGCGGCGCCGAGCAGAAACAGCGCGCGCAGCAGCGACAACGCGGCATCGTGCGGCGCTGTCGAGGTATGCGCGGCATCGGCAGCGTCGGCGCGCAGGCTCAGCAGCCGATATATACCCGGCAATGGTCCGGCGATGCGCAGCGCCCGCGCCGAGCTGCCACGCGCCACTGCCAGCCAGCCGAATACCGCGCCCAGCATTGCGCCGCCGGCGCCGATCGCCAGTTCCAGCGCATCGCGATGCCAGCTCAGCGCATAACGCCACTGAGCGAACAGCACCGCGCCGATCGCCGCGCCGGCCAGCGTCTGCGCCAGCCATGCGATGCCGCGCTGCCGTCGTGCCCACGCGATCGTGCCGGCCAGCAGCAGGCCGGCACCGCCGGCAGCCAGCCCGCCGCGCCAATGCTCATCTGCCGTCACCGGTCCGTGCCATGGAAAGGCCGCCTCGCCCGCGCTGTCGAGCAAGCCCCAGTAGCCGCCCATCGCGCCTTCCAGCCTGCGCTTCCACGGTTGATCGAAGGCCTCGATCAGGTTGTAGGGCAAGCCTTCGGTCTGCGCCGCGGCGACGAAGCTGCGCACGAAACGCGCCTGCTCGACGCGGCCCGGCTGCGCCTGCTGGCGCGCGCGGCCGGCGCGCGGCCAGCCGGTCTCGCCGATCAGGATCGTGCGGCCGGCGAAATGCTGCTGCATCGTGCGATAGACGTCGCGCACGTGCTCGACCGCGGCGGCCACGCCGACCGGCTCGTCTTCCCAGTAGGGAAGGATGTGGATGGTCAGGAAATCGACCGCAGCGGCCAGCTGCGGATGCCGCAGCCAGAACTCCCACACGTCGGCATAAGTGACCGGCACCGCGGTGGCGGCCTGCGCCTGTTGCAGCAAGGCCAGCAATTCGCGCTCGGGCAATTCGCGCCGCAGCATCACTTCGTTGCCAATGATCAGCCCGCGCACCACGTCGGCATGCGCATTGGCCAGCGACAGTGCGCGTTCCAGCTCGACGCGGTTCTTGTCGCGGTCGCGGCCGATCCACACGCCCAGCAGCACCTGCATGCCGAGTTCGCGTGCCGCGCCGGGCACCTGATCGAGCCCCTGGTCGATCGAATAGGTGCGCACGCAGCGGGTGCGCGGCGCCAGCAGACGCAGATCGTCGACGATACGCTCGCGCGCGACGCGAAACGTGGCGTCGAACGGCGACTCACCCGGCAGGCGGAACGGCGCGTACGACACGCATGCGACGCGCTCGACGCCTGCTTCGGGCACCTCGCGCGGCCAGCCCTGCAAGCACCACCAGCCAAGCGCAGCGAGCAAGAACAGTGATGACCAGATCAGGGTGCGCAGGGCAACGGGCATATCGATTGCTTAGAGATGGGCCGACGCCGGAACCCAGCCTGCGCGGCTGCCGGCGTTCCGGCCCTGCGGCGTCAACCCACGCGACGCCGATTCGTTTGATTCAGTTTGCGAGCTCGTTCGAAGCTTGCATCACTTTTGGCCTTAAGGTCGGTACAGCGTTCGTCTCAAGAGGTTTTCATCGATGTCATACATGAGCGGCGGCAGTTCGGGCCGCGGGTCGGCTTGGCGACTGCACTCCACGCTTCGTGATCACGTCGGCGCGCTGCCGATGCCGGCGCGCATCAAGGCCGCTGCGATAGCCGCGCTGGTCGTGCTGGCCAACCTGTTCGTCTGGCAGATGCTGCATCCGCCGATCGAAGCGCCCGACGTCGACGACAAAGTCGTCGGCATGGCCTACAACGTGTTCCAACGCTGGGATGATCCGATCAAGCGCAAGTATCCATCGGCGCGCGAGATCGACGCCGACATGGCGACCCTCGCACGGCACACGCAGCGCATCCGCACGTACAGCGCCAGCGAATTTCCCGAACTGCCGGCGCTGGCCGGCCAGCACGGCTTGCGGCTGACCGCCGGCGTCTGGTTCGATCGCCGCTCGCTGAACAATCGCCGCGAGATCGAAGCCATCAAGGAAGCGGTCGACAAGGAGCACAGCATCGACCGCGTCATCGCCGGCAACGAATCGATGCTGCGCGGCGATCTCGATTTGAGCGAGCTGATCGGCTATCTGAACGAGCTGCGCCGCACGCTCGACGTACCGGTGTCCACCGCCGAACCCTGGCACATCTGGATGCGCAACCCCGAGCTGGTGCGCCACGTCGATTTCATCACCGTGCACTTGCTGCCCTACTGGGAGGGCGTGCCGGCGCAGGAAGCGCTCAGCTATGCGATGGATCGCCTCGATCAGTTGCAGCGGCGCTTTCCGGGCAAGAAGATCCTGATCGGCGAGATCGGCTGGCCCAGCCAGGGCGACCGCCGGGACGGCGCCTATGCCACGCCCGATCAGCAGGCGCGTTTCGTGCGCGAGTTCGTCGCGCTGGCCAAGGCGCGCAAGCTCGATTACTTCCTGATGGAAGCGATCGACCAGCCGTGGAAAGTGGCCAATGAAGGCCGCGCCGGCGCCTATTGGGGCGTGATGCACGCCGACCGTACGCCGAAATTCGCGATGCAAGGGCCGGTGCTGTCCGACCCGCACTGGAGCGGCAAGGCCTTGGCAGCCTCGCTGCTGGCCCTGCTGCCGATCCTGTGGTTCTGCGCGGCCTTCTCGCACTTGCGGCTGGCCAGCCGGCTGATGTTCGCGGCGCTGATCCAGGCCAGCGCATCGCTGCTGGTGTGGCTGGTGGCGCTGCCTTTCGATTACTACCTGAGCCCAACCGATTGGCTGGCACTGATCGTGTTGCTGCCGTCGCTGCTGGCGATGATCGCCATCGTGCTGGCCAACGGCTTCGAGTTCGTCGAGATGTTCTGGCCCGGCAACCTGCGCCGCGTCTTCGGGCCCAAGCCGCTGGCGGCGGACGCCCGCCAGCCGCGCGTGTCGATCCATCTGGCCTGCTGCAACGAGCCGCCCGAGATGGTCATCGCCACCATCGACAGCCTGCGCGCGCTCGACTACGACAACTACGAAGTACTGGTCATCGACAACAATACCAAGGACGAAGCGCTGTGGCGGCCGGTCGAGCAGCACGTGGCGCGGCTGGGCGAGAACTTCAGGTTCTTCCATCTGCCGAGCTGGCCCGGCTTCAAGGCCGGTGCTTTGAACTTTGGCCTGCAGCAGACCGATCCGGCGGCCGAGATCGTCGGCGTGGTCGATGCCGACTACGTGGTCAGGCGCGATTGGCTGAGGGCCTTGGTCGGCCACTTCGATGACGCCAAGGTGGCCGTGGTGCAAGCGCCGCAGGCGCATCGCGACTGGGCGCGGCAGCCGTTTCGCCGGATGATGAACTTCGAGTACGACGGTTTCTTCCGCATCGGCATGCACCATCGCAACGAGCGCGATGCGATCATCCAGCACGGCACGATGACGCTGATTCGCGCGCAGGCGCTGCGCGAGCACGGCCAGTGGGCCGAATGGACGATCTGCGAAGACGCCGAACTGGGTCTGCGCCTGATGGACGCCGGGTTCTCCACCGTCTACGTCGATCGCGTCATGGGCCGTGGGCTGCCCCCCGACGATTTCGCCGCATTCCGCAAGCAGCGCCGCCGCTGGGCGCAGGGCGCGATGCAGATCCTGAAGGGCCACTGGCAGACGCTGGTGCGCGGCGCGGGGCTCAGCGCTGGCCAGCGCTTCCACTTCCTCACCGGCTGGCTGTCGTGGCTGGGTGATGCGCTGCATCTGGTGTTTGCGATCGCCGCGATGGCGTGGACGGTCGGCATACTCGCGGCGCCGCAGTATTTCAGTCTGCCGATCACCTTGTTCATGGTGCCGCTGTTCGTCTTCTTCGCGGCAAAGGCGCTGTTCGGGCCGCTGTTGTACTGGCGCCGCGTCGGCTGCACGCCGCTGGACATCGCCGGCTCGGCGCTGGCCGGCATGGGCCTGTCGCACGCGATCGCGCGTGGCGTGTTCAGCGGCCTGGCGTTCCGGCGTGCCGTCTTCGAGATCACCAAGAAGGGCAGCAAGCCGGCCGCCGGCAGCGGCGCGGCCAGCGACGGCTATGGCGCCGTGCGCGAGGAAATCCTGCTGCTGGCCGGCTTGTGGGTCTGCGTGCTCGGCATGGCGGTCACGCGCCAGCCCGGCCATATCGAATCGGCGATGTGGATGACGATCCTGGCATTGCAGTCGCTGCCGTACCTGGCGGCGCTGGCCTGCACGGCGATCGCCAAGCTGCCCGAGCGCGTCGCCGCTGCGCTGCCGAGGGCGGCCACGGGTGCGACCGCGGCCACGGCGACGGCGGCGCTGGCCGGCGGCACGGCGCTGGGCCTGCCTGATGGCCAGCCGGCGCCGTTCAACGGACGCTGATCGAACGGTCGGGTTAGTGTTTTCCCGAGGGGTGGGCCGGGCCTCGGCTTGCCCCCGGGCGCCGTCGCGGCCCGCGGCCGGGGTTCGACCCTACGCAAAGATCGCCCTCGGCGACGGCGCTACAATCCGCCAATTCCCTCGCTGGCGATCCCATGGTTCCACATCTCGTTACCGCGATGTCCGCCCCTTTGCAGGACTTCGAACGCCACATCATCGACGCCACGGCCCAGATCGAACGCTGGTTCCGGCTCGAGTGGCAGGATCACACGCCGCCGTTCTATGCGTCGGTCGATCTGCGCAATGCCGGCTTCAAGCTGGCGCCGGTCGATACCAACCTGTTTCCGGGCGGCTTCAACAACCTGTCGGCCGAAATGCTGCCGCTGGCGGTGCAGGCCGCCATGGCGGCGATCGAGAAGTATTGCCCCGACGCGCGCAACCTGCTGCTGATTCCCGAGAATCACACGCGCAACACCTATTACCTGCAGAACGTGCTGCGGCTGGCCACCATCCTGCGCCAGACCGGCCTGAACGTGCGCTTCGGCACGCTCAATCCCGAGATCAGCAGCGCCACGCCGATCCCGCTGCCCGATGGGCAGGAAATCATCGTCGAGCCGCTGCTGCGGCGCGGCCGCCGCGTCGGCGTGCACGATTTCGATCCGTGTTCGATCCTGCTGAACAACGACCTGTCGTCCGGCATTCCCGAGGTGCTGAAGGATCTGCACGAGCAGGTGCTGCTGCCGCCGCTGCACGCCGGCTGGGCGGTGCGCCGCAAGTCGCTGCACTTCGCCGCCTATGCCGACGTGGCCAAGCGTTTCGCCAAGCAGCTCGACATCGATCCGTGGCTGATCAACCCGTATTTCGCGCGTTGCAGCCAGATCGATTTCCAGGAGCGCACCGGCGAAGACTGTCTGGCCAGCAACGTCGATTCGCTGCTCAAGCAGATCCGCGCCAAGTACAAGGAATACGGCATCACCGACACGCCGTTCGTCATCGTCAAGGCCGATGCCGGCACCTACGGCATGGGCGTGATGTCGGTGCGCGATGCATCCGAGGTGCGCAACCTCAATCGCAAGCAGCGCAACAAGATGGCCGTGGTCAAGGAAGGCCTGCAAGTGCACGACGTGCTGCTGCAAGAAGGCGTGCATACGATCGAGACGGTGGAAGGCGGCGCGGCCGAGCCGGTGGTCTACATGATCGACCGCTACGTGGTCGGCGGCTTCTATCGCGTGCACGCCGAGCGCGCACGCGACGAGAACTTGAACGCCCCCGGCATGCATTTCGTGCCGCTGCCGTTCGCGTCGAGCTGCAACCTGCCGGATCGCAGCGTGTCGGTCGAACATCCGCCCAACCGCTTCTACGTCTATGGCGTGGTGGCGCGGCTGGCGGCGTTGGCCGCGGCGATCGAACTCGAACAAACCGACCCCGATCAGTCGCGCTACGGCTGAACGCGGCCGGTGCCCTGAACCGAAACGGAGCATTGCGCAATGCGTCTGCTGGTGATTCTCGATCCGCTGCCGCTGATCAAGACCTACAAGGATTCCACCTACGCGATGATGGTCGAGGCCGCCGCGCGCGGCCACGAGCTGTTCGTCTGCGAGCAGCACGAGCTGGCGCTGATCGGCGACCGCACGCTGGCCACCGCGCGTGCGCTGCGGCTGACCGACACCACCGGCAGCAGCGATGACTGGTATGAACTGGGCCAGCCCGCGCGCGAGCCGCTCGAGGCCTTCGGCGCGGTGCTGATGCGCAAAGATCCGCCATTCGACATGGAGTACGTCTACTCCACCTATCTGCTCGAAAACGCGGTGCGCCAGGGCGCCAAGGTGTTCAACGATCCGCGCGCGGTGCGCGATCACAACGAGAAGCTGTCGATCGCCGAGTTCATGCAGTTCGTGGCGCCCACCATCGTCACGCGTTCGGCCGATGATTTGCGCGCCTTCGTTGAAGAACACGACGAAGCCGTGTTCAAGCTGCTCAACGTGATGGGCGGCACCTCGGTGTTTCGCGCCAAGCGCGACGATCCGAACCTGTCGGTGATCATCGAAACGCTGAACGAATTCGGCGGTCGCTCGGTGATGGCGCAGCGCTACCTGCCCGAGATCCGCGACGGCGACAAACGCGTGCTGCTGATCGGCGGCAAGGTGGTGCCGTATTGCCTGGCGCGCATTCCCAAGGCAGGCGAGTTCCGCGGCAATCTGGCTGCCGGCGGACGCGGCGTGGCGCGCGAACTGACGGCGCGCGATCGCGAGGTCGGCGAGGCGCTGGCGCCGGTGCTGGCCGCGCGCGGCCTGCTGCTGGTCGGGCTCGATCTGATCGGCGACTACATCACCGAGATCAACGTCACCAGTCCCACCTGCTTCCAGGAAATCCGCCAGCAGACCGGCTACGACGTGGCGCGGCTGTTCATCGACGCGCTGGAGGCGGCGGTGCAAAGCAGATGATCGGCATCATGGTCGTTTCGCACGAGCCGCTGGGCACAGCGCTCGTGCACTGCCTGCGCCACATCTTCGGGCGCCTGCCGCCTCAGGTGGCGGCGCTCGACGTGATTCCCGACGAAGACCCCGAATTCGCCTGCCATGCGGCACGCGAGCTGCTGGCGCGCATCAACGACGGCAGCGGCGTCGTCGTGCTCACCGACCTGTACGGGGCCACGCCATCGCGCATCGCGATGCGGCTGGCCGAACCGCATCGCGTCTGCGTGCTGGCCGGCGTCAATCTGCCGCTGCTGCTGAAAGCGATCTCGCATCGGCGCATGCCGGTCGAAGAGTTGTTCGATCTGCTGATCGAGGCCGGCAGGGAAGCGATCAAGCCGGCGCTGCCCGAGCCGCCGGTGCCGGCTCCGGCGCCCGCGGCATCTCCTTCCCCGAACCCCGGTTCGACGACACCTTCGCAAGGATCCCCCGACGATGCGGCAAGCTGAAGCGGTCATCGTGAACAAGCTGGGTCTGCATGCCCGGCCATCGGCAAAACTGACCGCCACCGCCTCCAAGTTCAAATCCGAGGTCTGGCTCACCAAGAACGGTCGCCGCGTCAATGGCAAGAGCATCATGGGAGTGATGATGCTGGCGGCGGCCAAGGGCAGCACCTTGTTGATCGAGGCCGAGGGCGGCGACGAAAACGAAGCGGTCGATGCGCTGGTCAAGCTGGTCGACGAAGGCTTCGGCGAGGAATAAACGGGGATACCTTCATCATGTTCAGTCTGCACGGCACCGGCATCGGCGGCGGCATCGTGATCGGCCGC